>DYGR01000017.1 GCA_020724545.1 Candidatus Methanoperedens nitratireducens
TGTTGCTATTATCAAAGAGTTTTGAGTTACCATTTAATTTGAAGTGGATACCAAACCATATCTGATATTAACCTGCCTGCACCAGCCCGAATCCATATACGCTATCCCTGCCAGCTTCTCCTAGATCAACCGCATTATAAGTCAAGGCATCACGGATTTCCTCTGGTGTCATGGATGAACTTTTACTCTTGATCAGCGCAGCAACACCACTAACGAAAGGCGCAGCCATAGAGGTATCGCTTTTGTTTTAGACTTTTAAGCTATCTTATCAAGTTTGCTTCAGGCTTATTTATTTGAAATATGTTCCAATGCAACTGTAATTCTATAACAACTTAAAAGAACAACATCTATACTTGCTGCTAGGATGAAAGCATAATTGAAAATTTACTTTTTACCTTTTCTTATCAACTTGTAGAGTACATATAAAATGATACTTAATATTATTAATTCTATAATAATTAAAAATACCTCTTGAGTACCTATTATAATCATATTTTATACCTCTTATTCTGATTTTAAAAAAATAGAAAGGTATCCATATATAGTTATTGGTAGGATACCTTGGCATATTGCCAGTGCACTTGTGGTGTTCCACCAATTGCGTCAAACCCGAAGTCGGCTAGATTGAATCCTCCATTAGAACTTGTTTTGGTATGTACCTGCAATTGAAGGGCATAATATGAACCAGACGTAAGGTACACTGAAACACCACTATTTGCATTATATGGTCCACCTGTGCCATCTGTTTTCAATCCGGTCAGGCTAACCACGTCGTTCTGTGTAGTTACTGTTTGCCATCCAGACCCGGGTGTATATTTATATAGAACGAAATCTATACTTTGATCATCTGGCCATGCCGATCCGCCAGTCCAGTCAAAGTAAACGTTCACTATTGCGTTCCCTGTTTCCGGGGCATAGAAGTACCTGTAGAAGTACCCGTCAGCATAATAGGAACCAAGAATCTCAGACCTGGCTGCAATTCTTGCATACTGATCCGAAAGATATGCATCTGCCCTATTATATCCTATACCCCAGCCACCCTTTGAAGTACCTATTGAATCAACACCAGAGTAGTTGTATGATGCACCCAGAATGCTTACTGATCCAGAATCAGGCGCATTTTTTTCTTTTGTAGGAATTCCTGAGTTATTTCACCACTCTTGACTTTTTCTTGGATTTCCTTTATCTCCTTTACAGCCGCATCTAATTGCTGAGCGTATTGCTTTTCATCAACTTTTTTATCTAAATTCGTTTGCTGGGCACCAATTGCTGGAATAAACGCTACTGCAACCAGCAGCATTGCCACAAGCATCGCGCCTAATTGTATTCCTTTATTTCTCAAATTTTTTCCTCCTTTAGTACTTTAGGCTTTATAACGCAGTGGTTCTCTGCGTTTTTCCCCATCACTGTTACAAGCCACTCTTATGTATGAGACCAAAGTATATATAAGTAATTTTGTATAATATTATACCAATCCTATAACATTAGTTGAATCGTATAATCTTATATGACTTTACTAATATTAGAGAACACATAAATATTTACGACTGAGAGACTATGCAACCTATTTACCAGGCAGGAACAGTGCGATTCAAATGTTTAAAAGTGCAAATAGTACCTGGATTCATCACAGCTTCTTTTACATAGGGATAATTTTCTAATTCAAGCAAGCTGATCTCTACATATTTTTCAGGTGTTTCGGGAATTTTTTCAGCATGAACATACATCCCAGCTCCTGGTGAGTAAATCATTAAAAAGAAAATTAAACTTAGTGCCACGACCAACAACGAAATTATAGCTAAAACTTTCGTTTTCGTCTCCATTTCCTCTCCACAACCAGCTTTTCTCTTATTTTTTCAGGAAGATGCGAACTGAGAAGCCCACACAGTATTACTATGCTCAAGAGGGGTACTTCATATCTCATCAACGCACCAGCAACTGCAAGCAGCGCAACTTTGACTATAGTTAATACTCCCTCGGTTACAAGAAGCCATACAAACCCATCCTTATAGAGTTCGCGAACAACCAGAAGCACACCAGAAAACACTGCAATCACAGGAAATGTAGCAGATGCTTCTACACCTATAACTGCTCCACCATACCATACGCTGAAACCGATAAAGTGGAAAAGCAGTAAAGCAATCTTGATTGGCTGGTCAAAAGGTATTATCCTTTTCCCTTTTATCGATCTCACTTCAGTCATTTCCTTAACCTCCTATCTAATATAACCTCCAATAACGAAAATCAAGTATAGGACGACTAAAACTCCACCTGCCCAGCGTGGTATATTCCGGGTCATCATAAAGAGCGAGACCACAATAACCGTACCGAAGGTCACAGGAAGATAGAACCCCAGGACTTCAGAATCAACCGCAATGGGATTTACAAGAGCTATAATCCCTGCATTAAACAGGAAAAAAGCAAGGATGGAACCAGCCACATTCCCAAAGCTGATCTCAGGTCTTCCTTTCTGCGCTGCTGGAAGTTCTCTTGCAAGCTCCTCGATGCTCACCAGGAACGCAAGTATGGTCATCCCAAAAACCGTATCAGATAATCCAAGGCTTGCAATGATAGTTTCAGAACCAGTAACCAGCATTTCGCTTCCAATGATGATAGCGGCAAGCGACAGGAGAAGAAGCCCAGAGGATCTCCATTTACTTAATTTTTCAGCTTCTTCCAGAGTTTCGGCAACTTCTCCTGTTGGTTTGATGTCAAAACCTCTTTTACTTAACCGCAGAAGATAGACAATGGATAGAACAAAACCAAGGAGCAAAACGGCACCATCCGTTCTCGAAAGCTGGCCATCAAAGCTCAATATCCAGAAGATAAGTACTGCCAGAATGGGCACGACAAGAATCTGCTTCGGGACGTGCTCAAACCGCATAGGAGCAATCATTGCCGTTATCCCAAAGGCAAGGGCGATAGCGACCATAGTAGCTCCTATGATGGAACCCAGAGCAATTCCTGCCACTCCCTCAAAAGAGCCTGCAGCCCCAACAGCAAGATTTTCCGGGTCGAAACCGATAAAGATAACACTGATGAGGAAGGTGGAAATACCAAAGCCTATGGATGCTCCAACAGCTCCCTTGACAAGTTTCTCAGCGAAGTAGATGACCAATCCGAGTCCGACTACAAATAGCACTATAGAAACAATTATGTTCATTTTTAATAACCTCCTTTTATCACTCCAGAACCTCCTCTACAAGCTCTCTAATTTTTATTTTTGATTTTTCCAGAATCTCTAACCCTTCTGGCGTGATAGAATAATATTTTCTTACTTTTCCATTTACGGTTTCCCTCCTGCTTTTCAGGCAGCTTTGCTTTTCCAACAGGTGAAGAGTAGGATACAGAGTACCCGGACTCAGGGAATAGCCATGCCTTCTTAACTCATCTAAAATCTCTACTCCATAAATCTCTTCTTTGCTGGCATGATAGAGTATGTGAACTTTTATAAATCCAAGGAAAAAATCTTTGTCTATCATAATATCAAACTTCGATATCGAAATATGATAACAATAAATTTAAGGTTTTCGGTTGAAATGAACCCATCCAATAATTAGACGGGATATTTTTATGAAGCCACAGAGAATGCAGAGAGGACACAGAATAAAAACCATAACTCTGTGTCCTCTGTGAACTCTGTGGTTTATATACCATTATCAGATGATACAGAAGACTATTTATCTAAGATTTCAGGCAAAATACTATATTCAAGATAATATGTAATTTTAAAAGTTGGAATCATTGGATAGTTTCCTTCAGGTCGTATCTGTAAGCATTAGCCCTCATGCAGATATTTCACCACCTCTTTGATAGCTGGTTTTTTCCCGTACATCAAAAGGCTCGCCCTGAATATCCTGACAGACAACTCTATTATAATAAGAATTGAAGCCATCAATACCAGAGTGCTGATCATAACCTCATAGAACTGCACCTGTGCCAGGGATAGCCGCATTACCATTGTAATTGGAGAGGTCAGTGGAAAGAAACTGAGTGCTTTTGCGAGAACTGCATTGGGATTTGTGATAATGAATTGAGAGATCATTAATGGTATAGCACCTGTTATCGAAAATATGCCTGCTATCTGCTGTCCTTCTCTTGAAGTCGTTGCAACTGCCCCGATGCCTGCCATTATGCTTGCAAAGACAAGGTAACCCAGTATAAAATAGCCGATAGCAAACATCAACAGCGGGATAGAGATATTTATCCTGCCAAGCAGGAATGCAAGAGACAGCGGATTTGAGGACAGCAGCACCATCCCTGTTATAAACCATATAAGTATCTGGGTCAGGCCGACTGCTCCAAGTCCAAATATCTTACCTACGAGCAGCTCCCGATATGAGATCGATGACAGCAGGATCTCCATAACCCTGTTCTCTTTCTCTTCTACAACGCCCTGCAGGAGAAAATTCGATGAGGAGAAGATGGAGAGCATGAAAAAAACTGCGAATGCTATAGAGATCAAGAATGCAGATAACCCTGCATCAGTGCTCTCTCCCTTATCATTGAGCGTGAAATATTCGCTGTTAATCGGATTCTTTGCCCTTTCCACTATATCTTTTGTCTCAGTTTTAAGCAGATTATCCAGCAGGAAGCCTTTTATCTGACTCTCAACTGCCGTCGATCCCAGTAATCCCTTTTTTGCCGAAAAGATATCAATCTTCCCGGTCGCGGTGTAATCCGGGGGTATGACAAAGAAGTGGGTAATCCTGCCGTCCAGCAGGTCTTTTTTTGCAAGTCCTTCATCCGCGTATTTAATGAAATTCACAGGATCAAATAGATCTGTTCTATCCACATAGCCTATCATGTATTCTTCGGGGCCTGCGCTGCTGCCCGCTAAAAGCACTGGCAGTCCCATGATCGCCAGAATAAATAACGGCAGTCCAAAGGTTACAAAGAGAAATTCTTTCCTGCGTATATTGTATGCGTATTCATGTTTTGCTATTGTGATCCACTTTATCATGTTCCACCACCTCTATGAATATCTCATTCAGGGAAGGCGCAGAAAGCTCGAATCTGCTTACCCTCACCTCGTTCACTATGGTCTTTAACACATCCTGGGTATCTGCGCCTGTGTCAAGAACCAATTCTGCATACTTGCCTGAGTGATTGATTTTTCTTATACCTTTTATGTTCTTGAGCTCCCCCTCGAACTCGAGGAAAATGGTGTTTTTCCCGTACCTGGATTTTATCTCTCCAACACTGCCGTATAAGACCCCGCTTCCCCTGTTTATCATGAATATCCTGTTGCACATTCGCTCAACCTGGTCCATCATATGCGTGCTGATCAGTATGGTTTTTCCCTCTCTGCCAAGTTCAAGTATCAGGTCTTTTACAAGCTTCATGTTCAAAGGGTCAAGGCCTGAGAAAGGCTCATCAAGGATTATGAGTTCAGGGTTGTGGCCTATCGCTGCAATGAGCTGGATTTTCTGCTGCATGCCCTTGCTAAGCTCAGATATCCTCTTATCCTTATGCGAGAGCATATCCATCTTCTCAAGAAGTTCAAGTGTTCTCTCTCTGCTCTCCCTGTTCTGTCTGTTCTTCAATGCGCCAAGATACATGAGAGTATCCATAACTGTCAGCTTTCGATACAGCCCTCTCTCCTCAGGAAGATAGCCTATCCTGTCCTTTATTCCCTCAGGTGAGCCATCCAGTATTCTGATACTGCCTGAATCAGGTCTTATTATATCAAGTAGCATGCGTATTATGCTGGTTTTCCCTGCTCCATTCGGTCCTATCAGGCCGAACACCTCGCCCGGTGCAATATCAAAAGATATGTCCTTAACTACAGATTGCCCGTTAAATGATTTTGATATATGTGAGATCTCAACCGCCATCTTCAATCCTCCCGTCTAATCAGGGATCGGTACACCTATTAATATTCTAAACCATTTAATGATTCCCTCTCCAAAAATTATAAACATAAATTTTATTAACCGCCGATGAACGCAAATAAATGCAGATAACCTGCATCTGCGTTCATCCGCGTTTATCTGCGGTTTTTTATTTACTGTTATTTAAGCACTTAACTATAGCTCAATTTACGCTCTCTTTCCAGATGTCCACTACTTTTCTCTCATCTGGATCGATCAATGCAGAAGTCCCTCTCCATGTAACGCTCAACAGCATTTTTGGCGCATAGAATTTCTCAGATGTCCCGGGCAGGATGCGTCTTACAGTCGGAGCACCAGCGTTTGCAACTGAAGCTGTTACCTCCTGGTTTCCGAGCGCAATGCCGATTGCCTCGTTCCTGTACACTGGTGGTACTGCCTCAAGGAGATAGCCTGTCAGCAGCAGTTTTTTCTCATCATACACAAAATCGTAGATATCAGGGCTATCCGAGTCTTTTGCACGGGCTATTACCCTCAGGCGCATACCTTCTTTCTCTCTTTTTGCGCTTATATTTACCATCTCATATTCTGTTCTATAAGGGGTTATCTCCGCCCACAGCAGTTCCTCTATCTTTGCGGCATCATCCGGCTTATCCGACCACTCTACCTGGTGCACCCATGAAGGCTTTACATCAGGCTGCCCCTGGTTTAAGCTGAGCCCGATACTGAGGGTTAATATCAGAACAATAAATCCGGTTACGAATTTTATCTTTGTATCCATGATCCAGCGACCTTTATCTTTTATAAAAAATAAAAAAATAAAAAAAGAAGGATCACCCTCCTATCGTTATAGTGTACTCAAACCGGTCCGTGTTCCTGGGCAGCACTTTCAGTTTCCATTCACCTGCAGGAATATCAGCAGAGTATGTCTCTATATACTGTGTTCCCATCTCCTGGTATATACCCGTGCTCTCAATTTCCCATGGAGGAATCTCACTCCCCATGCTCACGCTGCCTTTTATCACGGTCTTTACGACTTTTAGCTCGGCTTTACCATCCACGCCCTCAAGTGAGGTTTCAAAAGATGGTTCTTTTGCGGTCTTTGTCCCCTGACCCCATGGGTACATCCCGAAGAAGCTGGAGCTGATCTCTATAGTTGTGGGTGCAGCTTCTTTCAGGCTGAAGCTCTTGACAAAAGGATCGATAGGCTGCTTCCATATATTGAAGTTAAGATTCACCCTTCCTTCCCATTCTCTTACGGAGGGATCATCTATGCCAAGGTCTATCCAGCCGTTATAATATCCCTTTGCGTCTGAAGGTACTTTGACATGGACTTTCACAACCTCTGTAGCGCCAGCAGGAACGCTCTGGGGCGCGGTTATTGTTATTGCATCGTCTGTGAGAGCTGAGGTCATTTGACCAAATGGACCATAATACCTCATGCTATCATCACTGCTCATCTTCGGACTTATGCCTATCGCCCTGTCACCTGTGTTCTTGAGTCTTATCTCGTAATCGTATTCCTTCCCGGCCTCAAGCTGGTCGCTTATATAAGACGGCATTATCTGGATTTTAGGTGGAGTCCAGACATCGATCGAAAGGCTGAAGGAATGGACATAACTGGGAAATGGCTGCGGATATGGCACAGGTATTACCTCATCTGTAAAAGCGATCTGGGCGCTGTAGTATCCTATGGATGCATCCTTCGGGATCGATGCTTTTACTGTGAACTTCTGGCTGCCTTCCGCCCCTATATCAGTGCTGTTTGGCGTTACTGTTATCCACTCTTTCTCGATCATATACTCGCCATAAGGCGGTATAGTGACATCGGGTTTAACACTGACCGTTTTTTTCTCCCTGTTCCTGATGGTGATCGTCATTTCCTTGCTTTCCCCCGGCTGCAGCCTGAAATTTCCGTAGCGGGGTGAGATCTCAAGCTTTGTGAAATTGCCTGCCTGCATATCTGCGGGCACATCAGGGGCGCTGATCATCTTCTCTGGCGCTTCTATAACCTGGCCTGATGTGCTGCTTACCCCTGCGAAGACAAACATGCCCAGGACGATTATTGCAGTTATGATACCTGCATATTTATTCATAATTTACCTCCCAATTCTCTTTTCCGTCAAGATCGTCTATTGGATAGACTAATCTTAAGCTATAAATATACGGTGTTGATACTTAAATTTTTTGGAAATACGTCTCTGCACACTATTATTAAAAGCTAAAAATTTGTAAAGTTGTTTACCTTGCACTAATGAAGGTACAACTCCTAAAGCAAAATTTTCTTAATATACCGCTCATACACCGCTGCATCCACGGTCTTACCGGCCCAGAACTTCAGGATCTCACCCCTGTCTATCACGGCTGTCAGAGGCAGTTTCTTTTCTTTTGATTCTTCATGGAAGATTATATGATAAAGCGCCCCTCCATCTGGCCTGTCCTCTGTGACCTCAAGAATCTCAATCCTGTCCCCGTATCTTTCATGGATCAGGTCGATGTTGGGCTGGTTCCCTTCACAGAGCCTGCACCTATCTTCCCGCATCCTGTCGCGCCTTATATTTAGAAGTACCGGCCCGGTGGATCCATTTATCCTGTCAGCAAGCTGCTGGACTGGCTGGTACTTATCATCAACGTATTGCTCTATAAAATCTTTATATTCGGTCATTGCCTCCTCGGCAGTGAGTGAGTTCTTCTCTGCCAGAGCTGTGATCACCCTTTGCCTGAAGGTTTCTTTATGGTTGGATATAAGTGCGTCGAGGTTCATGTTGGTTCAGCGAGTATTTTTTAATCCATAGTATCATTAACCTTGCTGTATATATATGATGGATCATGGATTTATTTTTGATTATATTCATCACATTTTTTATTGCAATCATTTTCTCATCACTCGGGCTTGGAGGGGCTATTTTCTATACCCCGTTTTTTCTCTGGCTTGGCCTTCCCATATTTACTGCTATCCCGATTGCGCTTATGTTGAACGCGATTACAGCAGCCTCGGCTTCAATCACTTATCTAAAACATCAACTGGTAGAGACAGGGATTGCTGTTTTGATCATCCCGGCTTCCATCATGGGTGCACTTACAGGTTCGTATCTTGCCCCCCGTATTGATACTGAGATATTGATTATACTGATATCCGTAGTTCTTTTTCTGGCAAGTATAAGAATAATCTTCTTTGATACTTTCATCATTGCTGCAGAGATAACAGAAAAGAGAAAAAAAGTGATCGGAGCAGGCGGCGGCTTTTTAATCGGCGTTACCTCATCGCTTGTGGGAATCGGGGGAGGCACTTTTATCGTGCCGCTTCTTCTGGTTCTCGGGTTTGAGACAAAAAGTGCAGTCGCAACCTCATCGTTCGTAGTTACATTCATCTCCCTGTCCGGGTTTCTGGGGCACCTTGGTTTCGGGCAACAGCAGATGGATATAAGCCTGTTATTCTATGCAGGAATAGCAGCATCCATAGGCGCACAGGCAGGCTCAAGGGTGGTATTCAAACGCGCATCCCCCAGGGCGATCAACAGGGTGTTCGCACTTATACTTCTGATCTTAGCAGGTAAGCTGTTGTATGACTTGATATCTTGATGCGATTTCTCATTTTATTCCAGCTTTTTCAGTTCCTTAAAATCTGTGATCGTAGAGATCGGATATGTATTTACTCGAATGCCCATCTCTTCGACTGCTGCCATGGCATTCACTCCAGCATACACAACTACACCGACCTTGCCAGTATCAACCGGTGCTTTGAGTACCGACATGCCGGGTTCTCCGATCTGGGCTATACCGCCTACTCTTGCATCTATAATGGATTGCAGGATCTTCTCGGCCTCAGTGAGTGCTGATGCAGGGATCTCCCTGACATTTGCAAGAAGCTTGCCCGCTCCAGTATCCACAGCATCCATAACCCGTGTCATCTTCCTTGAAATAAAAACCCGCATGGGATCAATGGAAGTACCGCTATAAGCAATGATATCCTCAAAACATAACGGTTTTCTGTCCTTTATCTCTAATATTCCGCCGTATTTAGTATTGACAGGAATCCCGCTTTTTAATAAGATCCCGTCGATCGTTATACTGCACATTGTTGCTATGCCTATCTTGCCTGCCGGGATTTTAATATCTGAGGTGATAGTTCCCTCCTCTATTAGCTTTATATACGGACTGATGGGATAGCAGTTATACAGCACATGCCGCAGTATCTCTATTATTCTATCAAAATCATTCTTATCAATAATTGATGTATTGATAACTACATTGCCCTTCCCTGTTCCAGGATTAAAGGTCGTATCATAGATGAGCTTCTCTACTCTGGTGATAATCAAGCCAAGTCTGTCTCCTACCAGTGCATTATTAAGCTCGTTTGTTCCCCGCTCTGTGATAACCCTGCCGTCATACCCCTGGCGCTGGGTGAGACCCCTCTCATCCAGGATTCTCAGGTGATAACGCACACCTCTCTCTCCTATAGGGTATCCGCGTTCGTTCATTCTGTCTGCTATCAACCGTGCCCCTATGGGCTCATGGTTCTCATAGAGTATCCTCAGGATCTCTATGAGTTTTCTCTGTACCATTGAGTCGATCGTACTTGCTGGCATCTCACCTCATATCAGACAATATTCAGATAGCGGTCAAGTTCCCACTGGTGTACCCTTATTCTGTATGCATCCCATTCAGCCCTTCCAAGCCGCATGAAATCGCGAACCACATGTTCTCCAAGTGCATCCCGCACAACATTATCGTTCTCAAGATGATCCAGTGCATCCTTAAGATTGCCAGGAAGAGATTCGATCCCCATATCCCTGCGCTCTCCATCATTTAAATGGAACAGGTTATGTGTGGTGGGCTCGCTAGGATCGATCTGGTTCTCTATACCATCAAGCCCTGCCATCAGTATGACCGCAAAGGCAAGATACGGGTTGCAGGACGGATCAGGGCTTCTAAGCTCAATACGGGTACTCAGCCCCCTTGCTGCGGGAATGCGTATTAATGATGAGCGATTGGCCCATGACCATGCAACATAAACCGGTGCCTCGTATCCAGGTACGATCCTCTTATAGCTGTTCACGATCGGATTTGTTACTGCTGTAAATGACTTGACATGTTTCTTCAATCCGCCTATGAAATACCGCAGCGTATCGCTCACCTCATGCTCCTTCATCTCATCATAGAAGGCATTCCTCTCGCCCGAGAACAGGGAGATATTGGTATGCATACCAGAACCGTTTATACCGAAGACAGGTTTTGGCATAAAGGATGCATGAAGATCATTCATGCGAGCTATGGTCTTTGTGACAAACTTGAACGTTATCACATTATCCGCAGTGGTTAGCGCATCAGCGTACTTAAAATCGATCTCATGCTGTCCTGCCGATACCTCATGGTGTGATGCCTCTATGTTGAATCCCATGTTCTCAAGAGCAACAACAATGTTCTGTCGGATCTCTTCTGCACGGTCAATCGGTGGGAAATCAAAATAGCCACCAAAATCATGAGGCTTGTTTGTGGCTTCGCCGTCCTTTCTCTCGAATAAAAAGAATTCGATCTCCGGGCCTGTATTCATCACAAGACCGCGTTTTTCAGCCTCTTTCATTGCTCTCTTTAGAACATAGCGCGGGTCGCCCTCGAACGGCTTGCCATTTGGCTTGTAAACATCGCATATAATCCTGGCGACTTTGCCGCCGCTCACGTCCCAGGGGAGAATCCTGTAGGTACTGATATCAGGTTTCAGCACCATATCAGATTCCTCTATCCTGACAAAGCCCTCTATTGAGGAGCCATCAAATGATATACCCGACTTTAATGCTTTTTCTGCCTGTGATACAGGGATGCCCACGTTCTTGATCATTCCCTGAATATCAACAAATTGTAATCGCAGGAATCGAACCTTATCTTCCTCGATTGAGTTGAGCACATCTTCGTTTGTTCTTATCATAGCTATCACTGATTCTAATGCACTCTAATTACAAGGCGTAGTTAATAAATCATTCGGGTTTATCGTCTTTTTCTTTATGTTCACATTCTTTTCTTTTATGAATTCCAGAAGCTTTTCCGGGGTTGGTGTTGCCATAATCCTATCTCCTATGAAGTCTAAGGCCTCAACAAACCCTTATTTGATTTCGCTGTAGATTCGCTAGCTTGTTCGTTAATTCAACTGTTTACAATGTATTTACCCAACTTGAGAGACGACTCAAATGAAGGATATATTGAGACCGACTATAGGCTACCGCTTGTATACTTAAATAGTTTTCTATCATACCAACCAGCAGTTTATTCAGTACGTTTGGACAAATTCTTTATATTGCTGTACCAATTTGCTATCGGAGATTGAACTCTTGCTGGATAAGAAAGCTAAAGTTTTGGTCCTGATGATGCTGGTTCTGGCTACTGTCCTTGGTCTTGTGCTTCCACGGGATACAGAAGAGGCGCTACAGGAAAAACCTGAAACCGAGCCATCTGTTTCTATAGGATGCGATCGCGTGCTCTGGAAGGATACAGAAATTGAGCTTTCAGCCTCAACCCGAAATATCGATAAGCCGTTATTTGAATGGAATATTGATGGTGAAATTGCTGGAAGTAGCCGGAAACTCCGTAAAAAATTCGATATGGGAGAGCATCAGGTAGCATTGAACGTGAATTTTGATAATGGGACACTCACTGCAGAGCAATCAATACTTGTAGTAGATTCTGCTGATGGTGTATCCCTGCGCGATTCTGCAGTATCAAAGAACCAGTGGGGATTCCAGACCCTCTACAGAGGCAAAAATAAAGGCGTGAAAGGAGTCCTGGTCTCCATAGATTCTTTACCTCTGGCTGAGGTAAACCCCTGCGGCTCACTTTCCACAAAAGCACTCTTTGCAGGAGAGCATACATGGCGGGCAGAGTATCGGGGGATTACCATAGCATCAGGTACTTTCAATATAAAGGAAGTAAGCGAGATAAAAATTACTAAGATCGATGTTGCACCGGGCTATACGGCAGGGGATACGGTTGACGGGAAGATAATCCTGAAAAACACAGGATCAACTATAGTTTCAGGGTTTGATACTAAAACACTGATAGTCAATAACAATTATGCATGGATGGGAGATAAGGCAAAAAAAGAATTCTTCAGCCAGCATAATTCCGACATCAGACCAGGTGAGATATACGAGATTCCAATCAGGGTAACAATACCTGAGAAGATAAGTGGAGTAAAACCTTCAGGAAAGTATACAATCACTGCTGCCCTCATACTGAAAGGGCAGACAGTGGATACAAAGGTTGTAAACACAGTGGTCAAATAAAGATATATCCAAAAACATTATTAATGCTGTACAAAAATGATATAGTAAGTTTTTTAACATAAGAATATTATTAACATAATTCTGGTTGAAAAAAGAAATGCACATTAAAACGAGAAATTTTATAATCAGGTGGTGGCGGAGTTATAAAAACTGAACACAAAGTTTTAACACTCTCAATCATTTTCGGGTTTTTTATCTGGATATTTGATACTGTCATAGATTACTTCTTTCTCTATCAAAAATCATTTTTAGAACTGTTTATTTTTGATGTGCCTGGTTATGGGCTCTATATACGGTCGATCTGGATTGCATATTTCATTATATTTGGCGTATTAATATCAAGGGTATTAGCCAGGCACAGGCGAATTGAGGAGGCGCTTAAGCAATCTGAGGAAAGATACAGGGATTTATTCGAGAATGCAAATGATGCCATATGTATAATAGATTCTGATTTAAATTATAAAGATGTTAATAAAAAATTAGTTGAACTGCTTGGTTACTCCAGAGAAGAATTGTTAGGTATGAACATACTGGATGTTATTCCACCCGAGCAGATCCCCAGATCAAAAATTGAGTTTGATAAATTAAGAAAAAATGGATCTTATGAGAAATTCATCGGAAAGGTACGCACAAAGGATGGACGTATCATAGATGTTGAGATCAACTCATCTGCAATTATTGATGGTAATAAAATCATAGGCTCAAGAGATATAATAAGGGACATCACAGAGCGAAAACAGGCAGAGGAGAAGCTACAGCAGGAGAGGGATAGGGCGCAAAAGTATCTTGATATTGCAGGGGTTATGATCGTAGTTATAAATGCTGATCAAAAAGTTGTCTTAATAAATAAAAAAGGATGTGAGATTTTAGAATACGAAGAAAACGAAATTGTGGGCAGAAACTGGTTTGACTCCTTCCTTCCAGAAACAATAAGAGATGAAATAAAAGCGATGTGCAAAAGATCAGTGGCTGATGGAGCTGGACCTGCTGAATATTTTGAGAATCCCGTTTTGACCAGGAGCGGTAAGGAGAGGATTATAGCCTGGCATAATACTGTATTGAGGGACGAGGAAGGAAGGATTATTGCAACACTCAGCTCTGGAGAAGATATAACAGAGCGTAAGTATGCTGAGGAGGAGTTATTAAAATTTAAACTGGGAATTGAGCGATCGGATGAGGTTATCTTTATAACAGATAAAGAGGGCTCGATAACGTATACTAATCCTGCCTTTGAGAGGATATACGGGTTCAGCAGGGATGAAGCACTGGGAAAAACACCCCGTATTCTGAAATCAGGTGTTCTTCCTCAGGAGGTTTATAAACAGTTCTGGGATACGATCATTGCAAAGAAGGTTGTGAGCGGAGAAATAATCAATAAGACAAAGGATGGGCGGCTCTTAAATACCGAAAACACTGCTAATCCGATTTTGAATAGTGATGGGGACATCATCGGTTTCCTGGCGATCCAGCGTGATATCACTGAACACAAGCGATCAGAGGACGAGCTTAAGATAAAGGCGCAGCTTCTGGATAAAGCGAATGACTCAATCTTTGTGCATGACCTGGATGGGAATTTCATATACCTGAATGAAACGGCCTACAGGTCGCACGGATATAGTAGAGATGAGATGATGAACATGAATCTTTATAGTATTATTACTCCAGAATATTCCAGGCTTGCCAATCAGCGAACGCTGGACCTGGTGGAAAAAGGTGAAGCTGTCTTTGAGTCTGCTCATTTAGATAAGAACAGATCAATAATACCTGTCGAAGTGCATGCCTGCATCATTGAATCTGGCGGTAAAAAGCTGATCCTTTGTGTGGCGCGTGACATCACAGAGCGGAAGCAGGCAGAGAGGATGCTAAAAGAGAAGGCAAGGGCTGAACTGTATGGTTTTATTGTAAGCGCACTGCCGGTCTTTGCATCCAATGTTCCATCCCAGGTCAGGAATACACTTATTATAAACTTTGCTGAACGGTTCGAGAAGAATGCCAGACCAGGGTTTGAAGAGGAAATGAAACGATTGGGTTATGATCAGAGGATCGGAGCAGAAAACACACAGGAGATCCTTGATGTTCTCATGCCCTGGCTCCTGGGGCTGTTCTCAAATTTTGGAATACAGACCAGAACGACATCTGAAGGAATAAAGAGGGACATTGAGTTCTTGAACTGCCCGTGGATAGATGAGGCAAGCGGTAATCCGATATTCTGCTTCATCTGTCGGGCGATGGTGATACGCAGCTTCACATGGACAGCACTAAAAGGAAGTGCTGATCAGAAAACCAGCATTGCGAATGGTTCACAGACCTGCAGGTTCGAAATACATGCCCGATCGATATTATAATATGTAATTGATCTCTAGAATAAGCTCTAAATATACATTGGTGTAATAGTAGGTATGTCGATGGAGAGAATTAAAACTGGTATATCGGAACTGGACCTGATCCTCGGAGGCTTCCCGGCTGGTAAAACTATATTGATCACGGGCGATCCAGGCACTGGCAAGACCATTTTCGGGCTCCAATTCACAAACGCCAGTTGTGCTCAAGGTCTGAGGACAGTATATATTTCCACAGAAGAGAACTTAAGCGATCTCAGGCTCCAGGGTGAGTCCTTTGGCTGGAACCTTGAGGCGTTCGAGAAAAGAGGTACTCTAAGATTTATAGAGTTGATCAGCTATAGGGCCATGGAGATAGAAACCGCATTGAGTATAAGCCCGGATGCTATGAAAGGTAACTTCGTTGAGCTACTGGGGCATCTGCCTGAAGGCACCCAGGTACTCATCATAGACAGCCTCGGTAGCCACACAGCCAACCTGACGATGCATGAGTTCAGGGACAGGTTCGATCTTCTTATATATAACCTGACCAACATGGGCATTACAGCTATGGTGATACTTGATGGCGTCACCTCAAGGTGGTTAAGTGATATAGCCCCCTTTTCTGCATATGGTGCTATACAGCTCCTGAGAAGAGAGAACCCTTACACAGGTAGAAGGGAGAGGGTGATGGATATCGTAAAGATGAGGAATACCAGGACACCCGTACAGCTCCTGGCATATGAGATAGATTCAAATGGGATAGTAATAACTTCTCAGATTTAAAAGCAAAGTGAGTTTAATGATTTGAATCAATCATCCGTAGAAATCCAAGTCCAAAGGATGGTTTGGGTCCGGCGCCTATAAGCAGCCCGATTCTGATTAAACGTATTGCATTCTCATCTATTTTCTCGATAGAGTATTCAGCAGTTCCTGTATATGTATGGAAGTCCCTTTTACCGGCTCGCAGCGATCTGCTCTTAACGTTATGAAAATGGACATGTGAGGATTTTACGGCTGTGCTGCATCTCATCTCTTCCAGTTTAAACTTATTAACATCATACCTTCTCTCAGAACCGATCCCGCTCTGCCCGAGCATGCTCAGCCCAAGTGCCACATGGGGAAGGTAGCGGGTAAACCTGCCAAACAGAAGAATACCCACATCAAGGAAACCGTTCTCTTCAACGGTGAAACTTTTCCCGAAAAACGGGGGAATAAAAACAATAGGTTTGGGAGGGGCGCCGTAGCCCACCTTAGAGTTTTTTTTCATATGTGTATATCCTTAAAAGTCTTTGCATTGTGCCTGTAATATTCGCATTAAAGAGAGTTAGATTCATAAGCCATAACGATAATTTAAAGGTATAATAATGACAAAATCAAAGGGAGTATATGACAAAGAAAAAATTATGCCCGCTTTGTAACAGAAGATCGCCCAACAGAAGCTGTCCTGCCAGGGGCGATGAAATATGTGCCAGGTGCTGCGGGATGAGCAGAGCTTCACTGGAATGCGGGACGAGCTGCATCTATTATAAACCCGCAATAGCGGGAAAGGAAGTAAATGAAACGCTGCCAATATTTAAGGTGCTGAAATCAAAGACCGAGGGAATGATCAAAGAGGTTACCAGGCATGATACGGCGGCAGGTGTTTGTGGTACGCCGGATGAGACAATGATATATTTTGTCTGCGATGAATGCAGATGATTTCCGCATCGGGATGATAAAAATAGAAACGCACCGCAAAGAACGCAAAGGTCGCAAAGATTATTGTTGCTATGCTTTGCGTTTATATGAATGGATTATCCTTATAAGTATACACGTCAAAGGTAAATACCATGAAATTCAAAGTCATCATAAAACAAGGAGAGGACGGCTGGTATGTGGTCGAAGTCCCCTCGCTCCCGGGTTGCATATCTCAGGGAAAAACAATCGAAGAAGCCCTAGAGAATATCAAAGAAGCCATTGAATTATACCTGGAACCAGAGGACGATACGCTTTCTATAAGTACTGGACAGGTCGCAGAGGTTACAGTTTGACCAAAGTGCCTGTAATTTCAGGAAAAGAAGCAGTTAAAGCACTGGCACAGGCAGGGTTTACTATAGTCAGGCAGAGAGGAAGCCATATCAGGATGAAAAAAGTTACATCAGAAACAGAAATCAAAATAACCATACCTTTACACGAGACCCTTGATAGAGGAACACTCAAGAGCATAATCAGGAGTGCAGGACTAACTGTAGATGAGTTTGTCGGGCTGTTGTGAGTATAGCACAGTGAAAGACAAAGGTTAGTGTAACACTACTTGGATTTGTGATAAGTTAAAACTTGTTGTTGCTGTGGAGCTGCGGGGTTGATGAGAGGCGGTTGATGGGGACGGTTTTTAAATAAATTAATGCGGTCAATCATTTGGTTCATTGTCTTGATTAAAGAACACTATTAATTTATCCGGGTGTCGTTCGATTTTAAAACCAAGCATTATTGCCATGTCACAAAAGGACTCAAAGACTGTTTGGGAGGGAGTTTTCATTTCATCACCACTGCAATCTTATTGTCATATAATTTTATGATTTCATCCTGGTTAACAAGCACATGATCTCCGCCTTGAATGCTCATGGCTATGCCGAGATCCCAAGTCCTGACCTTGTATATTCTATCCTGTTCGGCACATAAGACTGGAAAAGGTCGGTGAGTCCTTTCCCCTCCTATCCTGATGACCCTCATCAGGCTACCGAAAGGTATTTGCTGGTTTAATCCATTCATTATATTCGCTCCTGTATTGGGCAGGAAGCATGTGATTTCTTGCTGGAAAATTGCTGCCTGTTCAATTACAGCACAAGATCAGCGGCGAACTCATAGGATGCAGTGGCATCCTGAGTATGGACTGCTACGATTACCTGCACAATATCATATTCGATGTAAAAACAGGTATAAAAAAGGGAGAAATAAATTTCTACAGGCTCTATGCGACAGGCTATGCTCTTGTCTTTGAGAGCATATACGAGGCTCCTGTTGATATAGGATGCACCGTTTTTCTGAATTTCAAGGATAACCGCCTTCTCGTTGAGCGCGATCTGTTCCACATTAATGATGATCTTCGCAGCTGGTGGATTGAAGAGCGGGACAAAAAGGCTGAGATGGTCTATGAGGAGAAAGATCCAGGCATAGCAGAGTGTGAAAGGCGCTGCATGTATGAGGCTGTGTGCAGGGCATAGGACGATAAACATAAACGCAAATTTTTAATAGAATGTAGAAAATCAGATATGCAGTGATATTAATGGGGCGCAAGAAATATGTCGATAAAAAGCAGTCAGGTTAAATCTCGGATAAACTATGACGGAACTGACAGAAGATGAAATAAGGGAAATATTCGGTGACAAAACTTTTTTCAAGGGGCAGGACTACTATGATAGCGGTCATGTCCTAAGACCTGTAAAAGTGGAGAATACGCTTTACGCTCAGGTACTGGGAAGTGCCTCAATGCCATATGAAGTGAGGGCTTACATCGATGATAAAAATATGAGCACCGAGTGCTCCTGTCCTGTGGGGAATATGTGCAAGCACGGGGTTGCCCTTCTGCTGCAGTGGGTCAATGATACATCATCGTTCATTGATGCTGATAAATTCATTCAAACCCTTGAAAATATGAATAAAGATGAAGTTATTAATATTATAAAAAACATTATTAAACAGAACCCATCTCTTGTCGCTGAATTTTTTATGGAGACTGGAGAAGAACCAGAGGTCAATATTAAGGCTGTATCAGATAAGATAAGCTGGATAGTGAGTGGGGAACTTGATTATGACCATATATGGGATACTGTCAAAAAACTTGAAGAGGTAAAAAGGTCAGCCGACAGGCTCATGGAAAAAGGGTCTTATAAAGGGGCGGCTGAAATTTATCTGGCACTGGTGAAAGGCGCATTGGAAGCATACAATAATTGTGTCGATGACTCTGACGGTGGCCTGGGCGACTTTGTATCAGAGTGTATTGATGATTTCAATGAATGTGTAAAAAATATAGCTGACACTTCTTTTAAGGATGAACTTCTGGAAAAAATAGTTGGCATTATTGATAATGAGGATTACGGCCTGGAAACGGAGAAAATGCTCGCAGGCGTCATATCTCTGGAAAATATAGCACGAATGGAAGGACATTTTCTTGAGACATTAATGAACATAAGAAAAACCAGCGCCGGCTTCAGTTATACATATAAAAAAGATAAGATAATAGGATTATTGATCGAGCTGTATGACCTGCTTGGAAAGCCCGATGAAAAGCTGCGTCTTGCTCAATATGAACTTGCTAACAGAGAGGATTATATCAGGCTGGCGGAGGTACTTGCCCAGGAAGAAAGGTTTGGGGAGGCGCTGGATGCAGTCAGAAAGGGTATGGAGCTGCCAGAAGAAAGAACAACACATTTAAGCGAACTATATTTTGATATTGCTAAGGTAATGGTGAAAGATAAACCAGGTCTCATAGACTTCAAGACTTCTCTTGCTGCTGCGCTTGAGATGATGTCGCGTTACTTTGACGCAAAAAAATACGAAAAAGCAAAAGAAGTCTTCCACTTTACAGGCATGCTTGATGAGTTCAGATCAGCGCTGCGCACCGGTCTTAAGAACAGGGACAACGCGGTCAGGGCCTTTGTGCATGACGGTGAATTGAATACTGCAATCGAAATGATCCATGCAGAACCTGTGTCTTCAAGCGTTATTATTGAAGCATCCAGTGCTGCCGCAGATAAAGGGTTGAGGAACGAATCGGCTATGCTTACAAGACTGGCGCTTGAGCGGGGACGGTTCGATGCGCGCCCGCCCATTGGGGCGCTTCTTGATCTGATGATGGATGTGTCCACTAAGGAGGAGCTTTGTGATCTTTCGGACCACATTTTAAAAATGGAAAGGGCAGAGACAGCTATCCTGCTTTTGCCGTATCTCATGAATAAAGAACCAGGACTTGCTGCCGCACTTACAAAAAAGTTCATAAATGACGTTCCAGTAGAACTTGTGGCACAGGTCGCAAGGGCGGCGCCAGATGATGGAACGGATCTTTGCAGGATGCGGATTAACGGGGATGTTCTCCGCTCCCATGTAAATTATGATAAAGCGGTCTTACTTCTTGCGGCTATAAGGGATATCAATGCAGCGAAAGGGAATGAAGCTAAGTGGGTTGAGTTCATCAGGGGATTCGCTGCTGAGAATAAGGGCAAGAAGAAGCTGATGGAGAGGGTGAGAAAGGAATTCAGGGTGGCTTTATAGTAGAGCTGGGGAGAATGACTTGAAATGAGCATCGGGTTTGATAAAATATATAGTACAACATAGTAAAACGGTGTAAAACATGGAAACATCAAGAATGAGTAAAAAAGGACAGATAGTCATACCTGCAAGGCTCAGGAAAAAATACGGACTTAAGCAGGGTGAGAGAGTGGTTTTCATAGAGGAGGAGAAATATATCATTATTAAACCGAGAACAAAACTGGTAGATCTCTGCGGTTCAGTAGAGCCTGAGTTTACGATGGAAGAAGCGAGAAAGAAAATAAGAGAGATGCGAGAGAACTGGGAATAGATTTGTTGAGCGAACTGCTCTCTTCAAACCTGGTTTTTGTAGATATGGATAGAACTATAGCAATGCGCGCTGGAGAGCTGCGCATGGAATATGGTCTTCCAGCAGGCGATTCGATTATTGCTGCAACAGGCATCGTTGAAAACATCAAGCATATTTTGACAGACGATGCAAATAACGCTCATTTTGATGCTGTCAAACATCTGATCAGATCAATCAACCTGAAGACCGCTTTAAAAATTGCCAGGTGAAACCGCAAAACTCAGGGCAGGATGAGCTCCTAATTATAATTATGCGAAAGATTTATACAGAATCAGCCCGTTAACAAAGGCATGGTCGAAAGGAGGGATTATGAAGACCTGCTGCTTGCGGCGGTGGTGCATGATGTAGAGGTGAGACATTGCAGAGTTATTCTTAGAACTATATGGGGCAAAACATTGGAGGGAACACAACGAAGACAATAACATTTAATTGTGAAACTGTTACACCAGTGTTTTTAGCTGGTGCAGATGGGCGCACACCCGAATTGAGACCTCCTTCAATTAAAGGTATGATGCGTTTCTGGTGGAGAGCATTACATGGGCATATGACAATTGAAAATTTGAAGAAAGAAGAAGCGAAGATATTTGGGACAAGCGATGAGAAGATAGGGCGGTCGAAGTTTAGTATTCGTGTAAATAAGCAGTTGATTAATAACGATATTGTCAAGAGTCTCTGGGAGGAAATTCCTTTTGAGGAAAGAACTTCAAAAATAGGTAATAAATATAAAGTTCCAAAAAAATACGAAGGTATCTCTTATCTTCTTTACTCGATTTTTATGGTTAATGAACGTCCCTATATCAAAAGTGGCACGTTATTTTCGATACAAGTCTCATTATATAATGATGAAATTCTACAAGAATTGATAAATTCTGTCTATGTACTGGCTTTTTTTGGTGGTTTAGGATCAAGAAATAGACGTGGAGCTGGGTCTTTTCGATTACGACAGATAATTTCTGATAAAGATGAACATTACCAAAAAATGCTTGATACTAATAATATATTGTCAGTGAAAGACTTAGAAAAATATATTAAATCTAACATCAACCCAATGATCAATAGTTGCTTTTGTTCAAGTTATTCAGTCCTAAAGAATAGTAAAATATATATTCTTGATCCAAAAAATAATTGGAAAGATGCATTGGAAATCATAGGTGAACCTTTTCTTAGTTTTCGGAAAACAAATAAAGCGAGAGTATCAGACACTCCCAATTTTGGCTTTCCTGTTGTCCATAAAAATTACCCTAAAATTACAATGGGCGCTGGACATACAAATGATAAAGGTAATGTGGTTGATTTTATTGAACGAAGAGCTTCGCCCTTGATTTTCAAGGTAATAAAAACAAATGATATGACGTATTTCCCTGTCATTATCTGGTTAAATAGTGAACTTGCGCCGTCTAATTATAATATAATGAGTAAATATGGACATAATGTAAAGAGACCCAATGAAAAGATAATTACTGAATTCTTAACCACAATACCTAAAAAACTGGAGGTTATCTTGTGACCCAGTATCTCTTCCTCTTCACAATCGGACCCGTCCAGTCTTTTATCGAGCAAGCGCGCAAAACACATGACCTTAAAGCAGGGAGCGACCTGTTATCGCATTTAATTGATTCCACGATGAAACAGCTTGATAGCCAGTGCAGTATTGAGTTTATTTTTCCGAATGAGAGTATCTCTTCTAAACCCAATCGATTTTTCGCAAAGGTAGAATCAGACAATATACAGAAAATTGGTGAGTATGCAAAGTCCTCCGTAATAAACGAATTTGAAACTATTGCATGCAAGCTATTATCAGAATTAAAATTACCTGAACCTGGAGACTTCAAATCACAGATAAACGACCTTCTATATGCGAATTGGGCTGCATTGCCTCTTGAGAAGGACAATTATGCGGAGAGATATGCAGAAATTGAAAAATATCTTGGCGCTATTAAAAACGTGCGCCAGTTCCATAAAATGGAAGAAGAAGGAAGGAAATGTTCACTATGCGGCGAGAGGAACGTACTGTTCTATCGTGGGAAAAAGAGACGTTATGTCCCGAATGATGCCGTTTCTTTGAATGAATTGTCACCAAAGTATGTGATGGATGGAGAAGGACTTTGTGCTGTATGTTTTACAAAGCGATCTTTCAGTATTAAAAATTCTTATCCCTCGGTTGCTGAAATTTCGTTGATGGATACACTCGATAAACTGGACAGCACTTTAAAGAATGAATATAAGGGACTATTTGGTACTCATTTTGATGAAGAACTCTATTTTGAAAGCAATCTTACAGAAGAATATTTTAAAAAATATTGCTATCCAGATGAGAAACTTGAATCTGCAAAAGATCACCTTAAAAAAATCAAGAATGATGCAAAAAATAAGAACATTGGATTTCCCACATACTACGCAGTAATAATGTTTGACGGTGACAGCATGGGAAAATGGCTTTCTGGAGAATATCTGAAAGAAAAATCACAATTGATGGAGTTTCATAAAAAGCTAACAAAAAAATTAGGCAATTTTTCAAAAAAAGTGGAAGAAATCACACAAAAACCAAAAGGTAAACTGGTATATGCAGGTGGTGATGACGCTTTGGCTTTTATAAATTTGAATCATTTACTGCCTGTCATTAAAGAGGTAAGAGGAAACTTCCCGAAGTTTGAAGAGATTGACCAAGTTTCTGATAAAAAAACATCCTCAGTATCCTGTGGAATATGTATTTCTCATTATAAAACACAGCTCTCTGAAACTTTAAGATGGGCGCGAAAAATGGAAAAAGAAGCCAAAAAGATTGATAGAAAAAATGCCTTTGCTATCGCTGTGCTCAAGCGTTCTGGTGAAACAAGGGAAACAGTTTATAAATGGGAGTATAATAGTAAATCAACTGTCCAGATAATGGAAGAACTTATCCACGCCTTAAAGAATGATTTCTCTGACACATTTATTAAAAATCTCAGTATGGAATTTGGATGGCTCAAAACAGAAAGCATGAAACCTGATTTTGAACCTCTTATCAAAACCGAGATGAAGCGATTAATCAGGCGCTCATGCATGATGAGGAAAAAAGAAAATGAAAGTAAAGAAGAATTTGAGGACAGAAAAAAGGATGCAGTCGATAAGCTATATGAGTATTTAGAAAGTATCTATTCTGAAAGCAAATCCTTTGAAAATTTCATATCTTTTCTGGATATAGCGGTCTTTATTAAGAGGGAGATAAATAAATGCAAATAAAGATAGAGCCTCTGGATACTCTCTTTTTTAGGGATGGAAAACCATTTATGATGGGTGATGATAGCTGGGCGAATGGTGTCTTTCCGCCGTATCCTTCGGTGATATATGGAGCTTTGAGGAGTGCTTATTTTTCAGAGCATATAACAGAACTTAAAAATGCTTGTACTGCAAATGACCCAACCAGGAATTTGAAGATAAAGGGAATCTATCTACTTGATCTTGAAGCAAATAAAGTCTATCTGCCTTTACCTAACGATTGTGTCCAAAGAAAAAACGCTAAAGAATCAACTCATTTACTTTCATTGAATAAAATCAACATAAATAGCTCATGTACTGCACAGTATGTCCTGATAAGTGATAAAGAAGTCGAAAGTGTAAGTGATGGCTTGATAAGTCTTGATTCATTTAAAACTTACTTGCAGTGCGAGAGTAAAACATTTGATTTTATCAGAATTGGCGATAAAATGAAGCTTGAACCAAAGGTAGGCATCGGCATTAACAGATTAACAGGCACGGCTGATGAAAGTAAGCTTTACACCGTTTCAATGAGGCGGATGGAAGACCTCGCCTTGCTTATCGATTTTGAAGGCATTGATATTCCTCAGAGTGGACTCATGAAGCTTGGCGGTGAGGGTAAAGCAGCATCTTATCAGGTAGATGATGCAAATATCGATGTCCTCCCCTACAATTTCAAATATAACAAAACTATTTTTAAGTTGAATCTATCCACACCTGCAATACTCAAAAAAGGCTGGCTCCCTGCATGGATAGATGAAAAGAACCTGACTGGTGAATATAATGGACTAAAAGTTAAATTACAGACGGCATCCATTGGAAAACCGCTCTACATTGGTGGATTCGATATGAAAGCAGGAAAGCCAAAACCCATGCGTAAGGCGGTTCCATCTGGAAGTATCTATTATTTTGAAATACTCAATGGCGATATTGAGATGGCTATTGAATATTTCCATCAGAAGGCAGTTTCAGATTTTTATCCTGAGCAGGGCTTTGGCATAGCGTATGTTGGTGGCGTTGATAATGCATAGGATACTACTTATTTTTTCTCATGAATTGACTCCTGAACAGATAGAGGATGCGAGGACTACTTTTAACATCAATGAATTTGTTCCTCTGCCTTCAGATTTACAAAAATTATGGCAGAATATCCCGCCAAGTGAGCCATCAATAACAAGTTATATGGAACATTTTCGCAGATTTGTTAAGGATAATGCTGACAAAGGGGATTATGCACTTATCCAGGGTGATTTCGGCGCGGTCTATCTGATGGTGAATTTTGCATTTTCATTAGGTTTGATTCCTGTCTATGCCACAACTGAGCGGGAAATTGTAGAGAAGCGCATGTCTGATAATACAGTGAGGTCTGAGCGGGTTTTCAAGCACAGAATTTTTAGAAGATATGAAAAGGAGGAGATGGGATGAGTAAGGTATTAATGGCGTTTTTGGGGACAAATAATTATCTGCCCTGTAACTATTATATAAATAGTGAAAAGGTTAGTAATGTGAGATTTATTCAGGAAGCAATAGCCTCTTTATTCTGTAAGGATTGGACTGAGAATGATAGAATTGTTATTTTCCTAACTGAAGAGGCTAAAAATACAAATTGGGTTAATAATGGTCATAAAGATGGAAAACCATTTCAGATAGAAGGACTTGAACAGAGATTAAAATCTTTAGGATTAAAAACTAAAATTATTCATGAAGATATTTCCAGCGGACAAAATGAAGAAGAAATATGGGAGGTTTTTGAGAAAGTTTATGAACAGATAAATGAAAAAGATAAAGTTATATTTGATATTACTCATGCTTTACGTTCTCAACCTGTACTTGCCATAATCATATTGAACTATGCAGAGGTATTAAAGAATATCGAGATCAAAGGATTATATTATGGCGCTTTTGAGGTATTAGGTACAATTCGTGAAGTAGAAAAAATGAATATCAAAGATCGCAATGTGCCAATCTTTAATTTAACTTCTTTTGTTAGCCTTTTTAATTGGACTAATGCTATAAACAACTTTCTTACTTATGGGGATGCTGAAGATATAAGAAGGATTAACCAAGATAAAAAAGAAATAAAAAATGTAAATGATTTAACTATACAGTTAGAAAAATTCACAAAGTCCATTCGGACATGTCGTGGGATATCTATGAAAGATTTTGATTTTAAGAAATTGAATGAGTTGATACAAACAAACAAAAATGGTCCAATAAAGCCCCTAAATCCACTGTTAGATAAAATATCTAATAAATTTGAAGGTTTTAATAATAATGATATTAAAAATGGTTATGTTGCTGTTGAATGGTGTATTGAACACAATTTAATACAGCAGGGTTATACTCTGCTTCAAGAGACCATGAAAAGTGAAATTGTCGCTGAATGTTTTGGAAATACAGAAATAACAAATAAAGATAATAGAGAGCTTGTAACAAACTCTGTTACAATAATAAGTAGAAAGATTCCTGAAAGCGAGTGGAATGAACTTGCTAAAAGAAATAAAGATCAGGTCAAGAAAATAATAAATTATTTGAATATGACAAATGAAGATTTTGTTAAGATATATGACTCTATTACACAATTTAGAAATGATTTAAATCATGGGGGTTTTGTTCAGCCTACTCCTCCAGACACTCTTAAAAAAAATCTTAAAAAATATTATGAAATGTTAAAAAGAGGTGCTAAAGATGTATAAAAAAATCAAACCATTCTTCATGATTGTGGAAACTCCACTTCACGCTGGAAGTGGGACAGATTTAGGCACAATTGATATGCCTATTCAAAGGGAGCGACACACTGGATTTCCAAAAATCGAGTCATCGGGATTGAAGGGATGTATCAGACAGGCTTTTGAGGGAAAGGGCGAAATTATGGTTAATAATAAAAAAGCAGATGCCCAAGCAGTATCTCTCGCTTTCGGTCCTGAAAATGGCGATGAACATGCTGGTGCGCTTGGGTTTACAGATGCTCGTTTGCTGTTATTCCCTGTTAAGTCCATGAAAGGCGTGTTTGCTTGGATTACCTGTCCAAAAGCATTGGAGCGGTTCAGTAAAGACCTCAAACTTGCTGAAATAAGCGGGATTCCTGAAATGCCAAAAACCAACACAGCTCCGAATGGCTGCCAGCTATTTGTCGGAGATAAAATAGTGCTTGAAGAATATACATTTACGATAACTAAGGATAGTAATAATGAAGAGACATGCACAAAATTTGCTGCTTGGCTATCAACCAATGTTATACCTTCTGGAAATGAATATAATTACTGGCGAGACAAAATCAAAAAAGATATTGTAATATTATCAGATGATGATTTCAGGGATTTTGTCAATCTTTCCACTGAAGTAACAACGCGCATAAAAATTGACAACAAAACAGGCACAGTTGAACGCGGAGCTTTATTTACAGAAGAATACCTGCCATCTGAGACAATTCTGTATTCACTGGCGCTGACAACCCCAGTCTTCAAAGAAAATGGAATGAAGGGAGTGTTCACAAAAATAAACAGCAAAAATGAAGAAGAGCTTGTGATGGACTACTTTACCAATGGAATGCCTGAGATAATCCAGATTGGCGGCAATGCCACTATCGGAAAAGGTCTGGCTAGAATTAAGGTCTGGGGGGAAATAAATGACTGATGATACAGGCAAAATAAAAGGACTGGAGCAGGGGCGCGCCAAGTTTGCTTATGATTGCGCCATAGCGGGCAGTAATATCGAGAAGAAAAAAGAATATAAATCTTATGTTAAAAAAATTCCAATGCTTATTAAGACAAATGGACTTGGAGCAACATTTGCATTCATCAAATCAAAAAGCAAAGCAGATACTGGTAAAGCAGGTTATGCATACAAGTTAATCTACGACCACACCGCACAGTGGCTTCGAGAAGATAAGAAAAATCTGCTGGGCTTAAAACAAAATGATGATCTCGTAGAGAAGATAATTTCGCTTAATTCACCTGAATATCGTACTGTGACCAACGAGGTGCTGGCATTCTTTAAATGGCTTAGCCGATTCGCAGATGGAATGATCGAAGGAGACGCTGAGAATGAAGAGTAAGGATGTACATTACACTGGACGTAGACGAATAAGACAGACTGATGATAATAGATATGCAGCTTCAAGAGTATATACAGAATCTATAAACATCCAGTATAAACTTCCAAAAGACACAGCAGGCATCATAAAAAAACCCGAAGATATTGATAATTTTGCACTGCGGTTAAACAAGCCCGCAGTTTTTATTCCAGGCGATGAAAAATTTGAATTTTTTAAAACGATTAAAAACAAAGTCATATTGAATATTAAACCTGATTTCTCAAAATTAGACATCAAAGCTATTGCAGAAAGACATAAAATCAGTATCACTAAGCAAAATTTAGAAACAGACTCCGCAAGATTCAGACCTGTATGGCGCATGATTATTGGGCTTGGGAATGAATCTATCTATGAAACCTCAATGACGCTACATCATGTCTATGGAATCCCGTATATTCCAGGAAGCGCAGTTAAAGGAGTTGTCCGTAGTTACATTATAACAGAATTATTTGGGAAAAACGATAAAGGGGAGATGGATTTAGAAAAAGCGGAAATAAGAGCTTTGAAAACTAAATGGTTTTGTGACATATTTGGTTGTCCTGAAGATAGCTTCTATAAAAAAAGCATGAAGGGAAAAATTATTTTCTTTGATTCGCTTCCTTCATCTCAACCAAAAATAAAGATCGATGTTATGAATCCACATTATGCGCCATATTATTCAGACTCTTCAGGGAATACTCCGCCAGCAGATTATCATAATCCAAACCCAATTCCTTTCCTAACCGTTGAGGATACTGAATTTGAATTTATCATTGGTGTGAAAGAAATTGACAATATACCTATTCAGGAAGGGAAATTTCTGGGCAAAACCCTATTGTCAGTCGTATTTGAATGGATGGGAAAAGCTCTGAGTGAGCACGGCATCGGCGCAAAGACAGCAGTTGGATACGGCTATTTAACGAGGAAACAAGGGTTGGAGTTAAGTTAAATGATTATAACTCAAAAAACTAAGCTTGCCATATTTAAGTAATGAAAATGCAGAAAGCCCTACAAGAATTCCTAAAAATAGCCAAACAAAAGCACGGCGCTAAAATAGATCAAATCATCCTCTTCGGCTCCTACGCAAGGGGAGAAGCCACAGAAGAAAGCGACATAGATGTACTTATCGTAGGCGATGTAACCCTTGACGAGCTTATCGACATTTCATTCCCCCTGCTCCTGAAATACGGCGTCTATATTTCTCCGCATGTGATTACAGCCAGGCACCTCAGCTTTCTTGAGAAAGAGGGCTATGGATTCATTAAGAACGTAAAGAAGGAGGGCAAAGTCATCTATGCCTGAATACGAGGATTATCTTGTGCGCTCTGAGGAAGCCCTCGCATCAGCGCAGATTCTGCTTGAGAACGAAAAGTTCAACAGCGCTATAAGTGAGGCATACTACAGCATGTACTACTCTGCCAGGGCTCTATTAAGCTTCAAAGACTTTCATCCCAAAAAGCACAAAGGCGTGCTGGCGCTTTTAGGACTTGAGTTTGTAAACAAAGGCTACATTGAAGAAATATACGGCAAGATGTTCGCAAAGGACATGCAGATGAGAGAGAAAGCGGATTATGACGTCTCTTATAGAGCTTCTGAAGAAGAGGCAGAAAGCGTAATAGATGACGCTGATGGATTTCTTAAGAGGATTAAGAAAATAATTGAAGATTTCAAGGCTGGACTTATATGAACAAAAAACAAAAAGCCCTCCAAGAATTCCTAAAAACAGCCAAACAAAAGCACGGCGCTAAAATAGACCAGATCATCCTCTTCGGCTCCTATGCCAGAGGAGAAGCCACAGAAGAAAGTGATATCGACATTCTTGTTATCACCAGCGGGAATAGATTTGAAATGCAGAAAAACCTTTCCGGGATAGCTGTTGATATATTGCTCAAGACAGGAGAATACATCTCGGCAAAGGCAGTATCAACCAGAGAATACGCTTTCATGGAAAAAATAAAAACAGGATTTTACCAGAACATAGCTAAAGAGGGTGTAGTAGTTGGATGAAGCTGAGACGGATGTACACGGACAAATTCAATCTGTGCCAATCCGTGTCATCCGTGCAATCCGTGTTCCGCTCCATTCTCAGATTTCGTATGCCAGTATTATTTTGTTTTCTAAAAACGTGAAATGTAACGCCTTACCTCCCTGCTTTTCCTTCTGAACGAAATGGGGTGTACCGTATCGGGCTACCAGTGCCTCCAATACCTTCCTCTCAACTATGATTGCATCTTTTTCTATGTTCGGGGCGTTGATTACTAGGTATGCTGGCATGTTTTCACCTTCCTTTTGTTATTGTAGTATTTGTAATCATTGTAACCGTTATAACGCAATCGTATTTATGGGTTACTTCTCATTATTGTAACTGTTGTATTATGGGCGTTATTTCCACAACGATTAGAGATATAGATGAAGACCTTTACCGCAAATTTAGAAGTGTATGTGTCGAAAAGAACATTAAAACCGGAGAAGGTCTTAACGAAGCGATAAAATGCTGGCTGGAGAAACAGGGAAGGTTAAAATAAATCCGTTTGTGAATTTTCAAATAGCACTGTTCCAACTTATTATATTTTTGCTTCAATATCAGATAAGCATTTATATACCTTTGTATAAGATTGTATAACGATGAATAAGCTTGTATTTGATTCAGATGGCATAATCAAATTAACTAAAGCTGGTTCTCTTGGAAAAATCGTTGAGAATTTTGAATGTTTTATAACTTATGAGGTTTATGAAGAGACCATCATCAAAGGAAAAGAAGGTCTTTATGATGATGCTTTTCTTCTCGACAAATTTGTAAATAAGGGTAAATTAAAAATAAAGGGAACTGAAGCCAGCGATTCAGCACAATCTATTTTATCAAACAGTAGCGTTGGTCAGGGTGAAAGTTCGACCCTATATTTGTTTTTTAATATCAACGCAAAAGCAATAATCAGCGATGACAGAGTTTTTCTAAATTTATTGCAGAGAAACAATGTACGATTCATTATTCCGGCTGATTTGATAGTCCGCTTATATGAGTTAAAAATTCTCACAAAAAGGGAATCAATTGAGGCTTTAACGAAGATCAAATCGTTGACTAATAAAAATAATTACGATAAAGCGATAAAAACACTGGAGGATTGATATGGAAACGACATCTTATCCCCTTCGCATACCCAGGAATATTATGGAACTGACTCTTCTCAGAGCAAGGGAAGAACACATAGACAGATCAACAGCTCTTCGGCAGCTTCTATACATGGGAGCTCAGGATTACGTTCTCGACCTGTATAAAAAGGGCAGGATTTCCCTGAGCAGAGCTGCAGAATTGCTTGATGTTGGAACATTTGATATCCTCAGGCTTGCTCAGGAGAAAGGGATTCAAGTGGGTGCTACAGATGAGCAGCAGGAAAAGAGCAGAGATACAGCAGCAGAACTTATACTATAATGCCGGACCTTTTAAACCGCGTACACACTTCTAATATATATACTACTACATATCTTACAGCACTTAAAGCAGCGCATGTTTTGCTTATGCGCATGAGGAATCTATGGACCGACTTGTGATCGACGGCTGGGGAAAATACATCGGAACAGATCATGAGCAGATCGTTGTAAAGGAGCGAAAGGACGGCACGAACACGGTTGTCCACCGCTGCATCCCCCAGGACCTGCGCCAGGTGGTGATCTCAGGCAGGGGCAGCATAAGCACAGATGCCATCGAGCTTCTGGCCGAGCACGGCGTGGATGTGGTGCTGGTAGACTGGCGCGGTCAGGTCACAGCCTATATTTCTCCGCCCCAGATGAGTACTGTTAATACAAGGAGGGAGCAGTACCGAGCTTTTGATACTCCTGCCGGTGCTGTGCTTGCAAAGGAGTTCATCAATGCAAAGCTGCATAACATGTCCGCTGCCCTGGGAACCCTTGCCAAATCCAGAAAGGATACCTTCCCGGAATCCGCAGAGCCCCTGAAAAATGCAAGATATGCTGTTAATACCTGGATAGAGAGACTCCAGGGACTGGATATCAGGAGCAAGACATGCAGCGACATAAGAGAGACTGTCATGGGATTTGAGGGCAGCGCCTCGGCCTCATACTGGCGGTCGATTTTAGGGATAATCCCTGCTGAGTTCGAGTTCAAGGAACGCAGCGGGAGATATGTTTCAGAGCAAATCCTTATAAAATGAGGATTGAAAGGCGCCTCTGCTTTCAGCGTGTTGATTGTCTCTTCTGATGTTTCAGAGCAAGTCCTTATAAAATGAGGATTGAAAGCTGTGAGAGCTGCAGTCCGGTTCTTGTTGCGCATCCTGGCAAGTCTCTGAGTCAGGCGATTATATCTTGATTCAACTGCTGTGATCTGGGCCTTAGTGTCAAGCGCACTTGAGCTGTGCAAAACTTGAGCACAATAGTGCTTTTGCCGTGCAGAATATCTGATGGGATTTCGATATGGATTCTGTTCTTGTGAAAATGCCGTCCGGTCTGTTTAAAATCCAGCTTGAGCAGTAAAGGAACCAGAACTGACCTGTCGGCTACAAGGTCAAGATCAATACTTTTCGCCATTCCTCTTGTGTATAGTTCGACTGCTGACAGAACGTCGGGATCAAGGGGTGAGCGCAAGCTCCCGATTTTAATCGTGGAGTAAGCGAACCCCCTGGAAGAGCAGCTATAGAAAGCATAACAAGAATGGCGGCTGAACAAAAAAGCTACAATTAGCTATATCTTTACAAGGAACGTAAAGTATTTATTATATCCACTAATAGAGGATGAAAATCAATGATCACAGTACTCTGGATCGCCCTTGGACTTCTGGTTATAGCATCTGTACGCTCAACACCCTACAGGTTCGTACTTGCAGGTCTTGGCTGGCTCTTCCTGTCAATCCACTGGTTCTTGAAACCTCTGGATTATATCGGGATCCAGGATTATTTTAATACCTTTTTAGTTATTGTAGCTGCAGCAGTATGCCTTTTTATTGCATATATTGCATTTCAGGCAAAAGATGATAATAAAGATATCATTATCCCGCTATCCAGGGCAGCTTCTGTTGGAGGTTTGATCTATTTCCTGTTCGCAGAGGTGGATTTCTTAAATACAGGGATAATATCCGTGGTTACAGACCAGACGATCTGGGTTATTGAGAGATTTGGGTTTCCTGTCGATAAGGTAGCATGGAACCAGCTTGCAGTTAATGGTCTTGCAGTTGAGATAATCCTTGCATGTACTGCTATTGAGAGCATAGCCTTATTCACAGGCGTAATCTCAGCCGCAGAAGCGCCAGCGGTGCGAAAGTTCAAGGCGTTCATGATCTCAGTGCCGGTTATTTATATACTCAATCTTCAGAGGTTGCTTTTCACTGCCTCAGCCTACGGGTTTGCATGGTTCGGAACTGCTGAGGAGAGTTTCCATATCTCAGAACATATCATCACTAAAATCGGCTCGGTGCTGGCATTGATACTGGTCTCCTATATGGTTCTTAGAACCCTGCCTGAGATCTCGGATATGATCGATGATACCTGGAAGATCATGAAGGTAAAATTTAACAGGCTGGTGGGATCCAATTGAGAATAACAGTACACTATGATTTTACCCAGCAAGACAAGATTGAGTTTGTTTACGGGTTCTGCGGAGGATGAGCAGTTCAGGATGATCCAGGGTCTAATTGATTTCATAAACAGGAATTATATTGAAGGTATCATCAATGATACGAGTTACAACCACTTTGACATGCTGACGTATGTCATTATTTTATTTGCAGGGGTCTATGCTGTTTTAAAATTATTAAATAAATTGAAGATAGAGGTCAATGAAAAATTTGTCATTGCCACGATTCCTTATATCCTCATGGGATCGGTGTTCAGGGTAATAGAGGATGCTGATATCCTGAATCCTCCTGTTAAATATTTTTTTATCACACCACTTATTTATTTCGTAATATTTGCAATATGCTTTAGCATCCTTCTTTTAATGCTGTATCTTGAGAGAACAGGAAGGATAAAAAGTTACATTAACATGTACGCAGGCGCAGGAATAATATTATCTGTTGCAGGTATTATTATCCTTATCTATAATTCAAATATCGGATTTCCAGTACCCGATATTCTAGTATATATCTTACTGCCAGCGCTTGCATTGACAGAGCTTATTAAAAGAATATCCCCGGCTATTGGTATGTTCTATCTGCGCAGCAGGGTGTATTCATTTGTGATTTTTTCATTCTTACTTGATTCATTAACAACATATATCGGTATGGGGCAGGGCTACACTAACAAGCATCCTTTCAGTTCCTTCCTGGCATCCATCTTCGGAACAGGGATTATATTGATTCCTCTATCCTTAATCCTCGTTGTATTGATTATTATGATGCTTGAGAGAGAGTCCAGGGGGGATAAGACAATGGATGAGAAGTATATGCTGATACTGACATTGATTGTTCTTGGTCTCTCCATGGGGGCAAGAAATCTACTTGTCATAGTATTTTTATAACGAAAGCTACTTATCTCACTAATCTCTGTCAAATGTTGCTGACAAACAGAAAGAAAAAGATAGCCATGCTGCTATCGTGCCTGGCTTATGATGGTTGTGGGATGGTGGAAAAAACGGCCAGGTTGCACGACAGTATGGTTATGGTCATAGTTATGATATGTTATCCCGTGCTCTTAAAGGTTTTAGCCTGCTCTCGCACATCACAGCATGCAGTTCGCTCAAGCACATAGTTCACGATCTTAAAAACCTCATAAAATTCCTGCACCCACATATTTGAAATTTAGTACTTTTCATCTGCCCGCCCTTGCTCTATCTTCTCACATTTCCGCCTTAGCCCGATCTCGCAGGCCTCCTCATAAGTGGTATCTTCTTATCGAAGAATTAAAATAATAATAACAATTCATAAGATATGTGGAAATCAACATGAGAACTTTTTATGTGAAATAACTCGATAAAAATGAAGAAGAAATCGCAGATATTCTTATTTCCCTGGGAATGAGCAGACCTGTTGCTGTGGCGTTAAGCTATCTTCAAGGTGTGAATGAGGCTACATCAGCAGACCTGGTGAGAGAAACTAGATTAAGTCAGCCTGTAGTCAGCTATGCTATGAAGGAATTAAGGAAACTTGACCTGTTGGATGAACGAGAAGAGAAAAATTCTGGTAAAGGAAGACCTACTAAAGTGTATTCTCTCAAAATCGACTTTGATAAGGTAATCGCTCATATTGAGAGACAGCGGAAAGAAGCGGTGGATGATATGCAGGCGAAGATTGATCGATTGAAGGAATTGAATGTGTAGTCCCATAATTCTTTCGCATTGGACTGTTTTTAATATTTTCATTCATATCCCAGGGATGGCTTCACAGGCAATTTTCTCAAGAAAAGCTTGTTCTGTAGTATTGATTGAATGGATAAGTATATATCCTGTCAGATGAAAGAACAATTAAAGACCCGGCGGAATTATTCATCATTCAATAACCATGTGAAATTAAAGCCCCTTCGATTAACTGTCTGGTCTCATTATGAAGTTAGAGAGCGTGAATCTTTGGATACTGAAAACGATTCCAGATGCAGAGAATGCCTGTGGTTTGATCCTGCTTATGATAGGTGCCGTTTCTACGGAGCGGCAAGGGCAGACGATATGGCATGTGAGAATTTTCAACCAGCTGAATAAAGCACGATTAGAGAATAAATAGAACTTACTCATGCCCATCTTCGACATAACAGAAAAGCGCCCCCGCATCAACATATTCAAACTCGGCGGTGTCTATTATTTCAAGTACTTCTTCTATGACCCCGAGCTGTTCAGGGAGCTGGCAGAGGATATCTGCTGCTTGGCAGCCTTGCAGGCGTGCTAGTATTCATCGAAGTGATAATTCTTGCTGTGCTTTTTATTGTCGGCACTTTTATAGGGGATTGGCTGGAAGAGAAAAGTAAAGGAGCATAAGAACAAAGTGAAAAGGAGATGGTTCAAGAAGCAAGGTTAAGTACCTGGGAGGGATCGATGTTTTCCTTTTCAACCATGTAAGTGATCTTTGCAGTTATGGTAGTAGTCTTGCCAGTTCCTGCGCCCGCGAGGATCAGTTGGGGGGGCTTGGGTGTGTTTGATGGATTCAAGCTGGCGGGTTTTAGGGATAGGAGGCAATTTTACATCTGTATCTTCGGTGAATATGGCTACTTTCATCGCATACTCCGATTTCGTATAGATGTTTTATTCCTGCTCAAATCCCTGACTTGTAAATTTCAGTGTTTTACCGTTCTCCATAACAATCCTTACCACTTGATCAGGAACACCAGATGGAATATTGGCATCTATTTCCAGTGTCACTGTCACAGTTGAGCCTACAAATCCTGAAAGATGTGAAATTACCTCTTCAGCAATTTGACTTGCGTCACGACCTACACGTGTTGGATCCAGGTTAACACTACCATAGTATCGCTTTGGTGGTTGCTTAGGTGGCGACACGGTTTTTGTTTCATCAACCTTAACCCTGTTAGTCCCTTCAATTGTTTCAGGTGGAATGGTAGTTTCTGTTCCATTTTTAGATTCAGGCATAGTTTCTGGTTTAGGCTGAACTTCTTCCTGCCTTTGGTTGGCAGCGATATCAGGTTTGACCAGTAAGCCCGGAAGAGTATCTTCTGAAAGTTTAACCGGTTGACCACAATGGAGTCCCCTATATCGACTTTTAACTTCATCAAAACTGTCGGCATAAGCGAACGATTCTTGTTCCCATGTAAGTATTCTGAGTCCGGAATTGATTGAATCTGTCAACACAGCCGGGCCAGTTAACCTATAAAGATATGGATAACTTGCAAAATCCTCAGCAAGCTGTTTGATCTGAACATGGTTTCCTCTCCAGAGAGGGATTTTATCGAGTTCCATGCGTAGACCTGTACCTGAAAGAGCTGGTACGAGCATTTGATCATTCTTTAGTTTCTTGCTGGCTCTTGCAGCAAGTGAATCTTGACCAGATAGTCTGATTGCTTGAATTTCTACATGCGATTTTGGATCCTTCTGAACAGGAACCAACAGCCATTGATAGGTTTCAGGAACGCGTGCATTGACAGTACTGTTAGCAGAATCTCTTTGAGCCGCTGCCTGCTTAACCTGATGTGGGGAAAGATCAAGTGTGTCTTTTTCTGCAAGTATCGATTCCCACGCAAGATATTTGCGTATGGCCTCATCCAGATCCTGAAAACGTGTCTTGTCTGGAGCAAGGAATACCAGGGTATTTCGGTAGAGTCGTGGGCTATTTCCACGGGTTTCAAGTATCATTTTTGCCGCTTTCTCAGCAGCATTCCCTTCTTCTTTGCTGTATGTTTGTTCTATACCCAGAACCACAAGTCTGGCATTCAGATCTTCGGGAACGTCTCCACTTGAAGTTGGCAAAATGTGCACACCTTTGAAATCACCCATTCGGCGCAGATCAGCTCGCAGGAGTCTATCCAGTTCATGTGCTACTTTATCAGGGTCACGCTTTAATTGTTCAGCACGATCATCAGCAAGTTTGGTGACAGTGGGCTGGGTGGAATACCAGTAACGCGGCCCATCCTGATAGAGATAGGTAGCCGCCCCTGTCAGCCTCCTCAATGCGTCACCAAATACAGCCGGGGATTCGCCTGGCTGTACGCATCCCAATTTCACTTGCCGATCTTCAATACCACGATTTGCCGTAGCAGTAGTAGGTGCAGAACCAAGATAGATGGTACGTGCCACACGCCTGCATGCTGCAAATTTTCCCAGATTTGGCACATCAGAATCAATGCGTAGAGGTAGTGAATTAGGCCCATCTACGTCTTTTTCTATAATGGGAACCCAGTTATCAGAAAGATAACGCGTCAGTTCAAACTGCACACGCCGATCTTCGATAGGAATGTTGGCTGGAAGGATCAGGGGGTTCTTATCTCCCTTTTCCCAGAGGCTGTATATGACAGCAGCCATGAGGCGCAGTACGCCACGTGTGCGCTGAAACTTTACAAGCGTAGACCAGTCAGTGTAAAGACGGTCAAATATCTCTGGGTGGATCGGATATGCTGCTTTGATGCGATTTTCATATTCTGCATCACGACATTCAGGCGGAAATTCCTGCTGTTGAGCTCTATAGAGATCAACAAAAGCTCGTGCAATCACATCACGATCCTTGAACTGAGCCGGATCAGTCATGGGCTCGAATAGCCTTCGGCGTACAATCTCAAAACCTTCCTCTGCAGTTGCAGGTCTCCAGACCGCTTCCACACGGCCTATTACATTACGAAGTCTGTCGAGTGCTTCACGTCCACGTTGACCGCCAACCTCCAGATCGTCAGCACGGGCATGGGGTGAAGTGGCAGTGTCAGAGGCAGGTAAACTGATAACAAGCAGGCAATTGCTGGCAAGTTTGGCAGATTCTGTGAGTACCTGGGCAAAGGAGAACTGTGTTTCAAAACTGCCTCCTGGCAAATCACTCTGGTCGTGCAGCTGGCGGGCATAGGCTACCCATTCATCAATAAGTATGATACAAGGTCCGTAATCATTGAAGAGTGCTCGTAATGCATCACCCGGACTGGTCGCTCTTTCGTCATCATTACGTACACGTTCATAAGCAACTTTTCCCCCAAGTTGCCAGGCAAGTTCGCCCCACAGGGTATTAACAACTGTTCCATCTGGTTTTGTAACTGGATTACCGGGAGATATCTTGTTTCCAACAAGCACAACTGTCTTTGCTTTTGGAAGTTTGGGGACCTGTGCTTCTATGAGCACATTTTCAATACCTACAAGTTTATTGGCATCAAATTTTCCTGAGAAAAGATGATAAAGCGCCAGCATGGAATGTGTCTTTCCACCTCCAAAGTTTGTCTGGAGCTGTACTACTGGATCACCACCAACACCCGCTATTCGCTGTATTGAACTTACCAAAAGGTGTTTCAGGCTTTCTGTGAGATATGTACGGCGGAAGAATTCAGCAGGGTTGCGATATTCATCAGATCCCTCTCCAAGATGCACCTGCCAGAGGTCAGCCGCAAATTCTGCCTGCTGGTAACGACCGCTTGCCACGTCTCTATGCGGAGTTATTATCTCTCTCCATGGCTTGAGGTTGGAGGCACTTTCAATGACAGTACTTGAACTCTTGCGGCGTTCGTGTCTTGACTGTTCATCAAAGACCAGGTGTCTAAGTTCCATTTTCATCTTGCGGACTTCTTCTGCTTGAGGAGCAGATACTGCCGTCAGCATTCTCTCGGTTGTGTCCAGTGCACGGTCGGTATCATCGCTGGAGAAGGTTTCCTGATGAGCCCATTTATTACGCACATCTCTAAGTTCACTAACCAGAGTACGTTCAGCAAATCCAAAGGTTTTTCGGAACACCTCATTCCATGCATCCCACATGAGCTTGAGCAATGCGGCTGCATCTAATTGTTGAATTGACCTGTCAGCAAGCAGCCAATCTTCACCAAGTATTTGAGCTGCCTGATCTAGTGCCTGATCCTGATATGTATTCTCTATCTCTCGCTGCACAAAAGGTCCAAGACCTTCTTTTAGCAATTCCAGTGCTTTTGCAACCCGCTCGTAGTTGGTCATTCCCATTGTTATCTCTCCTCAGAAAGTTGTGTTTGCCCTTTTGGCAGTTTTGCTTCCCATTTTGAAAGCCGCATCAGTTCAGGCCAGCTCTGTACCAGTGAATTATAAGCCAGCGCTTCACTGGCGCGTTTCTTTCGTTCACATAGAGTATAAAGACGATAAGCAAGTTCCCTGGCTACATCAGCTTTACTTCCGAGTTTAGCTACCAGTTCAGCTGCAGCTATTTCACCGCCTGTTTCCAACACACGGATAAGATGATGAACCGTTTCCCAAACAGTCAATCTTGTATCTGTAGCAGGATCCCAATTTGCAGGAAGTTCTTTGGGTTTGAGCAATCTAACCTTTCCTGCTTTCGAGGCGAGAATTCCAGCCTCGACCATACCTGAAACGCTGGTGTTCTTGGCTTTGGAAAGTGTTTCTGCCACCCCATATTCGCCTGCATCGAATCCATATTGATCGAACCATGCCAGCGCCCATCGGCTATCTGCATCAAAGTCCCCTTCCTGTTCTGCCAATACTTCGTCAAGGGTCTGGTTGATGAGTGAAAGTGCTTCATGGACGGTCATAATTTTGCCTTCTGCATCAAGTACTTTTGAATAACGAGTAAAAACAGCCATTCCTGGACCAATTGCGGCTTGAGCAAGATCGACTGGAGCGATGTTCCCATGCTGGAGGTGTTTGAGTGCTTCAGGCAACTCCGTTTTAAGCTGGTTGAGGAACTCTCGCCGGGTGGTAAAGGGTGTGCTGGGTGGGCGAGGGCGGCAGACGAGAACAATACTGGATGCGAGGGCGTTGGTTCCTTGACCAACCATACGACTGTTATTTTCTGTTCTAATTGGCCAAGTGCCAACAAGTGCCAGATTTGCTTTAACCACAGCATCAAGGAATGATTCCCATCCCGTGGAAGATGTACCTTCTTTTTCAGTTTCAGATTGTTTAAAAGCGTAATAAATCGTTACAGGGAAACTAATGTGTGCTTGCTCAGCCAATCGATGCATTGCATGCGTCATACCATCCACGAAAAAAAATTCAGCAGCCTCTTTTCCACCATGGCGATGGGGTGTAGCTATAAGTTCTTCAGATTTAGGCACTGCTAACGTCCCAAAAAGTTCAGAGAAAACAGGCCGTAGCGACCGCCGCAGCCATATGTAGAAGAAATCAGACAGATCAGCATATCCAATATTATCATAATATGGTGGGTCTGTGGAAACTATCTTTGAAAACGACACATTTTGAGTACTTGCATCGGCCTGCAACGCTGTACCAGTGAAAGAAGATTGGACAGTTTCAAATGATTTCAGAATTGACTTGTAAATACCCTCAATGAATACCATCCATGCTCCAGAACTACTCCCCATTGGGTTGCCTTCAGCAAAATCCCATACCATTGGAATAGCTTGACGACCAAAAAGCTGTCTTGGACATTGAGCTATCGGTTCCCAACGGCACAGACTATTTCCAAGGTCAGATTGCTTGTCGAGTGCAAACGCCAAATAAACTCCAACGGAATCCGCATACGCCTGTGTTCCCATTCCGCCAGCAGATAGGTTTTTGCCATCATCACACATCCCGGTAGCGATTGCATCATGCTTTACTCGATCATGTGCTTCCAGCACTAAGTCTGATAAGGTGGTTAATGCCACAAGCTGCCGTGGAGTGAAAAGCTGTCTCCATTTTATCATGCCATATTCTTGAATTCTAAATCCAAGTGCTTTTTGTGGTAAATTGGTGTCTGGAACATCTTTAGGTTCAGCTTGAAATGCTATGGCTTCTTGTTCATGTGAAGATGAAAGATAAACACGATTTTTGGCTCCATCTAATACAATTGCCATTAGTCGTTTTCCCATGCATCCTTTTTTTGCTTCAGTACGTAGATAAGGGAAGTCTATTGGCGTTTCAGAAAATAAACATTTGAATGCTTTTCCTTTGCCAAACTTTGTACCGTTATTTGCTGCTTCTGAATCCTTAGGTTTTCCCACTTTCACTATGAAACGATAATTATCACCTTCAATAACAGGTATCACATAAGCTTCCTTTCCTTTTATGGTAGATAACATGTATGTGGTGGCAAGCGGCACATCAACGTGGTTATAAGCCGGATTCGGACTCTTCACTGTACGTGCCCAGAGCCAGGCAATGACAGTGAGCTTCTTGCCAACATATTGTTCGAGGTCTGTTCTTTCTTTTGCCATCTCTTCAGTAATTTCAATTTTTGGATAAAGATGTCCTATGCGTTTTTCAGCTTCATCACGCATCCATTTGCCGTAGTAACGCACATCCTCAGCCATCCCTTCTGCGCCCTTCCACTTTCTTGAATCTATGCCTTTCTGAATCCTTGATTCCGGGTTCACAGGCGGTTGACCTGCAAACTTGGGTGGAATCTCGATCATAGCCTTGTTGATGAGCACAGCCACAGGATTCAGGTCTGAAGCATAAGCTTCAAGACCAAGACGCTGGGCTTCCAGAGGCAGGGAACCGCCGCCGGCAAAGGGATCATGGAATGCAGGCAGTTTATTTGGGTTGAACAATTCATTTGCCTTTGGATGATTCTTATTTTCTTCGCAGGTATAGCGCCAGCTCTTCCTTATTTCTTCGCGCGCCTGATCCAATACCTTCTCGTTCGTGGTGTTCTCCCACTTTACCAGTTCTTCTATCAGCCTGAACAGGCGCTGGCGTTCATTCTCCTGGGCTTCTTCTGTCGGGAAAAGTTCAGGGTGCCCTGATGGATCATCTACCATCTGAGCAAATATAACAGCCCGCGCAGCCGCTAAAGGGCGCCTTGCCCACCATAAGTGCAGCGTACTTGGATGTCCGTGGCGGATTGACTTCTCTCTTACTGAAGCCTTATTGATCGCATCCAGAGGGAGGGCGACTTCGATCAGTTTCTTTTTGTAAGTTTTAGTAGTTGTCATTTTTATAAACAATCCTGTATGTTGCTGGATAAAGAACAATCTTTCCCTCTTCACGCATGGATCGAAGATGCTTACCCGATAGTTCAATAGGTTTATCCTCTATATCAGAGAGTATAAATGCACAAGTATCAGGGGATTTATCGATCATACCCCATACATCAGCTTCAATCTTAAGAGGCTCACGCTGTAAGCAATGGTCTTTTGGCAAGTAGTAGCAAATCACTTCGCCTGCTGATGAAAGTTTCTCCCAGGGAAATATATTCTCTTTATCAGACTTGCGAATCCTGTTACCATTAGAATGGAAAAAATTATTTTCATCCTCCATATGATAACCTTGACTCAATGCAAAACGTTCCATAATGCTTGGTTTTGTCGGTTTGGGTGGAGAAGGCTTTTTGATTATTTCAACCTCTTTTTCTTGAGCTTCATCCGGCTCGTCGCCAGTTGTCTTAGTTTCATCCACATGGCCCTCTTCCTTTTCAGGCAGTGTCACCTGAGTGTCACTGCCCTCGTCGAGTACTGCTGGCAAGATTACATTATCTTCTGTTACATCATCACCAATATCTTGTGGCTTAACTTCTTCTGGCGATTGAAGAGTAAAGTTTTCTTCAAGGTACTCAGTCACATCCTGGGGGGTGCGTCCAAAACAATAATTCAAAGCAGCAGTAATATCTGGCTGATTGAACATTTTGCCAAGATTATCAGGCACCATACGGGCGAGTTTTGCATTAGGAATATCATTAAAATACAGGATTCTGTCTAACCATATAACATCAACATTTGTGGGCGTCCCCGCTGGAATTCCATCAATGTATGGAATTGTTTCAAGACCAGGAGTTTTCTGCCATAATGTTTCTGCTAGATCTGCCGCTAATGACCTGATTCTTAAAGTATTGTCCTCATCAGGAAGTACAATACGGCAAATATCTTCACCAAAGCGATTGAGCCACATTCGTTTTTCAGGATGGCCTATAAATGATGGATCTTGGTGAAAACGGTTTTCTATTTTGTTTGCAAGAACAGAGAAATCAGAAAATGGTAATTCTTGTGTTAACTCTCCCGTAAGATGACGAAAATCGGCAGTCTTCTGCTTAACCCCTTCATGCAAGTGACTCCACGGTATCAGTGACTGCATTGTAATGCTATATTCAATATTCTCAACTGGTATCCATTCACCAACAAGATTTAACCAGTGGCCACATTCCTTCCATATTCTTACTGGATGGCGTGGAAGAATGCTACGAACTCTGCGTAAATCATCCTGTGACAACATTTGTCTTGTAGGAAGCTCTTTCAACCACTGGATTACAAGGTCTGCTGTAGGTCGTTCATTTACTCCAAGCTTTCCCCAAATAGTAAGATGCTTTACCGAAGACCGTATAATTTCTGCCCTAGGAACATCTTCTTCATCTGCAGATAAAAATACCTCAGATAATCTTCTCCAATTACCACTTTCTGTCAGGATCATCTTCTCATCGTTAAAAACCTGTTTGATTTTTACAAAATCATCGGTTGAGCAACTATATAGCATTTGGTCGAGCCGCTGATACCATTTATCAACCTCATGCAGGGGTGGATTATCCGCTTTAGAAAGTGCACGAAGGCGATCAAGCAGTCGATCAGGTCCGGTAGGGGTATCACATACTCCAAGTAGGAAAAGAAGATCACGAGTTGATTCATTATCATATCGAAAATCTATGAAGGGTTCTACATCCATAAGTGATTCAGTTTCTGGTGTACGTCTGAATATTTCTCTTGGTTTCCGATAGGATCCACGAGTATCCGGAAGGCATGGTAGCTCGCGTAATTTCAATATCCATGCTGGTAATAGTGGATTGTAAGTAATTCCTCTTCTATTACCAGTAGTAGCGATTTGCATAGCTCTTGCACCTTTAGCTTTCGACCAAAATGATGCCGATTGGATCAATATATGCTCAACTAAATGTCCCCAGAAGTTATCGTCGTTTTTAGCTAATGATTGCCAGTGCTTCCACAGAGTGTCTTCGAAATCCCAGTCTTCAATTATAAAAGAATTTGTCACATAGGGGAATGAAAGTTCTCCATCAAACCCATGAACCTTGACTTCATGTTGAATTCGTTGACGCCCCCAGATATGAACCTCTTTTTGCACCAAAGGTACAAACGTATTGATACCAGCACGTCCAGAATTTATCCATTCAATCCAATCATCCCGGGTGCAAGACTTAAAATCGTTTAAATAATCAGAGTGCAATAAATGATTACAAGACCAATCATTGGGTAATATTTGCTCTAAAGTGCCATCATCATCAAATAGAATAATGTCTGCAACGGAACGAAGGTATGTATCTTTGGTTACATACTTGAAAGAAGCACTAATTGTAGACCCAAGTTTAGCAACTATCTGTGTTAGTTGAACACAATCAGATATATCCACATTATCTTGTCCAAAAAATTTATCAGCCACTTGTTCTATTACTCTGTTGGTTCCACTTGGACTATCAAGACCGATTGCTTTTAATACGTCATCAACAGACTCTAATTTCTTCTTGACCAATTTATCATCGCGTTTTTCAGCGTTTTGCTTTAGATCTGACGTGAAAGTAAACCATTCTTGGTTTGAAACAAGAAGGTATTTTAAGAGAAAATCCCAATCATCGTCTGATTGAAGTATTTTCTTTTCTCCAAGTCTAACAACTTCTTTTGCAGCATATAATACATTCTTCCCTTGGACAGGAATAATGTGTATATCATCGTGTTTGAGATGTCTGTGACCTGTGACTTCTGATTCAATGTATATCCATAAATTTAGTAATTGATCCCATTTTTCAGGTTTTGGCATATGCTTGTTTCTTAGAGTGTTCAATAATTGTGTTTTTGTAATCTCTTCGACTACTTTGCGTTTAAGAAGCTTACTTTTATTAATCTCTGATATGTGATGAGATAAGGCAGGTCTGTTCAAGTCATCCAGCAATGCAGCAGCCTGTTTAGCAGGCCAAACTTCACTAATCTCATCAGGAATGATTATGCACTTGGCTGGCTTAAGGTCTCCTTCATCAGTCAATAAATAATTTTGATTTTCAATTATGGAATTAAAATTTTCTGCAACAATAGCGGTGCAGATCCCTTCTAAAGAATGATCATAAGATTTTACTTCCGGAAGCATACCATATGCTATAGAGCGATTAACTAATCCAATGGTATCTTTTTTTAGCCATTGTAGAAAAACTAAAGCAGCAAGCCTACCGATTCTTCCTAATAACCAGCGATTTGTTGGTGATGCCCCTGGATCTTTTATTTTCAAGCGTGCTGGATCTTGAATAAATGGTGCGTTGCATGCAAAAGGAAGAGATGTTTTAACACCGGTTGGAAGTACAACAAAAAGACGTCCGTTTGCACCTACAACAATCTCAACCTGGCATGGAGGATATTCAGCATCGTCATCCGAAGGGAGCATGCGTTCTTCTCTTATTTCCGCCAGAGCATCAATAGGAAATTCTTCGAATTGGGACTTTACAATCAAATATGATTTTTCGTTTTTGTTGACAAGTCCTACCAATTCAGTATCTTCGACAGGACCATGTCCAATAATACACCATTTGACCTCTTCATCCTGAATATTTATATGACGAATGTTTTTGAAAAAAAGAAGAGATACGGGGCTTTCAAGCCATTCCTGAAGATTCTTTTCAACATCAACCTGCCGATGTTCATCCTTAATTTTAACTCGTACTTCAGTAAGATTATCTTTTCTAAGAGGAACATCACACCATATTGGCTCTGTAAATCTATGTTTATCAAATGCAACAGAAAGAGAAGGTGTATAAAGCTCTACCAGATCTCCAAGACTAAATGTGCTCTTAAATCCGATTCCACGAAAGCCAATCGTATGCAGAGCACGTTTGTTCGAATATCCGAACCTGCAAAGTGATGCAAAATGTTCCTCAGTAAAGTCCTCTCCATTGTGTCTGAAAATAAAAACACCATTTTCTATTTGAACGGATGCGAAATCAGCCCCCGCATCGTCGGCATTCTGAAGCAACTCTGATAATACATGTCGGGGGCTCTGAACCTGTTTGAAAAGCTGATGCCATGGCCCTGCAAGATCAGGATCATGTTCAAGCTGATCCCATCGTTTTGAAGCACCCTCTCTAATTCGTTCAAAGTATTCGGGAGGGATGCTCATCTTGGAACCGCCGCACATGCCAGAAACTCAGAATAAATATAATTCACACTTGTAACGCAAAAGTCAGTTTCACGCTGGAAAGGTTGACACCGATAGTGAACACGATGAGTATCAATGCAATCCCTTGTACGTTCCAAAACAGCACCAGGTAACATATCCAATACTCTCGCAGCGTTTTTTTCTGCTTCTCGCATGCCATCGGAGGGATACTTTCCTTCTGGGTCAATATGCATGCGTCCTTCATTCATGCTGTATTCTCTTTTCATATACACAACCTGAGACCATACGCTTTATTATATTTTCCTTTAACTTTACGATTAGTGGGTTTTACTTAACGATTACTTAACGATTAGACCTGCACTTTAAGGCGGTAACGGGTGGAACGGCCAGCTCCCAACTTTTCCGCCAGTCCCATTTCGATCAGTTTTCTAAAGTCACTAGCTATAACAGGACCGGTGACATCAAATTCCTCTTCGCATTGCCGGGTGGTAAGTTCCTTGCCTTCGACCAGCCATTGCATCATCTTCCGCTGCCTTTCGTTCAATTGAGATTCCACTGCCGGAGTTACCCGCACCAACTGCTCTGGAACACGAAGGCGCTCGATGTTATCACCTGGTCCCAGGAAAGTTACCTGGAAATATCCTGTATCAGTACCGATAAGAGGCACATCCAGTCCATGGTTGAGCATCTGTTCGCGCATACGCCGAAAGCCGCTGCCACGCTCCTCTATGCGGTGGAAATAAGAGAGACACTGAGCCAGTACCGGATTACGTGAACATGGCCTGTATGTTCCCTTGCGCAGGTTGACAAGTGTAATAGGTGTAGGTGGAAGACCGGGGCTTGAGATTATTACCTTGTTAGAGAAGACTTCAAGCATGATCTTTCGCCCGGCGTCTTCGTATTGCCGGTGGGCCACAGCATTGACAAGAGCTTCCCTCATAGCCTCAACAGGATATTCATCAAGACGCACACGGTTAAGTCCCACAACTTTCATGGGATGCCTGGTATTCCGATCTATAAAAGCAATGGCACGCTCAATAACCACAGGCATAGGTCCACGAATATCCTCATGATCCTGTGGTTCCCCGTCAGGCTCAGAGCTGCGATAAGCATCCGCAAGTACACGACACTGAGGGAACACTGCAGAAGGGTCTTTAGCCAGCAACACCACGCCAGCCGCTGTTGCGTAGTATTCCCTCGATTCCGATTCACACCAAACAAGGCCACGCAACATAACGCCAGTCAATACATCTTCAGAAGACAAATCATCGATATTCCTGCCTTCGGCTGCACCCACAAGCCTGCGAGCCATGTCATGGTTCAGGTCATCCCAGCGGATTCGCATCAAAGGTTGAGATTCAAACTTAGAAGTAGCCTCGATGGTCTGATCTGCTATCAGGTTCTCATCACTTGTAGGAACAATGCCGAACTTTTCCTGAAGTAGCTTTACTAATGCTGCTCTTACTTCTTTCTGAAGTTCTATGATATTGCCAAAACGTTTATACTTAAAATCATCAGCTTCCAATTCCTTAAGCAAAACATCTGTACCGCTCTCCCTTTTTACATTACGTTCACCCTTTATAAAAGCCAGAATAGGCAATCCGCATTGCTTTGCATGCCTGTATTCAGTGTGAGTTATCGATAGTTCACCCGCAGGAGTCCCATACTGCACGCCCACGATTAATAGATACACCTGGCAATTGTCAAGTGACCTCAAACAGCCCTCTAAAACCTTATCAGCAGATGCTGGTTCATATTCATAAAGTATGGGCGTGCAATGTGCCGAAAGGAACGGATCGGTATTAATCAGATTTTGAATGATGAGTCGCTCATCTTCAAGTTCCTTCTGAACTGAACTAACAAATACTTTGAAAAATGAGGTCACTGAGGCACTTCCGCAGGATTCATGTCTGAAGCATAGTTGAATAACTCACTTGCCTGTAGATGGTTCTTATTTTCTTCGCACATCTGAGAAAGAATCACGGCGCAGGCAGCCGCTAATCGACGATTTGCCCGCCATAAGTACAGCGTAATTAGACTGTGGAGAATTGACTTCTCAATTGTTGAAATCTCATTTATTGCATCCAGAGGGAGGGCGACTTCGATAAGTTTCTTTTTCATCAATAAACTACTCCGTAAGACCTCATAGTCTTCCTCTTTCACTTTACCATTTAACGGTATTTATATTATTCCGTTTGATGAGACCGTTTCAATAAGCTATAAATTATGAAAAGTTTATAATCATTATAAACAATATATACATTGTTTCACAATCATAATATTATATCTTCAGCGTATGAATCAGGACAAAACAATATATGACAACCGTTGCTATTCCCGCCTGGAACGTTATGGGGCTACTGCCGCCCATTGATTCCAATATACCCACAAGCCCGGATCGCTCTCCGTATCGTGTGTCACTCAAGGATATCGTGATGCGCTTTGCCACCACACCGGAGCGCCGTTCTGTGCTGACTGGTTTTCTGAAATATCGGCAAGCTTTACATCAGTCAGGTTTTACCTCTGGATTTCAGTGGTTGAATGGCAGTTTTGCTGAAGATGTCGAAATGATCGAAAAACGCCCCCCGCAAGATATGGATGTGGTGACATTTCTGCACACACCCGAACATTTTATATTATCAGACGTGAACATCGGGATTTTTAAAAATGATTATGCAAAATCCAGCTTTTGTGTCGATGCGTATATTGTTGAACTGGATGAACTATCAAGCGATCAAATAGTAATCCATTCAGCGTACTGGTACAGCATGTGGTCTCATCGACGCAATCAGGCGTGGAAAGGATTTCTGCAAATTGAGCTTGATCCTGCCGAAGATACAGAAGCAATAGCCTGGCTTGCACAATCTGAAACCACAGGAGCTAAATTATGAACCAGCAAGATCGACTGCATCTGCTGGCAGAACAGAAGTTTTTGCGGGGACAATTGGAAACATTACCCAGATCTGCGAAATTGACCCGAATGAGCGTCGAGTCACGCATGCAAACTGTTGATGAGCAATTAAAACGGGTTCCACCTGACGAACAAGCACCTGCTCGAGTTCAACTCACATTCAATGGTCGTCCGGTAATTGGTAGTCACGGTATTTTTGCTGACTTTGGTATGAAGGCAGTAAACAGTTTTGTCGAAGCAGTTTCTGCGATGGCAGCCTCAATACAGGCTCCACTTGCATCAACTGGACCTATTCCTAATCGTGAGCAACATCAGCTTTTAATAACCAATACGGCATTAGGTTCATTTGGTTTCGAGCTGGAAGAATATCTAACTCAAAAATTAATATCAGAAGAATATAGTTCTGTTGCTCAGGCATTGTCAAAAACTCGGGATTTGTTACAAGGAATACTCGGAGGCACAGATGAGGAGTTTGCAGACTTTGTATCCGAAACTGATCTAAGAGCCCTTGAAAAAATAAGGGGATTTCTGCAAATATTAGCGGACAATGAAGCAGTTTGCACACTTCAATATCGGGAACGCAGCGTAAGATTTACCGATGTTGGGCAGATCAGAAAAAGTCTTGAACGTTTGAGTCAGGATAATCTAAGCGAAAGTGAAGAGATTTTGGACGGTGAATTTCATGGGCTGCTACCCAAAAGCCGAACATTCGAATTCGGTCTGGCAGAAAACGATGGCAAGATCATTACAGGTAAAGTAGGCATAAATATCAGGGATGCCGAATCACTGAATCAACATTTATACGAACCTGTGAAAGCTAAAATGATGGTGACTCGTATAGGTGGCATCAGGCCGCGCTATGTGTTGTTAGAATTGCCGCAATGGGAAGACACAAAATAGACCGGGAAAAGTTCCGAGTTCCTTTAACTTTACGATTTGTGGGTTTTCCTTGACGATTACTTGACGATTTGACCATACTTTGAACAGTGAGGTCATCGTGGCACCTGCGCTCTTGCCAATAATTCTGCGAAATTGTAATTCACACTTGTAACGCCAAAATCAGGTTCACGCTGGAAAGGTTGACGCAGATAGTGAACGCGATGATTATCATCGGGCATGAATTCCACAATTGCGAGGATGAAATCCTCTGGCTTGTTGAGGGAATAGAGTATCTCATTCTTTGTAACGGTGAGAATTAATGCCCCCGAAATGCGCCCTTTTACTTCAATAAAACGCAATTTTCCTGTACCGGGAACACGACTTTCAATATCATAACCCACCTTTTCCATTTCACGGTCAATAGGCTCAAAACCAAGGTTACGTTCGATATCCATTATAATTTCACGAGCACGTGCAGCGGATGCCTGAGTATCTACGGGCTGTGAAGGTTCTGGCAGGTCCTTACCTGTCATTCTGGAAATCATGCCCATTGGCACAACAAGCAGACCCCCCATTATCACGGGTGGCAGAGCTGATATCTGCCCTTCCAATTTCAGTTCCTCCATACGCTTCTGAAGACGCCTTTGTAGCTCATCAGCTTTATTTCTAGCTCCACCAGAATTCTGCTTGGCATTAACCTTGCCTGCCTGTTCCTGGAGTTTCAATTCTTCAGCACGATGGTCCCAATAGTTGATCTCTTTGGTCAGTCGTTCTTTCACAGCTGCTTCAGTCTTCTTGATAAGTTCCATTTTACGTGTACGGACCTCTGATAAATGTTCAGGTACAACATTGGAAATGGCATATTCCTGTACCCTTTGTTCCATTTCACGGTTAATCCATGCAAATTCGGGTCTTCCAAATAGTTCTTCCGCACCTGGCTCATCATCCTTGAGAGGTCTGTAGTCTAGATAAGGCGCATAATGTATATGGCGGGTGTTGCCAGCGGAATCCAGTTCAACATATAGCATACGTTTGGAAATTACACGACGTTCACCTGTGCGTGTACGGCTGGCATCCTGAATAGCGTGTTCCAGATAAAATAACACGCGCGGTTCAATACCATGATCACTTTCGTCCACCAGCACAGTTCCACGACGGAGTATATCCCTATTTTTTTCAAGAATAAGGTCAATGGTTGCTGAAAGTAACGGGTGTCCCGGACAAACGAAAGCAGCAAGTGGCTGTCCCTGAGGAGCTATCAAAGGTTTCTCGAAGGCAATGCGTTCATATCTTTGAAGTACAGGTTCGCCAAGACCAATTAAACGATCACGATTGCGAATTTGTGCAGGTACGTTCTTGATTTCATAACGCCGTGGTTCGCGTTGTTTTAGTGAACCACCAAGATGATTGAAGGCTTCCTGGAAAAAAGACTCTATATAATGTGGCTGTAGCCTTCTTGCTTCCGCCCTTTCCATATCTTCACGGATACGATATACACGGCTTACATCCATTGAATCATGAGCTAAAGCATGTTCTTCCAGTAAGTCTTGAAGTTTCTTACGGTCAAATGCATTTGCTACTACCTGTGTAAGCCTTGCACGGACCTCCGGCTGTTCTGCATAACGGATTGCTTCTATCAAGAGTTGCTTTAGTGGTTTACCATCAAACTGCAGTTTACCAAGTACATCAAACACCTGACCGCCAAGTGCTTCACGTGCCTGTTCAAGTTTATCAAGCAGAGTGCGATATACGTCACCTTCTCTTGTTTCTTCAGCAACAAGATTCCAGAGATAACAGATTTCAGTTTGGCCTATACGGTGAATACGTCCAAAACGCTGCTCGATCCGGTTTGGATTCCAAGGTAGATCATAATTTACCATTAGATGAGCACGTTGCAAATTAATACCTTCACCCGCAGCATCAGTGGCAACTAAGACTTTTACTTTAGGATCATGTTTGAATGACTCCTGAATTTTAAGTCTTTCCTCACGCCCTTTACTACCGTGAATACTGACAACGTATTCCTGATTGCCCAGAAGTGTACTTATACGATTTTCAAGATAAGCCAACGTAGAGCGGTGTTCTGTAAAAATAACGAGTTTCTCATTTGGGGAGGACGCAGGTTTTTGAATATCACGTGCACCATAAGATGAACGTTCTTCTGCTATTCGGTCAGCGATCACAGCCGGTGAAAATATTTCCTCAAGTAAACTTGCAAGTCCACGCCATTTTGTATCTTCACCGCTAAGACGAACGGATTCTGCAAGTGCTCCAAGACGTTTTAAAGTTTCTATTTCTGCTTTTAACTCATCAATTGTACGTGCTGCGGTGGCTTGATCAAGAATTTCTTCCTCGGCTTCTGCAACTTCATTTTCAGGTGCATCCTCCAGATCATCAATATCATCGTCATCCAGTATTCCAATGGTAGGTATCTGCTCAACCTGACCTCCACGTTGAAGGAGTTTTAGTTCATTCAATCGACTCTCCAAACGTTTTCTGCGGTTTATCAGTGATTGTGATATTGCTTCGGGTGATGAAGCAAGGCGACGTTGCAGAATAGTAAGTGCAAAACCAACCGTTCCTGTTCTTTTTCCATTCTGAAGTGCTTCTGCCCGGTTAAATTCTTCACGTACATAATCAGTAACTTCTTTGTACAGTTGTGCTTCAGCGTTTGAAAGTTTATATGGAACTGTATAGGCGATACGTTCAGGGAAAAGAGGAGTAGCATCAAATTTGAACAAATTCTCCTTGACCATCCGACGCATCAGGTCAGATACATCTGCAGTATGCGCACCATCACGAAAACGACCTTCAAAACGGTCACCATCCAGCAAAGCCATGAAAAGCTGAAAATCTTCTTCTTTTCCATTATGTGGCGTTGCTGTCATCAACAGGAAATTGCGAGTCAGGGTAGAGAGAAGTTGACCGAGTTTATAACGTTTTGTATATTTGATTTCTCCTCCAAAAAAAGTAGCGGACATCTTGTGGGCTTCATCACATACAATGAGATCCCACCCACATTCCTGTGCTTTGAGCTTTTCCTGTACATTTTCATTACGCGAGAGTTTATCCAGCCTAGCTATGGCAAGATCAGTTTCTGAAAACCAGTTTCCTGTGCGTGCTGCCTCCAGTTTATCATTAGTAAGTATTTCAAAAGGCAATTGAAAACGCCTATAAAGTTCATCTTGCCATTGTTCAGCCAAACTACCGGGACAAACTACAAGACAACGTTGCAGATCACCGCGTGCAATTAACTCCTTCATCAGTAACCCTGCCATAATTGTCTTACCAGCTCCTGGATCATCCGCCAGCAAAAATCGAAGGGGTTGGCGTGGCAACATTGTATCATAGACAGCCGTTATTTGGTGGGGGAGCGGATCGACTAAAGATGTATGCACAGCAAGAACAGGGTCAAATAAATGAGCCAGACGAATTCTGTGAGCCTCTGAAACTAATCGGAATAGAGCGCCATCTCCATCAAAACTCCATGGTCTACCTTGTTCCACAACTTTAATTCGTGATTCATCGTCACGGTAAAGGAGTTCTCTGCCAGGACGGCCGTCATGAGTATTGTAAGTGAGCTCAAGAGCATCTGATCCAAACCATTTAACATTTAAAACAGTTACAAGACTATCGGAAATGATACCGCTTACCGATGCATTAGGTTTAAGATCCTCAAGCTTACTCATGATCATGCACTTCTATTTTAATTTTTCTAAGTTTTTAAAGTGACACTTATTACACCAATATATGTACACGGATCAACCTAATTGCTTTTTAGTTAAATATAGTTATTCAAAATGTTATACCAGGCTCAAGTTTTGCGATTATCTCTTTCTGTTTTTCATGCGATGCCATGGAGATTGTCTGGATGTCTTTTTTTGTGGCTTTTATGTTTCCAGACAGAAGGTGCTGTGAGGCAATACCAGTGTTCTCAGCAATTATATCCACGGCCTTTGCGAACTTTTCAGCACGTTTAACAGTTGCTGTACCGACTTTAGCTTGTTCGGCTATTTTCTCTGCTGTCGTAAGTTTTGGAAATGGATCAAAATGATCCTCTTCCACTTTTTTAGTGTGTTGATTTCCTGTATGTTCTCCTATCGTCTTCTTTTCCTTTCCATACCGCTTCCCCAGCAAATAGTCTCGCTGCTCGTTTGTGATGTTCCTGCGCTTTGTGCAGCGTAGGATTTCCTATGAAAATCATTTTTTTCATCATTCCGTGCCTGTGCCAAAATGTGGCTCATTGACGTTTTCTATAAAAATCAGGATTCTTGCATATCTTCGAGGGGGTTGTAAGCTAGCTAACTCGATTTTTAAGGTTTCCAGAAAATTGTATTTTTTGGAGATTTTATCTCAATTTATCCAAAAAGGACATAGCCCGCGTTGGAATTGAACTGGCAAGCACGCACACACATCGCTGTTTTTGTCTTTGTTGCCAGCCTGTCCTTTGTGGTGCTGCGGTGCCCATAGGTATAGCATCCGCGCCCTTTTACTTCATGAAAGGCAGACACTCATCCATAATCCCCTGGATAAGAATGGCTGTAGAGCAGGTAAGAAAAGCAGGGAGGAATATCTGTTCAGCGAGCTTTTGAAACTTGAAGAATATTGCTGGTAGATATTTATGTTTTACATAAGTTATTTTATCCCCTAAAGCGTAATTCATCAATTGTATAAAAATGTCTGACATCGAAATAAAACGCGGTTATGAAGTCCTGCCCGATAACAACGTCAGGTTCGGGATAAGGGTGATCAATAATAGCGACTTTGTTATTTCTGATGTCGAGGTAATACTGGATTACAGTGAGTCTCTTTTTGAGCTTAAAGGCAACAAGATACAGAGACTTGGTGCAATTCCACCCAGCGTACCAAGAACAGCAAAGTTCATTCTCAAACCACTCGGCTGCATCCATAAAGAGGAACTAAACGCGCTCATCACGTACAAAGACCACCAGTGGAAGAAGCATGTTAAAGAGATGCGCCCCAAGGAAGTGCACTGCGTCTGTCCTTTTCTGAAAGAGAAATCAATCACGAGGGCTGAGTTCCTCAGGCTTTCGAACTCAGGGTATCTGGAAGAGCGCGGGGTTAATTTTGAAGGGATAAATGTCGATAAGCTTGTGGATTTTCTCACACATACCTGTAAAACCAGGCTTTATAAAGTGGATGAATTCCCTATTGAGGGTGGGAAAATACTCTATCTTGCAGGTGATGCGCTGGGAGAAAAGGCATATTATCTTTTAACTGCTGTTATCAAGGAATACGAGGGCATGGCGCAGGTCCTGCTGCGCGCGAGCTCGGATAAAAGCTACGGCCTGAACGGCTTTTTGAATGAGATTCTGGATAACCTGCGCCACTTTGTGCAGAGTGTAATGTCAGCAAGGGAGATCGGGATAATCAAAAAGGAGCAGGTAATTAATATTATTGATTCTGTGGTACAGAGGACGACTTTTGGAACGGAGGGTGCGGCATCGGTTAACATAAGGGATAGCGTGGTACAGCGCGCTGAGATAAAAGGGGATGAGGCGAAAGAGAGAGCACGGAGGGAGAGAGAAGAACAGGAAAGGCTGCGCAGGGAAGAGGCGGAACGAAAGGAAAGAGAGCGTCAGAGAGCAAGGCAGGAAGAAGAGCGCCTGAGAAGACAGGAACAGGAACGCAAAGCGAGAGAAGAAATGGCGCGGAAAGAGGAAGAGGCGAAGGCAGCCTCGCGGAGCAGATTCTTTGGCGTGGCACTGGTGCTGGCTATGCTGGTGCTCGGATATTTTGTGCTTGCGCCGGGTGCGAGTGATGCACCTGAAAGCTCAAAAACACCGATACCTGCACAAGCCGCAGACCAGAAGACCTTCACAAACTCCATCGGCATGGAATTCGTGCTTATACCTGCGGGTGAGTTTGACATGGGCTCGCCATCCACTGAAGAAGGCAGGTATGGCGATGAAGGTCCAGTCCATCGCGTAAAGCTCGCAAATACTTTCTACATGGGCAGATATGAGGTCACACAGAAGCAGTGGCGTGAGGTCATGGGAAATAATCCATCTTCTTTCAAAGGCGACAACCTGCCTGTTGAGGAGGTATCATGGAACGATGTTCAGCAATTCATCAAAAAGCTCAATGAAAAGGAAGGCACGAACAAATACCGCCTTCCTTCAGAGGCAGAATGGGAATACGCTGCGCGCGCTGGCACAACAACAAGATATTCCTTCGGCGATGATGAATCAAAGCTCGGCGATTACGCCTGGTACAGGGCTAACTCAGGCAGCAAAACTCATGAAGTCGGTCAGAAAAAGCCCAATCCGTGGGGACTATATGACATGCACGGCAATGTCTGGGAATGGGTACAGGATAAATGGCATAGTAACTATAACGGCGCGCCCA
>DYGR01000018.1 GCA_020724545.1 Candidatus Methanoperedens nitratireducens
CGCCCACAGACGGCAGTGCATGGGAGGGAGATGGCTCCGTCCGCGTCTTTCGGGGCGGTAGCTGGTACGGCAGCGCCAGGGGCTGTCGTTCTGCGATTCGCCGCGGCTTCGACCCTGCCGACCGCTACTCCGATCTCGGCTTTCGCCTTCTGAGGGCTCCGTAGCTGCTTTCCACTTTACCCCTTTACCACTTACACACAATATTCACTTAACAAGCGAAAAGCACATAGGGCGGTGCTGGCGTGCGTCAGCCGCCAGCCCGCCCATGAGTCCGTCCGGAGGACGGCGCAAAATACACGGTATTATCTTTTTTCATCAGCCAGTTCAAGGGCGTGATCATACAGCTCTATACTTATTCTGATTTTCTTATTGATCAGCATATCCAGTAAGGGCTTCACTTCATCTATTCTTCCTTTCTCCTTGGCGTCCAATAGAACGCCTATCGTTCCAATGACATTTAATCCTCTGAGCTTTGCTATTCTTCTTGCCTTCAAGTCATCGATCAGCACAGCGTCAATATCCAGTTCTTCTGCCAGTACAATCGTTTCCGCTTCGCCTCTACCGATAATTAGCTCCAAATATTCAACAGCCTTTTTATTCTTTATATCAACAGTTTTATCTATGCCCCATTTATATAATTCTTTCACGTACTCTTTCTTGGGTCTTGTTATCTCATCAAAAACAGCTTTTGGAATAACCACGTTATATTCTAATACATCCAACTTTCTGATTTTTGCAAGAGAAATTAGAGGAGAAGAGTTAGAAACGATATTCATTTGTAGCTTCTCAAAAATCTTACTTCTTCAGCGAGTTCCTCTTTTGAATATCTTATAATATCTATTTTGTGCTCAGATAATGCTTCAATGAATTCATCCATGGTTTTCCCTGCCAGTTCTGCAGCTTTCCCAAGAGATAATAGATTCTCTTCATATAGCATCATTGCTGTGAAAAGTTTCATATCCTGCACAAATCTCTCCTTTTTCATCAGCAATAATACCTCTTTAGGAATTTTTACCTCAAGCGTTTCGAACTCCGTCATAAAATCACATCAGCATGATTAAGTTTATCTTTTTGGTTTAAAAATGTGTTGTTGGATTTTTTGAACATGCTCCGAAGCGTTGTAACGTTGATGCTGTAAAAAAGAGATGTTTTAGAGCTGGTTGAGAACATAATTATCAGCGTAAATTATTTTAATCCTCTTTGCATATAGTGCGTTCATGGTGACGAAATGCCTGACATCGAGATAAAGCGAGACTATGAGGTCATTCCAATATCCATCACCCGCACTATCTACGACCCTGCTAAAAAGGACTTCGTGTTTGATTCAGATGAGGACAAAGCCCTGCCCAGCGTCAGAAACTGGATAAACAGATGCAATCCTGTGATCTACTGGTACATCCTCAGGATAGACAATCTTGCAGACAGTGATGTCTCTCAGTGGGCAGTGGAGCTTTATACCCACCATGCATTATCCATCACAGAGGCGCATATCGACGGCTCTGACCGCAGGTTTGACATGAAAAAGCGGGAGCGCGACGCATGGAGCGATAAATATGTGCTCTCTATTCCAAGACAGCTTGGCATACCTGTAGTGGGCAAAGGAACGCGGCGGCTGTATTTCAAGATAGATATCAACTGCAAAGAAGGGCTGATGCACGAATACGGCATATCGGGTGCTTTCATTGCAAAGGGAATGCGGGATGTTGAGATCAGAGAAAAGGTATTCCAGTATTCCTGCAAAGTTGGAGAGTTCAAGCAGATATTTGACCAGAACCCGGATGAAGCTTCAGAATATGCGCAGAAGCGTCTGCGCGGGAAGTATTCCCCTCAGGCTGTGCATATTTTCACGAACAGCTTCCGCATGATATATGAACTATCAAGATACTGCCGTTCGGATGCACTTGGTCAGGCTGAGATGGAGAGGCGGCTTGCCATCCTGCTCACTAATTTTGAGAAAGTACCTGATATAGCAGGCGGGCGCATCATACCGCTTATCAGGAGCGGGATCGATAAACTGGAGCTTATTGATAGCAGGGATACAAAAGCTTCACATCTTTTCCGATTATGCGATTCGCTGGTGGAATTACTGCATATCGAGGTGATGGGGGCTGATCTGGTTGTGGAAGGCTTACTGCGCGTCGAGGAGGATGAAGAAGCAGAAAGAAGGAAGAGGGAGGAGGTAATGGCGGAGCAGGCGCGTTTGCGCAGGCTGAGAGAGAAAGAAAAAAGATTGCAGAGGGAAGAAGAGGAAGAGCGGGAAAGGCTCCACAGGGAAGAAGAGCAAAACCAGATACAGGAAACAGAAGATGAGATTGAGGCGCTCAGACAGAAGCGAGAAACGCTGAAGCGGGAAAGAGAAAAACTTGAAAATAAAAAACAGCTTGAGGAGCAGGAAGCTAAGAGAAGGCGCCAGATAGAGGAAGAAAGAGAGAAGCTTCGGAGGCAGATACAGGAGGAAGAAGAACACATCAGGAAAATGCAGGAGGAACAGAGAAAGATCGAGGAAACTTCCGAAACCTGCACGAACTCCATCGGCATGAAGTTCGTTTTGATACCAGCAGGTGAGTTCATGATGGGTTCGAATGAATATAATCACGAAAAACCGGTTCATAAAGTTAAGATAAGCAGGCCGTTCTATCTCGGCATATATCCTGTCACCCAGCGGGAATGGGAACAGGTCATGGGAAATAATCCATCTAATTTCAAGGGCAATAACTTACCTGTTGAAAGCATATCATGGTATGATGCCCAGGAATTCATCAAAAAGCTCAATGAGAAAGAGGGCACGGACAAGTACCGTCTTCCCTCCGAGGCTGAATGGGAATATGCTGCGCGCGCTGGAACTACCACAAGATATTCCTTCGGCGATGATGAATCAAAGCTCGGCGATTATGCCTGGTACGGCGCTAACTCAGGCAGCAAAACTCATGAAGTCGGTCAGAAAAAATCCAATCCGTGGGGACTGTACGACATGCACGGGAATGTCTGGGAATGGGTACAGGATAAATGGCATAGTAACTATAACGGCGCGCCCACAGACGGCAGTGCATGGGAAAGAGATGGCTCCAACCGTGTCGATCGGGGCGGTGGCTGGTCCGGCAGCGCCAGGTCCTGCCGTTCTGCGGGTCGCGACTTCTACGACGCTGACTACCGCACCGACTCCTTCGGCTTTCGCCTTCTGAGGGCTCCGTAGCTGCTTTCCACTTTACCCCTTTACCACTTACACACAATATTCACTTAACAAGCGAAAAGCACATAGGGCGGTGCTGGCGTGCGTCAGCCGCCAGCCCGCCCATGAGTCCGTCCGGAGGACGGCGCAACAATAAAAAGACTGATTTTTAATATAACCTGAGATTCAGAGTTTTGTGGGCTATGCTTGTATGAAATGAGTCTATAAAGCACGGTTTGTGTCTTTTCACTGTAGCCTATATATGGGCTTCAGAATTGATTTGTGGTTTTTTTCGCTATTCTTACTGTATGCGCTTTTCAGCTATTTCAATTTTTGTAACCCATGAAACCCTGAAAGTCAGGATATAATTCAAAGTAACTTCCTCATGCAACAAACGATTTCATCCTATAGCACTGATAGAAGCTATCCTGCGCTGGCTGGATCGTGGAAGGCGCAGCACCCACCGCCGTCTGTCTATGTTGTGCTTTCTTCCGTTCTGGCTGAGCCTGGTACATTTCGCCAGCAAGGTATCCAGCAGCAGCGCCATTAAAGGGCTGAAAAGTTGCTGCGTACATAAAGACTGGTTAATACATTTTTGCAGATAGGGGATATACTTGAGAATAGGGCTGATGATAATAGAAAAAAAGAAAGGTAAAAAAATGCTGGTGTTCTGCTTTGCACCAGCGCTATAAAAAGAAAAGAAAAAAATAACCGTGCTGCTTTCGTGCCTGGCTTGTTGGGGGGGTTTGGTGGTCAGAAAAAAAGAACCAGGTCTCACGGCAGCACGGCACAGGGTATCCCTGTGCTATCTTATCCTCTCTATCCTTAAAGGTTTTAGCCTGCGCACATACTCAGCAAGTCCTATCCACGGTTCGATCAAGATCTCCAGGACAGCATCATCTGATTGGTAAAACCGGTACCACATCTTCGGCTTCATGTTCTGACCTCCACTATCGGCTCTACTCTGTCCACAGCAGTTCTCTCAAGCACATACCCAACGATCTTCTCGATCCTTCCCAGGCAATTCATTAGCTCTTTAAAGCTGTAGCTATAGCTCTCTATGTACTCTTTCACATTACCGAGAGGAACTCTATAGCCCATCAGGTATCCAATCACAGCAGCGCTGAACTCTGCAGATACCTCCTGATCTGCCTGCTGTCCGGGCTTCAATTTATTTAACCGATCATCCACAGCATGAGACAACTCATGCAGGAATACATCCAGGTCAGGTGATGCAAGCTCTACGACCTTACTTCTCAGGTTATATGAGCCATAACACGAACCGCTGAACCGCACTGGAACAACCTTAAGACCGAGCTCCTGGATTATCTTATCGAACTCACATGGAATCTCTACTTTGAACTCTTCTCTTATCACAGGCGCACCGTCAGTATCTTCGAACCTGAACACAGGTATCATCCTGAAGCCGACTATGATCTTTTTACCTCCATCTTCGGCTTCGTCTTCACCTTCAGAGCCAGCTTTTGACTTCCTGACCTTCTTGTTCTTGATCACAGGACCGATAATGTAGAAAGCCTTAGAACCCTTCTTAACATACCGTCCTACCTCTTTCCACTGCTTGAAGCCTCTGGCATCCTCGGTCCCGTGCAGGTACATCAATACCCGGTTGAGGAACGACCACTTATCTGAAGGAATCCCGGCGCCTGTACCGGTCCCTCTGAAAACCGCATGTGCTACCTTTTCAAGGTTCTCTTCATCGAACATCCGAAGCAGCGTGTTCATCGCTTCTCGTATTTTCGGATTCTCAGCTTGGACATCAGAGCCAGAACCAGAAAAGGATGGCATTATGCCACCTCTTTTCCATTTCCGTTTCCATTTCCGTTCCTGGCCGCTATAAAATAATCCAGCGCCACAATGTGCTTACATGGACGGCCTCGCTTCGATTGAACTTCCTTGAACGAGGGACAGGTGCAGAACCCCGAAGAATCACAGAGCAGGTCAACCAGGTAATAGACCTCTGGACATGACGCTGAGATCGCAATAAAACACCTGTCCTGTGGAGACCATGCGAGATCGATGCGTTCATGTCGACCACGCTGAACTATGCCGAAATCCGCATGCTCAAAATCCAGATCTGTGTATTTGTACTTGTACGAAGGGATGGATCTCATGGATCCACCTCCGTATTCGACTTAGAATTCCTGGCAACGTACTGGCTTACAGCCTCAGCCACAAGCGATGTGATAGGACGCCTGAGCTGCATCTTCAGGTGATACAGAGCTGCCATGTCGTCATCGCTTATGCGGTTGCCTGCCCAGGCATATCTGGGATACTGGCGGTTGTTCTTGTTTCTTTCCTGGGTCATAGCTGATCACCAGCCTCACGAAGCAAGCGTTCAAGCTCACGCATCTCTTCGACATAGGCAAGCCAGCGTGCCATCGATGCTGGATCGAAGGGATTGGGTATGGGCGCTTGCTGTGCCCTCTTTACAAAGAGTTCTCTGATCTGTTCGCGCTCTGTCTGAGCGAAAGTTATTTCTTGTTTTAGGTTTTTAGACATCCTTACGGCCTCCAATACAGGCGGTAAGCGCATTCTGGCAGTCACAGTTTTCAGGTCTGTGGCTGCTTGCGCTTTTGAGCTATGCCTTTTATTCATAACTCGCCAGCCAAGACTTCATTTAAATTTTCGTGATCACGGTCTGAAGTTGCTATGACTGTTCCAAATATAACCAGTTATAATTCCGACATTCAAAAAGACTTTAAATCAGACAACCGACAATAGTTGATATAGTTAAAAATACAACCAGTTGTATTTTTAACATTCAAAAAAGATTTGTACAATATCTGTCATTCGCAAACCGTGATGCTATGCTGTTGCTATGCTGATGCACAGCAGGCGTGGATGTCGCATCATTTCTTCACAGTAACAGCTTGAAGCGTGAGTACTCTCAAAGCAGAATATCCTGGAACTGTACCTGCAATGCAAGACGCAGGAAGAGATAGCTGAATCGACAGGAGTAGAAAGAACCACAGTTACTAAGCAAATTGAGAATGTGAAAAATTCTATTTCTATAGAAAATCACATTCCCGAATCCTTGCAACTGTACAACGTCTGGTCCTTCTTTCCAGAGCAAACCGTGATCCTCGCCGATGCATTGCAGCGTGGATGTCGCCATCATTTCTTCACAGCAACAGCTTGAACATAAGAATTAGCACCAGCATCAGCACCAGCATGAGCAGGTTTGAGCCTGAACGAGAGCATGAGCGTTGGAACTTTGCGATCTGGTGATCCATAAAACAATTCAGAGCGCGCCTGGTCTTTTCATCCGCGGACGGTATATTATAGTTGCCAGAAGCGAGGTAGCAAAACCCGTCTATCGAATCAGAGCATGGAACCTCGGCGACACATTTGCTGAGTAAATCTTTTTTTCTATCCACAGCATTGTTACCAGATCCGCTGCACTGCTTGTTCGCTGTTGCAGTTCTACCGCTGGTGCGAAAGACGCTGTTGACCTGACACCACGTGGTTCTCGTATCATAATCTGACCAGCAGGCTTCAGCGTGGACAACAGCACAGATCTCATCAGCACTGTAGCCGCAGAACTTCAGGAAGCCGACCAGCCACAGGCGGGAATAGTGATCAGGGTCTTCCGAATGCAGGATGTTGTAGAGTTCCTGCCGCTTCTCAAAGGATATGACCTTCGAGAGATCTGCATCAGCTTTGCACAGTGCGATATACATGGTAATTCACCCATGACAATTTTATTTAAAATCCGCTTAAAAATTGCAAAGCACAACAGAACAGCGCCAACCCATTTCTTCACCAATAGAGACCAGGGCAGCCTATCTATGTATCCCTTACCTGCGAACTCTTCCTATAAATTAAAATAATGAAACCGAATAAAAGTGACGCACCCCACAATTATTAAACACGCTTTTAAGGCGTTCAAAACCAAAAGATTTAAAAGAACAAGAGATTATTATTGCATACCGAAAAACGTATTCTCTGAGGGTGTGCTGGCTCTCTTGTCCCTATAAATTCCGATTAAGTTCATCCGAGTGCTTAATAACGAGTAGGAGAGGAGGGGAACCAAATATATATTATATAACGATAGAGACGAACTCCTACTCGTCATAAGCATCATTATGCTCAGCATAATATAATATATACTTTACTCCTTATCCTATCTTTTATACTCTTTTTACACAGTTCAGCCCCCGGAATGCGATATATGGCATGATCTCTATGCAGTCTATGGTTTGATACCTATAGAAATTGCTGTATCAATGACCGTTACATCAATATTTTCCGGGAAATAATTGGCACGCCTGATCAACGCACGAATTGCTGTTACAGATCACGCTTTGGAAAAACGAGGCATCTCTGCGTGGGTGCATGGGGGGGTTTTATCACTCTCACCTTCAGTCACTATACCCCGTACTTGAATGGTACAGGGCTTGTTAGCGTTTTTTTTGCCCATTAAGCTTTCTTGCAGGGTGTGCAGTTCTGCGTAGAGTTCCTGGGATCAGTGCGTGAAACCGTACAGAAAGTGGCAAAAAAGAAAAAAAGTGGTTAGCGTGGGCATTGATACGTGCGCACGCATATCTCTCTGAACTCACACTCGTCAGCAATCTCACAAAAGTCAACGGTGTCAATCGCCTGCTGAGCGAGTATGTGTTCCATCAGTTCGTCATGAGACAAGTTATACACCTCCTGGTCATTAATCCACCTGCTGAGACTTCATTTAAATCTGAACGAACAAAACAAGAATCACTGCGTGTAACCGCCTGTGTGGTACGGCTCAGCGCTCCAAACTTTATGGACAGTGGCTTTCATGTAGCACTCACAATCAGGATGACACATACCCCACTGATCCACCGCCTTCAGGCGGCGCTTCTCTGGGGTCTGGGGTCGCAACCCCAGCGCTGTATAAAATGAAGAATAAAACTCAGAGAGCCAAGCAGCGATGAAAAGATTCATTATCTTTTGCTGGATGCTTCGATAAGCTCTCCTTTTCGTATACATATCCGATTGTTATCTTCAAAGAACAGAATATAGTCACCTTCTTTTATTTTCCCTAATTTGTCTTGAACTTTCTTCGGGATTGTTATCTGACTTCTTCGTGTAACCTTGGACTGTGCGATGCGTTCCTCTTTCATGGAAATATTGTTTATGTGTTATCTTAAAAACTGTATACAATGAAATCCTATTTTCCTGAAATAGGAATTTTTATATACCATGCGAAATGTATAAAAATATATTCTAGTGCTTACTAAAGCGCAGTCTGACAGCCAGTACCACAGGAGAAAAATAATGTCTTACAATGGTGAACTTAAATGACTAAAACAGTGCCAAAGCATGGTTTGGTTTTGCTGACGATCATAGTGTCGGTTTTTCTTGCAGGGTATATCCTTGAATCATCAGTATATATTACTGGATTATTTGGAGAGTATCATAGCATCTTAACCGAGCTTATCATTGTTTTCGTGTCTTTGTCCATCTTCGGGATGACATGGTTTGCTTACAGTAAAAGCAGGAACAACCATTCTCTTTTCATGGGGGCGGCTTTTCTTGTCATCGGGCTTCTTGCCATGTTCCATACGTTCTCTTATCCTTTTATGCCGGATTTCTTCACGCCTAATTCTCATGAGAAGGCAATTATCTTCCATATCGAGGCCTGGCTGATTTCAGCCCTGCTGCTTTTTGCAAGCGCATATGTTTATAAAGACACGCTTCCGCGGCTGATTAACAGATACGTTTTGCTCACTTGTGCGATCGTTTTGTCTTTTATCTTTCTTATTTTGACATTGTTGTACACTGACGTCATAGCGCGTTACATTACCAGTGGTTTTTTTAATGCAATACATACTGTAGCGTTTGTCCTTACGGTATATACATGCTACCTGTATTCAAGAAGAAGCTTTAAAACAAATAATGACATCCTTTTAATATACGGATTTATTATAATTGCTTCTGGCAACTTGATCTATTTATTTTATGATTTTTCAGGATATCTACTTAGAGTAGCGGGTTTCTACTACATACATCTTGCCCTTTACAGGTCGTCTGTTGAAGAACCATACGAAAAGTTAGCTCTTGCTGAGGAAAAGCTTCGCGACGCAGCAGAGGAGAGGTACAGAAATCTGGTCGATTACGCTAATGATGCTGTAATAACAGCCGACCTTGAAGACAGGGTTGTTTCATGGAATCCGAGCGCTGAGGAGATATTCGGCTGGACCGAGCAGGAAATAATGGGAAAGAAACTCTCGCAATTGCTTGTTCCGCCCGGCTTGCTTGCTGAAAGAGAACGAATCGTAAAAGATACCTTAACAGGCAGAGCGATCAGCGGCATTGAAACAGTGCGTCTGCGCAAGGACGGCACTGAGATAAACGTGAGTATGACGATCTCCCCGTTACGGGATGCGGACAAAAATATATCTGGATACTCCGGGATAATCAGGGATATAACCGAGCACAAAAAAGCAGAAGAACAGATCAAACAGCAGACGGAATTCCTGAACAGCGTATTTGAATCGATCCCGCATCCCTTCTATGTTATAAATGCCAGCGACTACTCCCTAATAATGGCGAATCCGGCTGCTCAGCCGGGTCAGCTTACCGCAGGTTCAAAGTGCTACGCGCTTACTCATGGGCGTGACATACCATGTTCAGGCGAACAGGGTATCTGTCCGCTTGAGGAAGTAAAGAAGACAAGAAAATCTGCAATCGTAGAGCATATTCACTATGATAAAGACGGCAGTGCCTGGCATGCTGAAGTTCACGGTTATCCAATTTTTGATAGAGAAGGTAACGTCATCCAGATGATAGTATATTGTCTTGACATCACAGAGCGCAAACGTGCAGAAGAAATACGCCTTGAAAATGAGCGCCTTGTGAACGCCAACAGAGCAAAATCAGAGTTCTTGGCTAATATGAGCCATGAACTTAGAACTCCACTGAATGCGATAATCGGCTTCTCAGAACTTCTGAAGCTTAAGAGAGCTGGAGATCTGAATGAAAAACAGGGGCATTATGCGGATAATATTCTTACAGGTGGAAAACATCTGCTCAACCTTATCAACGATATTCTCGATCTCAGCAAGATAGAGGCAGGGAAAATAGAACTTGAGACTGAAAATATCTCTGTGCCTGAAACAATAGATGAAACGATCACTCTTATAAAACAAAAAGCATTAAAACATAATGTAATAATTAAAAAAGAGATTGAACTTGCTAATATAGAGGCTGATAAGCTGAGACTAAAGCAGATATTATTTAACCTGCTAGATAATGCGGTTAAATTCAGCAAGAAAGAGGGAGGAACTGTAACAGTATCAGCTAAAAGAGATGGCGATATGGCACAGTTCTCAGTCTCTGATACAGGCATCGGGATCAAGAGAGAAGATATGAATAAACTATTCAAAGAATTCGAGCAGCTCAGTTCAGGAGTCTCAAGAAAATATGGCGGCACCGGGCTTGGGCTTGCTATCACAAAGAAGCTTGTGGAGCTGCACGGCGGCAAAATCAACACAGAAAGCAAGTACGGCGAAGGGAGTACTTTTACGTTCTTACTGCCGCTTGAAGCGAAAAAACAGGAGGAAAAATAATGAAAGTACTTGTGGTAGAGGACAACCGTTTCAACATGGAACTGGTTGCTGAGATACTCAAAGCACAGGGTTTTAGTGTGGATGAAGCGTTCGATGGAGCAGAGGCAATCAAGAAAACTGAAAAAGATATCTATGATTTAATAATCATGGATCTAGGGCTGCCTGACATGAATGGGTTTGAAATTACAAGGATAATTAAAAGCAAGCCTCAGTATGAAGACGTACCAGTGATAGCTTTTACTGCATATGCTATGGAAGGGGATAGACAAAGGTTTCTCGAAGCAGGATTTAATGACTACATGCCAAAACCAATACACATGGCTGATTTTGTGAAGAAGCTGGAGAAATATAAAGTATAAGAATATAAATAGGTGTTGTTTCAGTAAAAAAGAAAGGTAAAAACTCATACGTCTTTGAGAGAGCAGTCCGCGCACCTGCTGCTTGATGTGTGCTTGCGTTGTACAGGATTGGTGAACACGCTTTTCCACCGCCTTCAGGCGGCGCTTCCCTGGGGTCTGGGCTTTGCCCAGCGCTGGAAGATAAAAAAAAAAGGAGTATGTTTTTCTTGTTATACTCAATGAATTCCTCGCCTGGAGAACGTTTCTTAAACCAGGCTCGACCAGGCAATCCTGCTTATTTTGAGTTATCCTCTTCTTCATCATCTTCCCAGAGCAGTCTGAGATAGCCTATGTCCACTTTCTGTTCCTGCTCGGTTATTATCCAGAGGTCTTTCAGAATCTGCCTTGCCAGCTTCGAATCCGCTGCTATATCAGGTGAGTGCGGGTATCTTGCCTCTATCCAGGTTTCTGTGCCTGTCCTTGGATTTATAATAAGCTGTTTGCCCTTCAGGTCTTTTTCGATCCTGTCGCGCATGAGCATGAACTGCGTAACTTTATGTAACACAGCTTCCTTGAGCAGTTCTACAATAAGAGTGTTCTCCGGGTCAACTTTTGGATGCGCCAGCAGTTGGTTCAGGATGTCGTCGTATGCCTGCTTAAGATCAGGGTGCCTCGCAGCAAGGGCTTCTACAGGATAGTCGGCGAAATGTGCGATGCCGTGCTTGGAGGGGTTCGCCGAATTAACGGCTCTGATGTACTCAGCAGTCTTTTTCACACCAAGGTGACTTGCGCGCATGTCTATGGCATCCGTTGTTCTGTCTGGAAATAGTTTTTGAAGTTCGCTGGAAGAAAGATGGGGATATACCCTTGCGAGTAAATCGTCCTCCTCGTCTGCCCAAATACGACAAACTCTTTTCTTCTTCGAGCCTTTATTCTTGCGGGTGCTGGTTGACATGGATATCATCCTGGTTCTTTTAGGGTTCTGCTGCTGCTTATGACATATGTTTTATTTCGTTTTAAGTATAGAGAATTTTGAAAAACCCTGTGACAAAGTATTTAATACATAACAACTATATTTAGTACATTATGTCATTTATAGCTTTTGCATTTTGCATTTAGAGAAGAGTATGAGAAGGTAAAGCTTTTGGGAGACAAATTAAACGAGATTGATTCATTGATCAACTGGGAATCATTTAGACCGATAGTGAAAGATATGTTTGACAACAAAAGTGAAAAGGGTGGACGTCCTAATATCGATGAAGTTGTAATGATCAAGACTCTGATTTTACAGGAGTGGCATGGTCTTTCTGATCCAGAACTTGAACGACAAATCACCGACAGGATATCCTTCCGCAAGTTTTTAGGTTTTCCTGAAAACATACCTGATTTCACAACAGTCTGGACTTTTCGAGAGCGGTTAAGCAAAAAAGGTAAGGACAAAGAAATCTGGAAAGAATTACAGCGACAGCTTGATTCAAAGGGATTGAAGGTAAAAAAGGGGGTTATACAGGATGCAACATTTATAACATCTGATCCAGGACATGCAAAAGCAGATAAACCAAGAGGTGATGAGGCAAAAACACGAAGAAGTAAAGATGGTACCTGGGTAAAAAAGAACAGTAAGTCATACTTCGGGTATAAGTTTCACTCAAAGGAAGATGTTGATTACGGTCTTATAAGGAAGATCGAGACTACAACGGCATCAGTACACGATAGTCAGATTGATCTCTCTGAATAACAAACGAATTAGCAAGAAAAGAGCACCTGGAGAAAGACCCTATGCAGTGATTAAAAATGTATTCAAATCAGGGCATATTATGGTTACAACCGTTGCCAGGGCAGCAGTCAAAATGGTATTTACAGCATTTGGATTCAATCTATATCAACTCTTAACTTTGAAGAAACAAAGAATTGTATAGCGGTAGCTATCGAAGAAGGATCAAAAATTTACAAAAAAGTGGTTGAAAAGGAATGAGTAACAATACAATATATCCAAATGTCAGAAAAAATGCCATCATTGCATTTATCTGGGTGAGAAAACAAGGTTAATCAAAATCCTCTATATATGTTTTAATGTCCTTTTTTAAGCAATCGGGATGAAAACTCCAAAAAATACGATTTTCTAAAAAACTAGAAAATTGAGTTAGCAAAGCTTACAATCCTCTCGAAGATATGTTAAAATCCTGATTTTTGGAGATTTCTTCAACAACAGACTTTAGGATATCCAGCACCCTGCTATCAGTATTTGCCTTTACCACGTTTCTTATATGGTCATCCCACCCATCGATATCATTAAGCTGCTTCTTTACATGAACTTCAGTGAAGTGCCTCCACGACTGTACCGGATTTTCGTCCAGGTCTAATTTGACATCCTCCTGGATCGCGGCAGGATCGATCTGGATATGTTCTTCAAAGTCGTTTTCTAAGGTTTTCCGGATATCATATTCACCCACAACCACAGATTTGATTTTATAGAATAACTCGTTAAGTTCTGAAAGCCCCTCTGCTACAGCGTCATTTATCATATCCTCTTTCTCTGATTCAATGGTTTTGTTGATATGATCCTCGATTACCTCAGTCGGCGGTATTACTTTTTCAGTGACTCCGAATTCCTTTAGCTTTGTCTCAACATAACCCACAAATTCTGATGGACTGAATATGTTAAGCTCAACCCTGTGCCCTTCTTTATGTGTTAACCATTCAAACTCATCTTTACTGATTATGTCCTGCACGGTCTCATAATTATAAGATTTTTTTGATGTGCTGGATTCACTCAGATATTTTTTTCTTATTGCCTCTCCCGGTGTGATTCCCATGTCGATGATATTAACTTTTGTACCTTCGGTGTAGTGTTCCTTTCGTGCTGCGTTCAATATCTGAATCCCTGAGATATCACAGTCATGCAAGCAGTATACATTGATCTCACCGCTAGAGCCGTTGACGGTATCGTTGATCAGTTTTTTTATGTCCCATGTGAGAAAACCCTGTCCTCCGATTAAGGCCATGTCGTACCTGCTGTGGATCTCATTCTCGATTAGAACATCAAGAAAACCTCTTTTTTCTATATAGAGAATTTTATTAAATTCATGTGATGGCGCATAATATGTATTAGCAAATTTGGTATTGATGGGCTTTCGTTCTGTACTTCTTGGATGGACAAGTTCCCCTCTTGTCTCTCTATTCACTAACCTCTTACCAGCTTCCCTTTCCAGTTCTTCGACCAGTGAGCTGTAATAATCGTAATTTATCTTTCCTGATGTTTCTTCGATCAGCGGCCTGTGCTTGTAGAATACCTGCCTTATATCCGCTGCGTATTTGCCGTTGTTGGTAGTTTCATCAAGTGCTTTTTGCCAGGTCTCACGGAAGATTTCTTTTATGGATTTCTTTTTTTCTTTCTCTTTGGTCTTCTGTTCTCGCTTCTCCTGCTTCTCTTTTTCTTCTTTCTCTTTTCTCTCCTGCCTGTAAGCTTTCTGTCGTTCTTTGTTCGCTTTATCCCTTAATTCATAATAGTCCTTGAGAATACTTTTTAAAACTTCTTCGATTGCTCCGTAAAAAGGTGACAAGTCAAATTGTGCCTTGCTGTATGATGAAAAGGCAATGTTTGGACAAATTAAATGGACGGCCATAAAAACACCGTCATGGTAGCCAACACGAAAATCTGACATGTCACCAAAAACATAATTTGATATACTGTTATCCCAGACTAGAGGACTGTTGTTCAAACCCGGATACATCGTTGATTTATGATTTGATTCTGATTGCACTGCTGCGCCTTCGAGCACGAACGGGGTTATGCAGCCATTTACTTCAAGGTTACCTTCGATCTTTTTGTACCTTGCGCTTCTAGCATCATCCCCAAAGAAAGCTAATAGCCTGTCTTTACCTATTTCACCCAGAATAGATGGATTCACTACCCTGCATTCAGTTTTTAAGTTTTTGTATAACTGTTCTATGTCTGCATGGTTGTTTAAAAAGTCGTTAAGATATTTTGACTGCATTAAATTTAATAAAACTTCGTTTTTTGTACTGTTGCTGATTCCAGTGAATCTTTCAATACAAAAGTTTTTAATCGATATATCGCCGTACCCTTCCCGTATGTATGCATGAACCAGGTCTTTGAATGCCTGGTAACTATACCAGTGAACAGACTCTTTTCCACTTTTGGTTTTCCGAATATCCCCTATTCTGTCATGGAAAACCTGATCACCGTGTATCTCAGCTTTGAAAGTACAATACGGATTAAATACAGCAAAATTATTTATAATTTTTTTATAATATTCTCTTTGATCGTAATAGTAGTATCTATTGTTGAAATCAGATGGTGGTATGTTAACCGTTATTTCAGTGCCGTTTGTAATTGCATCCGTTTCAGTGTACGTATATGCAAGTCTCGAATTTTGATAAATTTCATCATGTTCACAGTTTATCCTGTATTCCTTACCCCTGCTCTGTATAATTACAGTATTGACTATTTTTTTGAATACATAAGGTATTGACAAAATGGTTAGAAGAGCATTACCCTGCGCACCACGTGCAGGTCTCTTGAAATAGTGTTTTGAGCCAACATATGTATTGATGTCAATTATTTTATCCAGTATCTCTTTTGTTATGCCGTTTGCATTATCTTTTACAGAGATGCTGCTCTCATTTATGGTGATATGGACTTCCGGTTTTTCTATTCCCGCAGATTCACACGCATCTATCGCATTATCTATCAATTCTTTTATAATGTATGTGTCCCACTGTTCGGAAGAAACGCCGGTCTGTTTAGTAAGCCCGTCCAGTGTGAACAGATCCATTTCTTTTTTCTTTGTGAGTATCACTTCGGCGGTCATGCTCGCCTCCTCGGCAGCCTGAAGTGATTGCCACAACCTGAGCACTTGTAATCACGGTTGTTACGCCGACGCTGTGAATCGTATGAACCACAGCGCGGGCATTTTTTGAGATCCGGGTGGTTGAAATGAAGATTATTAAACCTCATTTTTATCATCCCCTGTCTTTTTTTGATTTTCTGCAGGATCTGCTGGATCGTAATGTAATTTCAGCCGCGGGTGTTTTCCCATGCTCAGCCTTGCTATGATCTCTTCTTCGAACCAGATTGCCCATTTCTCTTTTACCTTTCCTGTTTTTTTGCCCACACTCTTTTTGAGACATCGTTTGCACAGGGCATAAATGTAAACCCTATCACCGTTTTCTTCAAATTGCTGCCCAAGAACCCAGATGCCTTTCCAATGTGATCCTTTTATTTCCTTGTCGCACTTGAAGCAAATCGTCTTGCCGTCTATGGTAAGATACAGGTGTGTGGACTTGACACCTGCAGCCAGCAGGGTCTGGACGAATGAGGTTTCGGACATGGTCATACCCTCCTGGCTGTGCTGTAGGAGTTTGCTACCATTGTGCTGACGTGCCGCGTTTTGTCACAGAGCGTGGTCATTATATCAGCCCCTCGCTCGGTATTTTTCAACCCGGGCTGCTCGTGCTGCTTCTTCCAGAGGTGATAAGGCTTCCCAGCAAAAACTCTGGTGCTGTCCTGGTTGCTCTGCTGTGGTGCTGGTGGTGTTACCATCTTCGGGTGTGGTGGATGGTGATGTCATTGGACTGTTGCCAGCGCTATTACAAGCACTATTATCAGCACTATTACCAGCGATTTCGGCATCGGTTGGCTCATTGTTATCTTCAGGCGGGGGGTCTTCAGGCAGTACAGTACCCACTATTACCAGGTCATTTTCGATATGCTGCGCCGCTTTATCATGCGTTGTTACCGCACTATTTCCCACACTGTTACCATCGTTTTCGCTATCGAGCGGATGACTTTTACCAGAGTTACACGTTTTTTGAGATCGCACAGAGAGAGAGTCAGGTTTTTTGTCGTTTTTTGAAAGTTGATCAATTTCTAAAATCTGACTATCTTCTGTATTCTTATTTAGTGTAACTTTGGTAACATTCTGTCTACTGTTATTCTTTTCTTTTGGTAACAGTGGTGTAACAGTGTGGTAATAGTGGTAATAGTCAGCTTTTGATTCTTCTGATAGAGATACAACATCACCGAAACTTCCCAGCGCATCGAAACCCTCGATTGAGTAGAAGTTCTTTGTAGTACTCTCATCCTCATCTGTTTTAGTAGTCCGTCTTTCGACATGCAGCCCTTTGACTTTGTGTATAAGCCCGGATTCCTGTCTGTCTTTTCTGCCGTGTATCAATTGGTGCACTCTGCCCCGTGATAACCCCAGTGCCCTTACTAGATCTTTTAGATCACACTCACCTTGAAGCTGGCTGAGTTGGTGCAGCGTTCTACATAGCTTAAGCTCGCCACCTGTCAGCTTTAGCCCCTGGTTCTCAGCTCTGCTGCAGTACAACTCTTTAGCCGCTTCGTAGTCTTCAATAGCTGCAAGAAGATACCCATCTACTATGGGCCGCTGTCTGAACCTCAGGACCGCAAAGGCCTTGATTATATCTGAAAAAATTGGATAATTCCGCCTGTTGCTCTTGTCCCGCCATTCAATACCGTCTGCATATGGTATCTTGACATGGAATGTTCGTTTCTTGATCTGCCTGAATATTTCTCTGCACAACTCTACATCATCGTCTACAGGTAGTCCCACACTGCCTTCTTTATCCTTCTCTTTCTGAAATTTAAGGACTTTTTCGTCCTGTTCCGGGGATTCGTCCACGCCGCCGCTGAACTGCCGGTTTAGGAGCTGAAGGCTCTGGTCATCATCAACTGATGTGAGCCACCAGGCAACCCTGGGCGGGATGGTGAGCGTCCTGGGATTCCTGTTAACGTCCATAGTGCGGTAGATATCGCCTGATTGATAGTTCGTAGTAGCACGCTTGATAACCCCTTCAAGCGCCCCACTGAGATCCACATCGTCACTGAAAACTACGCTGCCAGGCTTGAGCTCGTCCTCCATGTAGTAGATCACTTTATCGGACAGCGTGCCCTCAATGCAGTATTCTTTTGGTAGAAGGTGCGCCATAGTCTTACAGCAGTGGGTCTTGCCTTTCCCGCTCTCGCCGCTAACTTTCGGATGGATACCGTCACTGTTCAATACGGATTGACAGCCGATAGAAACCAGCAGGTTTTTAGCAAGATTCTCGTCACCCACATGCATTTTCTGGTGAGTATCGAGAATGAACTTTACAGGATTATTTGTGGTCATGATCTCAAATGCACGATCTTTGATATGCTGCGGGACTTCTTCCGCGTCTTCCTGTGGTTGTACTTCAGAGTCCTCAGTTTTTGTCCTCTTCACCGGCTTTCTCTCGCAGGTCTCGCACCGATCTTTGAGGAGAGTTTTGCATTGCGTCCTCAATTTTTTGCATCCAGTGGCCTTATATCCCTTCTCCCTGATCTGGTTGATCTGGTATTTTGAATCTGATACACTGAAATCGGGCTGGATTGAGAAATATTCCAGGACCATTTCATCAGACGCGCCCGCCCCGATCAGTTCTGTGCATACTGCAAACCTGAAATTGTGCCCCTCATCGTTTTTCCCGTGTAGAACCCACACCTCTTTGAAGCACGCTACCACACACGGTTTGATTTTATTTCCAGGATCCTCCAGGAATTCAAGGATATCTGTTCTCTCCTGTTGGCCTAGCTTATCTACTCTTATTTTGTCCTGGCCGGTTTCTGGTATATGTGTATCGGGCAGGCCCAGCATATATTCTACTGCCTGCTCTGTCTCCATTGGTTCGAGGGTCTCAGGATCGAGTATCGTAGACCTGGACCTGGTCCGGTTGTTGTACTGAAATGGCAGCTTGACCAGATTACCAAAACCATCTTTCCCGATCTCTGTTTGTTTCGGAAAAACTTCATGATCAAGTGCAAGTTTTTTTAGGATATTTTCCAGGAAACATTTTGCCTGGCCGGCCGGTGTAGGCTGGCATATTATTCCGATATGTGCCCCACCTTCTATCGTTCCGCTTGAGGCCTCGATGTAGGGGTGCGCTCCTGCCTTCACAAGTTCATCATAGATTTTCTTTGCATCAGTTCTGACATCTGTATTGCCATCGTGGTTATCAATGTCGATCTGTGGGTTGCGTACCGTGTTGTCCTTGTTGTTGATGCAGTATGCCCCAATCGTTACGGCAGTTGTTTCAACCGATCTCAGGATCAATTCTGGTGTCAGCGAATCTTTTTTGAAGTATCCAAATTTCCCGCTTTCGTCTGGCTTTCGTGCCTGCTGAGCCCATACATCTTTTCTTGATATCAGGCGGTCATACACTCTGGTTATATCGGTCTCGTGTTTTTTTAGGATCTTGTCATCGTTTGCTTTTTGCGTTGCTATCTCTGTGTCCATTTTTGCGTCTCCTCCTTCTTTTTTTCGCTGTCCCTTTTCAGCCCAACAGCCGTACCACCACAATTCAAAAGTTTATGTAATGCACCGAAAGCTTTATTCCAGCGTAGCGCATACAATCTATGTTGTTATTTCTGTGTTGGGGCGCCTCTTTGGCTCTTTTTCAGGCGCCCCTCTATTCTTCTTTTCAGTTTTTCACCTCAGCGGCTGCCATCAGTTCAAGGCAAAAGGCCGCAAACTCCGGGTTGCTGCCATCTGCTGCCCAGCGCCTGATCTGCTCGCCCTGCTCTTTCATGCGCTCGCGAGCGAACTTTTTGAGATTGTCACCGGTCATTTTTATGTGCGCCCCGGCAGCTCTCTTTTTAGCGCCTGTTTAACGGCCCATGTGACAAACACACTCCTGGGCATCCATCCACGTTTTTGTTCCATCTCCTCAAAAGTTTCTTTAGGGAAGCTTATCCCGCGGACTATCGGTTCTTTCATTTTTTTATTCTCCTATCTTATTTTAATTTTTTAGAAAGTAAACCTAAAAAAGCCAAAACGCAAACATATATTAGCCACGCCACCAATAATGTCAGCGTGCGCTTGTAGCTGCATATGGCCTGGCGGACGGCTGGTAACTGCCGCCGGGCTTACTTTTGTTTGTCATCCATGCAAAAAGCGCTCTGCTTGAAAATAGTTTTCGGTCGTTTTTCGTTGTCGGACTAACCACTTTTAAATAAGTTAAAAATGTTAAGAATATTAGGAATTTTAAAAAGATAAAGAAAAAATAAGAAATTAGTCGCTCTTCCTCACCTCAGACAGCGCAGCCATAACCAATTTTAACTGCTCCTGCATCTCTTCCACCTCTGCATCGCGCTTATCGAGGCGCTCTTTAAGTTCCTGATTCTCCTCAGAGAGCTTGCTGAATTGCATGGCTGCATCCGCTATGGAAATTTTTTCTGCTTCTTTGATCTCAGTCCTCGGCGCCGTGTGTGGTGCGGCCTTTCCTGCGTTCTCCAGGGTTGCAACGATCACGTCTTCGTCGTTCAGGTGCTGGTAACGTGAAATCATCCCACTTGTAGGTGTCCAGCCTAGCTTCTTTCGGATTATGGCTTCGTTGTATCTGCGCCTGACCATATCGGTTGCCTGGGCGTGCCTGAACTTGTGCGGGCTGATGGGCTTATCTATCCCTGCTTTCTTCGCTATTTTTTTAATGTTATCATGAGTGGCCGTACTCTTCAGTACAAACACAATATCGTCTTTGGTGCAATTTGTATAAGCCTTTAGATTCCTGAGATACTGGCTGCTGAATGGCAGGATTACTTTTCTGTATCCTGCAGCGGTCTTGGTTGTTGGAATATTAACTATCATTCCCTGGTCTGTATCCTGAAAATCTTTGTATCTTAGTTTATTAGCCTCCGAGATACGGCAGCCCGTTTCAAACAAGAACGCAATAAGAGCCTTGAAGTAATGGCTTTCAGTTGCTTCTATCATGCGGTTTATGTCGTCAGGTGTCAGGATGTCATCAGATCGCAGGGTTTCCTTTGGTTGTATTCTCTTGATCCATGCTACCACATCAGGCTTGCCGATATCGCTAAAGAACTTCTTGATAAGGCTCTGGTGTAGCCTCAAAGTGCTTTCTGCGCATTCCAACTGATTGAAGAACGCTATTAAATCGGCCTTGGCAATTGTTTCTATTGGCTTGAATTCGTTAAGTAAAGTCAGGGTCTTTTGATAATTTGATACAGCACTTTTTGAAAGCTTTTTCGCTTTAAGTTCATCCAGGTACGGGTCTAAATCCATGCAATCGCCTCACACCATCCAACCACTCGTTAGAATAAATAGCTTTCGTTTAATTAATTCTACTTGTCATAGCCTTCGGGATTTAATTTTCTCACACACCACCACCTCATCCCCGAACCCGAACACATGCAGAGTCCTTTCTCCTCTCAATCCCTCCTCAAGCTTTTTTCTGATATCCCAGTATCTCTCAGGCTCAATATCAAAACGCAGAACAACTTTTCCTGCTTTTTCTTCCCTGAAGATCTCCCTCATCGTATGAATATCCCTCTCAGTCCTGCCCACAACCCTGTAATTATCCTTAAAAAAAGGCGAGTCGATAATCTCTGAGGAGGTAAGAAGGATGCGCCTCTCATCCCCCTTATAATAGAATATCTGATCGCCTGCTATTATCTGAGCCAGTTCGTTTATAAGCTCTGCCTTCACGACCGAGGGCTGCGGCTCATAAACATACGCTCTCAGGTGACCTGTTTTAATCGAAGGTGCATCAGAGGAGCAGAGATGCGATTTGCCAGGGAGCACAACCGCACTTCGCTCGCATCGTTTGAGATCATCAAAATAAAGGGTAAGTCTATTTAACTGGCCGTTTAGTGACAGGTACTCGCGCTCGCAGTCCAGGGTTATCCGTGCTGGCGGCATCTGCGGCGGGGCATGGAACGCAAACTTCTCCGTGATATCGGAGTAGAGCTTCAATATCCCGGTGATAGGAGGTTCGAGGTTCTCCAGTGTTCGCTCTTTCTCTGCTAAAGGGCGCGCAGGATCGGAGAAGATGATATCAGCATCCGATACCCGAGCTTTCGTATTCTCCGATAGCGCATCGCCAGGGATGAATTCGATATTTTTAACATTGTAGGTCTCGCAATTCTTTTTTGCATATTCAAGTTTTTTCGGATCTCTCTCAACCGCATAGACTTTCTTGCATTCTTTTGCAAAGAAGATCACCTGCCCTCCTATCCCGCAGCCCAGATCTGCTATTATATCTGTTTTCAGCCGCTTCGCTATATATTTTGCCACAATCTCAGGTGTGGCAAGCCGCAGCCCATCCTCGTCTGATACGATCGGCTTTGTAAACTTAACAGTGCGTTTATCCCGTGTCATTTAGATCTAGATCTTAATCTTAAAAACACCCACAGGCTACCCTCTTTTTATCTTAAAGAGATATATCAACAGGATGATCACAGACCCAATCCCGATAATAACCGCGCCTCTTATCTTTGATAACGCCATGGGCTTTGCTGCGCTCTCTTCTTCTTCTGATCCTGCCGGCGCAGTCGAAGTAACATTTGAGACATTAACATCAGAATTAGCATCGGGTGCCCGAAACGAAGTGTTCCCTGTCAGATTCAGGGTTATCTCTCCCCGATCCTTTGATATCTCACTGAAGTATCCTGTAATCTCTGTATGATCTGTAATATTTTTTGTAATATTATCCATACCGCTGATATCTATGATATCAACCCCTGCAGGCATAGCAATGGTAACCCGGGTTTTTGCCTGCCCGAGGAACCATATGCTGCTTGCGTTAAGAATACTGTCTTTAAACCTGTAGATGACACTGTATTCGTTCACTATAGTACCGGGTACGTGCGTCTCCCCAATTGCCTCAGGTGATAATGCAGAACCAACATCCATCATCTCGATCCCCCGTGTCTCGTTATCTATCCTGACATCCGGTTCTCCCTCAATCGTATCTTTAAGCCATTTTCGCATCTCCCTGTCTGCGTTCAGGAGCTCCCATGCATTGATAAAACTGTCATTATTGCTATCGATACTGATCCTGTACGCTATTGAATCTGTGCCTGTATAAGTCTCGATATAGTTCCATGTCATATTGTATTTATTTACTGTAATATCATTAACCCATAAACGCTCTGCTCCTCCAGCTACTGCAGTCAGGGCTATGAGAACAAAAGCAAAAAAAAGCCTCATCTGGTTATGACCTCACACCCGTCTGCTGTAACGATCACAGTATGTTCAGCCTGCGAGATAAGTCCGCCCTCGATCTCCTTCAGTACAGGGTATGGTCTGATTATATTAGCTTTTACCAGTTGCACTATGGCAAAATCGATATTGCTGCCAAGCCATCTTTTCGCAAACGGCAGTGTCTTATACTTCTTTATCTCCTCAAGCAGCTTCCTGGCTGAGGGATGGCGCACAGGCTTATCTGAAACAATATGATAGATCTCAGCGTTCCCTGCATCGTAGATCTTTCCTGCACCGTCTGTGGCGAAAGGTTCTATAGCAACTATATCCCCTTCATCGAGTGTCACCCCGTGCGGCATCCTCTTGTTCGGAATCGCAGGCGGAGCATGCTGGATATACTGCTCAAGCCCGTGCCCCGTGAGGTTGATTACAGGCCTGTATCCGAATGAACTTATTGCATCCTCTATTACGCCTCCGATATCAGAGGTGTTCACACCTGCACGGATAAGCTTGATTGCCTCTGCAAGAGCAGATTCTGAAGCCTCGACAAGCTCTGGATTGCCCGAGAGATCAACAGTTATCGCGGTATCGGCAATATAGCCGTCTATATGTACCCCGATATCCAGCTTCACCATATCCTCTCCAAAAACCGCCTTATCATTGAACGATGGGGTTGAATGCGCTGCCTCATCATTTCTGGATATGTTCACAGGAAACGCAGGCTCACCTCCCCTCTCACGTATCAGGTTCTCGGTGAACTCAGCAACAGAAAGCAGGCTTACGCCGATATCTACCTTTTTAACAGCCTCTGCGCGTACTTCGGTGAGTATTCTCCCGGCCTGTCTGTATTTTTCTATAATCTCATCTTCCTTATTCATCTAGCACCAGATTCTTCCCGAACATAGTTAAATTCTTGCATCCGCTGTGGGCCACGACCACAACATCCTCTATCCTTACTCCGCCTATTTCTCTGTAATAGAGACCGGGTTCAACCGTGACAACACAGCCTGCTCTCAGTTCCCTGCCGCTTTCGCTCAGGTTCGGGCCCTCATGGATATCAAGCCCCACCCCATGCCCTGTTGAGTGGATAAAACCCTCTGTGAACTCTCCGCTCCTGCCCCTTGCGGTCTCGTATCCCCTCTCTTCCAGTACATCGCATACGATGTTGTGAATATCACTGCCTGTGATACCTGCTCTTATCTTATTAATCGCAGCAGCCTGTGCATCCCTGACAGCAGAGTACATATCCTCCAGTTCCCCGGCAGGAGTTCCGCGTACTACCGTTCTTGTCATGTCAGAGTAGTACCTCTCTTTTTTGGAGCGCGGCACCATATCGATAACAATGGGCTCATCAGCAAGCAGATTCCCCTCTCCATGCCAGTGGGGATCACTGCTCCCCCGCCCGCACGCAATAATGATATCAGATGCCTCGCATCCCAGTGAGAGAAGCGAGATCTCGATTATTGCCCTTACATCCTCTGCTCTGAGAGGCCCGTTCTCCTGCCACAGCACCCCGTTCCTGACAGAGGCGTTCCTGATCGCAGAAATCCCATCTGCAAGCGCCCGCTCACCCGCCCTCTGGACTTTTTCTATTGCTGCAACTTCATACTCTGTTTTTACCTCACGCATCTCTCGAAAAGGACTTTTTACCGGGAGCACATCAAAGCTTTCCCCCCTCATGCAATCCGCAAGCTGTACCGAGAAGTTATAAGGTACTGCGATACGCTTCACTGCCTCGGAATTTAAAAATTCAACGATCATCTCACAATACGCAGCATCAATATCCTTAAGTTTCCTGAGCTTTTCCATTATACCGTATCTGGAGGCTGGAAGTACATTCTCTACCCTGGATTCTTTTCTTGCCCTCCCAAGTTCCATGTCAGAGACAAGGAGTTTCTCGTCCCTGGAGTTGAGGTATATGAACGGGTCATGGGCTAAAAACCCTGTCGCATAATACATATCCGCGCTGTGCGCACTTTCGCTCACCATAAGGAAAGCATCGGCATCACCAATATTCAGTTTCATTTGTTCACCTTCTTTTTCGCCCGAATATATATGCTACCGTTAAAAGCGCTGTTATTTAGTATTTGATTTTCTCTCCCTGGTTCAGGCTAACCAAAGGTTGCCCCGATCCAGTCACCTACATAATTTGTTATACCTATAACTATTAATGCTATGAGCAGGTGTTCCATTACTACCTTCCATGGTTTTGCTTTTTGCTGTTTTGCTATGTAGAAGCTGAAGACTCCAAGCAGAGACAGCCCCCAGACTATACTTATGATAATCGCTGTCGTGAGCGGTAATAGATAAATAGGAACAATAAAAGTCAGTGCAAAAATAAATTTTGCAAAAAAAGTAGAGAACGTTGAGATCCATATCTCCTGTGTGGTATGCCTGTTTTCAGATTCTTCAGAGATATGAATGCCGAGCGCATCAGAGAATGCATCTGCTATCGCTATGGTCAATATGCCGCCGATAATCACAGATTTTGAATGGGTTCCGGCATGTAAACCTACAATTAATCCAAGCGTTGTGATTATCCCGGATGTTATGCCAAAGCTAAACCCCGTCCTCAAGGAATCTCTCATCAATAATATGTAGTATCCTGATGATATATTAATGAGAGGCTCAGCAGATATATGTAGGCAGAAAGAAGAGAATAAACGTGCTTATGCTTCTACTTGCCCAGTTCAAGAGTCCAATTATTCTTATCCTCATCTCTGCAGTAGTATTATCATTCTTTCTAATTGTGGCGATGTATGGCAGGAAAAAACACATACTTTCAGTGGTGCAAGCGGATCAGGCGATGATTGGTTTGATGTGGATATTCATGTCACAACTGTAAGATATGAATGTTATGGCATTGTTGAATGCCATTGTGGAGCGTTTCATGGCAGTGCCAGCACTATGTGTAAGCTATACCCCCCTTAATATTAAAAGTATAATAATAAAAATATTTGCAATTATATTTATAATTGTACTTGCAATTGTATTGCTTTATGCTACTGGGTGGACTCCTGCTACAGTAAGCAATAATACAGATCAACAGGTTCAAATAATTCAACTCACCACTTCTGTGGACGATGATTTTTTTGTCTCATGGAGTCCTGATGGAAAAAAAATTATATTTAATTCTATTAATTTCTCTTCCAATAACTACTCAACAAAATCCTCCGGGATCTGGGTAATGGACAGCGATGGTAGCAATAAAGTCCAATTATTAAATAATACAGGCGCAGGTGTGAGTGAAGGTGGAGTATTTAGTCCGGATGGAACTAAAATTGCCTTTGAAATCGTGGAATATGTTTATGGAGCCGGGATGGCATCGAATTCGAATATATGGGTGATGAATAGTGATGGCAGCAGCCCGGTTCAGCTTACTGCTTCGGGATTGAATGTGGCCCCGAGATGGAGCCCGGATGGGAAGAAGATTGTTTATTATCTCGTCTCATCTGTTTCTGGAAGAAGAGATATCCGTGTTATGAACAGCGATGGTACAAACCAGTTCTCACTGACTGATGATCTGGGAGATGCAAGTTCTGAATTCTGGACGCCGCAGTGGAGCCCGGATGGAACTAAAATTGCCCTTGTTTCAAATATTTCTGGAAAAGAGGATATCTGGATAATGAACAGCGATGGTAGTAAGAAGAAGCAATTGACCAGGAATGAGGAACCTTATTTATCTCTGAAATGGAGTCCTTCTGGAGAGAAAATCGCATTTCGTTCAAGCCACGGTGATCTCTGGATAATGGATACGGATGGAAGCCGAAAAAGTTTGCTGGCAGAAAAAATTTTTGATTATTCATTCGGTCCGGATGGAACAAAAATAGCTTATTCTGATCTAAACAACATCTGGATAATGAACAGTGACGGCAGCAGTAAAACACAGATAGTTACAGGTAAAGACAACTTTTATCCAGTATGGAGCCCGGGTGGAAGGATGATTGCATTTACATCAAATCGAAACGGCAACTTAGATATCTGGACAATAGAACTGGAAGACTTCATGCCATGAACAGAAATTTCCGGACAAAATTTAAAAAGCATCAATCTATTCTCTTCCCTTTAACCTCAAAGCGCCCTGTCTTACTTTGAGACCTAACCTATCAGGCACATATTCAAGGAGTTCAGGATCAAGATAGACCGCGTTTATCAATGCATGGGACGCCCTCTCATAACTGCCAAGGCTATAATAGGCTAACCCCAGGCCATGGTATGCCAGAGGGAACTCAGGATTTAGCCTTATGGCCTCCTGGAACTCCCTGAGCGCGTCCTCGTACCTGCCCACCTCAGCATAGATACTCCCGAGGTTGTTGCGGGCAGGGGAATAGTCGGGATCAAGCCGGATAGCCTCATTGAATTCCTCTATTGCTTCCTCATTTCTCTTTTGCAGGGCATAGATATCCCCCAGGTTATTATGGGCGCCAGCATAGCCGGGGTTGAGCCTGATCGCCGCTTCCAGCTCCTGGATTGCCTCATCGTATCTGCCAAGCCCTGCATATATATTACCCAGGTTGCTGTGAGCCTCTGTATATTCTGGTCTAAGCCTGATAGCCTCTTCAAGTTCCAGAATCGCTTCATCGAACATTCCCATTCTGCTGTAGGTAACAGCGAGATTGTTGTGCACTTCAATATAGCCTGGATCAAGCCTTAGCGCTTCCTTTAGCTCTTCGATTGCCTCCCCGTACCTGCCCATCTTATCATACGCGATACCCAGGTTGTTATGAATATTGTGGCTCAGGCCGATGTCAGAGGTAACACGGAAAAAAGAGTAATACTCTGTTAGAAGCCCTGAGGTCTCCTCATCCAGTCCGGATAGATCTTTTAACTTGTAATAATTCTCTGTTCTGTGGTAATGCAGGATCCCTATTTCCCTGATCGACCCAATGCTGAAATCTACGAGTATCACTGAATTGTGTGAGAAACTGTCTATTATGATAAAGACATGAGGCCCCGAACTGGCAGCCCTTACTTCTGGTACTAGGCTGCTCAGGAGTATATAGCCAAGCTGGGTGATCGCGGCGCAGGATGCAAGGAATTCCTGCTCTTTACTTTTCTCTTCCCGAGGTATCCGGGCCCTATCCAGAACAGCAAAGATATCCTCATTCCCAGGATTCAGACCATTAACAAGGAGTCTTATCAGCCTTGTGGGAGCATCAGGGCGGTAGTATCCCTTATGCTCCAGAAGAACCATCATGTCTCTTAGTGAACTGATCAATCCGATCGTATCCTTTGCTTCCAGAGCAGTATCTGTTGCTTGTTTTATCGAATCGAAACCTATCTCTTTAAATAATGTATCGAGTTCATCCAGGATAGCCTGTGCACTGGTATCATGATAGCCCAGATGCAAAAGCCGCTCTCTAATATCGGTCATTTTTTATATCTTGCGGTTTCGCCCTTATCTGTTATAAACCCATCGTACCCGGCATACAGCCTAAAAATGCCCTGTATTCCTGAGTTCCGCATTCGCCCGATATGCTGCAACTATCGCTCCAAGCAGGATCGGTGCTATAAAGAACCCGGCAATGCCGCCGACCAGACCGCCGCCGGTAAATGCTATAATGATCAGCATAGGGTGTATTCTTGATTGTACGTTGATAATATATGGCCTGATTAAGAGCTCAGGCAGGATTATTATCACTACGAAAGAGACTGCAAGAAAAATAATTGCGCTCTGTGTCTCCATTTCAATAAAATATCTATAGATTGCAAGTGGTACAATCACCATCCAGCCTGCAAATATTGGAATTATTGCTGCAATGAGCATAAGAGCTGAGAGTGCCAGGACGTTTGAGAAGCCAAATATGGAGAAAATAATTAATGACAACAGTCCATCCACGATTGCGGTATAGGCATTCCCTATGAATATCGCAGAGAGGATCCCATCAAAATGCTTGAGGAATCTTTGGGAGAAATCACCCACTTCCTGCGGGATTATATCTTTTATTCTTTCAACAAGACGGCTGCCATCAACCAGCAGGTAGAAACCGAGTAGAATAGCAATGAGGATATTAATAGCAGCAATTATCGACGTCCTGGCAATATCACCTACACGCAATTCCCTTATTATCGGTGCAAGATACGAAGTAAAATTCAATATAATATCCCTTGTCCTGTCCTGGATGAAATCCGGGAGATTCAGGCTCTCAACAAGGCTCAATAATAATCCAACCACATACTCCTGGTTTTGAATCACCCAGAGAATCTGATTGAAAAGCTCTATAATACCCAGGCCGATGATCAAAAAAAGTGGAAAAACAATAGCAAATGTAGCAATGTAGGGAGATAACCTCGGGACGTACCTGTCAAGATACTGTTTCATAGGTCTTGCAACATATGCAAGGACTATCCCCAGGACTATGCCATCCAGCAGCGGGCGTAGAATATACAGGAACGTGGCAGTGACTAATAGAATGATAACTGCCAGTACGATCTTCCATTTATTCTTTATTAAATTTGATACCCCATCTGTGGATTGAGTGTTCAGCATTTATATAAACAATGTTCTCAGAGAATATATAATTAATTAGCTAAAGTAATAGCTCTTACGCTATCGATTAAGCAATATAGTATAGTGCCAAATGTACAAAACCAGGCATGAATGCCTTTATGCGGTCGAATCAGGGGGTATTTGCTCAAACAATATATGTATAGAAACGTTTATCTATTATGACTTTTTAACCCGTATATGGGAATAGGGAAGTATTCCGCTGAAAGAATCGGATACTTTAATTTAAAATAAAGGGATGGTAGGTTTTGACTCTGTTATATCTGGAGTTGTTAAATGGTGCATTAGGTCAGGCTCTTATTTTATTAGTTTTAATTCTAATAAGGGACTTTAAAAAAGAGTTCTCTAATAAAGGTACCAGAGTTCAAATTCCACTTGCTTTCTTTGGGCTCAGTATAATTGTTTTTTCTATTAAAGAACTCTATAGATATGGGCCTTTTGATAATATCGTTGATCCTGTTATTTCAGAACTATTTGAAATGCTACACCTTCTGCTGACACTGGCAGCAGTTTTTTTACTGCTGGGATTAAAAAATAGATGAGAATCTCAATTATTTCCATCTCTTAGCATATTAATCATATTGTATCCAGTACCTCTCTCTATCACATTATACAGCGTATCCCGCTTCGCCACAGGCCGCCCCAATCTCTTTGCAGCATGCACAAGCTCATCCACGCTCTTGCTGTGAAAAGGCACCCCTGCAGCCCGAACAACATTTTCCTCTATCATTGTTCCCCCAAGGTCATTCGCGCCGAAGTTCAGCGCTACCTGGGCGACTGAGAGGCCCTGCGTGACCCATGAGGCCTGGATATTCTTGATGTATCCATTGAGAAGGATGCGCGATACTGCGACCATCTTGAGGTAATCCATGCCAGTTGAATTCCCGCTTAACTGCGTATTTTCTGACTGGAAGCTCCAGGGTATAAAAGCAGTAAACCCGTTATACTTTTTTTGCATCTCACATATCCTGATAATGTGCTTTACCCTCTCCTCCAGAGTCTCGGCATGCCCGAAGACCATCGTTGCAGTGGTCGGAATACCCAGGGAATGGGCAGACAGCATCACCTCCTGCCACTTCTCCCACCCGATCTTGCCGGGCGAGATATAACCCCGCACCCTGTCATCCAGTATCTCAGCGCCTCCGCCCGGTATTGAATCAAGCCCTGCATCATGGAGCCTCAGGATCGTTTCCCTGATACTGGCGCCGTATAACTTTGACATGTGCACTATCTCAGGCGGGGAAAAAGCATGCATCTGGACATTGAACCTTTTTTTGACCTGCTTGAGCATTTCCTCATAGTATTCAATCTGGATATCGGGGTTCAATCCTCCCTGGAGCAGGATCTGGGTTGCGCCTAGCCTGACAGCCTCATCCACTTTTGAGAGAATCTCTTTGATCGTCAGGACATACGCATCCTCTGCATCAGGCTTCCTGTAGAATGCGCAGAACCTGCATTTTGAAGAGCAGATATTGGTATAATTTATATTCCTGTCCACGACAAAGGTAACCAGATCACCGGCGCTCCTCTTTCGCAGAACATCTGCTGCTGCGCCCAGAAGGTTAAGGTTACTGGATTCAAGCAGCCTTGTGCCCTCTTTTATGTCCACTGGCTCATTATCCATTGCTTGATAGAGAATCTCAGAGATCTCGTTATCATCTGTTAATTTTTTTATTATGTCAAAATTCATCATCCTGTGAATAGCTCCTCTTGAATTTCAGGGCAAGTTCAGCCCTCATAAGTTCCCTCCCAAGATAAGCAGCATGATCAAGCCGTGAGACCAATCCAAGCCTGATGATAGTATCAAGAACTTCCTTTGCTGTGGCTCCAGCGATTGAATTATTTCTATTTCTTGCTATGATCTTTCCTGGATAGAGCTTCCCCTCCATGATCTGGTCATCTGTGATATCGATCTTAAAGCACCCTGCCGGGTCAAGATGCCATCTTTCGCTGCCCTCAGCTTCGATTATATCTTCGGGCATAGTGCTAAACGCACGTCTTCTTTTCTCCTTAATCTTAAGGAGATCGATCCCCATATCCTTGGGGGCGCTTCCTCTTTCTCTTGCAAGCGCCATCATAATAGATGCAGCCTTTAGCTCAGATACGCTGCTGTGGGCTTTATCACTGTACTCGGGCGTGAATAAAACGCTGGCATCAAGTTCCATGGCACTTACAGCAAGTATGGCGTTAATGCCGATTGAATCGGCATCTATCAGTTCTGTGACATTCCCCGCGCCAAAAAAAAGCGGTACTGTCAGGTCACGCTTTCGGAACTCATAATACCTGTTGATTGATTCCACTAATCCATAACCCGGCGGCTCAAGCACAGGATCTGCTATAATATTGTTGATGCCCGAATTCCTTGCTGATTCAATATTGTTAAATAAACTCTCTAAATCACCTGCGCAATCAGGGATTATAACCGCAGTAGCCAAATTTTGAATAATGTTCTCTTTTACCTCATCGATGTTCTCGGAGTTCAGGCTCAGTACAGCATCCACTCCTGCATCCAGAGCTGCATTGATTAGCAGGGGATCAAGCGTATCGATGCTGATGGGCGCCAGAGTTGCAGATCTTGCTACTTCAACAGCATTTCTAACTTCATCTGGTTCTGTATCCAGAGAAATACCAAGGTCGATAATATCTGCCCCATTCTGTATAAAATATAGTATTTTATCCATTAGCTCCTGCCGGGATAGATGGCCTGCATCTACTATCTCAGCCATTACCTTCATACGTGAGTTCCCGCCAAGCTTCACTCCTTTTATAATAAATGGCGATACTGACCTCTCCTCAAGTTCGGCTATTTTTTCAAAAGCATTTGTGCGCCTCATCCTGGCCAGCAGTTCACAGGCAGGGACTTCTCTGGAAAAGGTAATATCCTCACTATAGGAGAGCACAAAACCAAGATCAACAGCATGTTTTGGGCCAAGCATTACAGGCGTGCCTGATTCCCTCTCAAGCGCTCTGAAATCACCTGATGCAAGACCTGGAATCAATACCAGGTTATACCTTGTATCATAGAGATACCGCTTGAGCAGGGCAGGAGTAATAAATGAAGCGACCTCTATATCCAGAACAAGAACATCAGCCATGTTCTGTACCGATTTCCTTACGGCATTCTCTGCCAGTCTTCCGGTTACTACCAGGATATCCATGTTAATCTTAGTCCATCTATCTTTAACGATTGGCCTAACTTAAAAACATACCTTTAATTCCATTAGATATAAAAGTAACAGCTATAGCCCCAAGGAAAAGCCCCATCAATCGTGTTATTACCAGAGTACCTGTTACTCCAACTACCTTATTAAAATAATTAGAGAACCAGAAAATTAGAAAAGTAATGGCAAATGTAATCAGGATAGCGGCTATCACCATCAGTTTTAGATCAATATGTTCTGCTCTTTCCATAAACAGGATAATTGTTGTAATTGCCCCTGGTCCTGTTAACATGGGCATTGCCATCGGGAATACTGAAATGTTTTCCCTGTGCGCTGCATCTGATAGTTCCTCGGATGTGATGCTCTCCCGCGTGACTCTTGCAAATACCATATCCATAGCTACAAGGAAAAGCAAGATTCCTCCTGCAATTCTCAGGGAATCTGTTGTGATATCAAAAAATCTTAATATAAGTCCACCTGATATCGAGAAGATGATCGCCATGACGCAGGCAATTACTACAGAACGCTTTGCAACATGGCGCTTATCAGCCTGGTTCATATGTGAGGTTATAGAGATAAAAGTCATCACACCAGTGACAGGATTGACTATTGAGAATATGGCCGTAAAGGCAGAAATGAAAAATGTGATATCCGAAGTAAGATCTGGTGCCATTATTGTTTTGATCACTATTCTGTTTAAATGCTATAGGATAAAATGGACCCGGCGGGATTCGAACCCGCGGCCTTTGCGTTGCGAACGCAACGATCTACCCCTGATCTACAGGCCCCGTAAAATAATATGACATGCAGGAAATAATATTTCTACATCCTGCCAAGTTCTATCACAGATACACTTTCTACCCCATTTACTTTACTGAAGGCCTCTTCGACTTTCTCAGTTCCACCTTCAATATCGCCTACTCTAACCACTACCATAAGGGCTTTTAGACCAAAAGCAACTGGTTCCTCAGTGAATCCGTGCAGTCGTGCCCCCTTTGGAATTACTTTTTCAAGGTCCTCTTTAAGCTTATTTAAATCAACGTCCATACCAGAGGGCATTACTCTTATTTTAGCTGCTACTTCTCCCATCTTCTTCACGGCCCCTCAAATCCACACACAGGGCATTTATAAGGATTGTTCTGATGCCTGCAGCTAATACATCTTCCAAGTTCTGTTCCACACTGCGGGCATGGAAATCGCGCATAACCGCGCTCAATAAGATTTACTCCGCACGATACACATTTTTTTGCTTCAACTCTAGCCATAATATTCTCCTTATGTCTGGACTTTCATAGAATCAAAAGTTATTAAATCTATCCCTTTATAAGTGTCCCGATTGAATGGCCCACAAAAGCATTTATCAATCTACCGGAACAGCTTCCGTTAATTATCTCGCAGTTCATCTTATTCCGTATGAGAAAATGAGGAAGCTCTGCATCCACGCATGTCTGTATACCTGTAATCTCAGATGCCTGAATCTCTTCTTTCAATGTTCCATTGATGTATATCCCATCCACATCAGTTGCTTTAATAAACCTGGCTTTAAGTTTAAGCGCAACCCATGCGGCTATAGTATCAGAGGTCACATCCCATGTATGCGGCAGCTCATCTTTTTTTTTAAGGAGATTGTAAGGCAGAAGAATGCATACTCCCTCAACAGCACCAGGATCATCAATCAGCTTCACCCGGGTTCCATCACCCAGGTAATAGCCGTATTGTTCCATTGCAAGTATTGCCATCCAGTGAGATGCTTCCTGCGAAGCATTTACTTTTCGTACAGTATCGGCGAAGACCGAGCCTCCGGGGACTATCAGTATTCTCTGCCCGCTTGCATGTGAGTAATCGGTTATCTCTTTTATAAGTCCTTTTGCCCTGTGCATCAGGCTTCCGCCTATTTTTACAACTATCATGAATTTTTAGTAAAACGGCAGTGTTTAAATATGTAACGGGAGTATAAAACGAATACAATGAGGACTATAGACTGGGACTATAAGAAAAACAGTATTATAATGATAGATCAGACCCTTCTTCCAGGAGAATATAAAGTGATCGAGTGCAGCACGGTTGATTCTTTATGCGAAGCCATAAAGCGCCTGCGCGTGCGGGGAGCGCCTGCTCTTGGAGCTGCAGGAGGGTTTGGTATTGCACTTGCTGCTTTTAAAAGTAATGCATCTTCTCTTAATGGATTAATGGACGATATCGAGAATGCCGGCAAAACGATCATCGCTACAAGACCTACTGCCGTGAATCTTTCATGGGGTGTTAACCGTGTTATCAGTGCAGTCGAGGATGCAAGGAATATAAAAGAAGCAAGGATGTTCATCCTCGATGAAGCAAAAGCCATAGCTGATGAGGATGTGGAGAAGAATATGCGGCTGGGCGAATATGGCGCATCATTACTTGAAGACGGCGATACTGTCATGACCCACTGCAACGCTGGCAGGCTTGCCTGTGTTGACTGGGGCACAGCCCTTGGTGTTATCCGCTCTGCGCGCGCTGAAGGAAAGGATATAAAGGTTATCTCATGCGAAACCCGACCCCTGAACCAGGGGAGCCGCATCACCACCTGGGAGCTGGTTCAGGACAAGATTCCGGTTACCCTTATTACGGACAGCATGTCGGGTCATGTGATGCGAAAAGGCATGGTTGATAAAGTGATCGTGGGAGCTGACAGGATCACGCAGGATGCAGTGTTTAACAAAATAGGGACTTATACGCATGCAGTCCTCGCAAAAGAGCATGATATACCGTTCTACGTGGCTGCGCCCGTCTCCACGTTCGATTTTGAGCGCATGGAGGATGAGATCGAGATCGAGCTAAGAGATCCTGGTGAGCTGAGATATTTCGGAAGCCATCAGATAGCACCGCTTGATGTTGAGGTGTATAACCCTGCATTTGATGCCACTCCAATGGAATACGTGAGCGCAATAATCACTGAGAACGGTATCTTCTACCCGCCGTTTTTGCTTGATGAAGTCAAGATATAGTGTCAGGATATAGTAAACCGCAAAACTCTCCATTAGTGCAATTTATAAGTTCGACTGGAAATCTTCAAGATCAAAAGCAAAGTATCCTTTTTCTCTGAAAGCTTCTTTCCCTTCAATAGTTTTAGCAATAACACCGTAACGCTCTTTGCGCTCTGGATTTTGCCACTTCACGAGTGCTGCTTTGCGCTTTAATTCAGAGAGAATCTTCTCGGTCTCTTTCTTTCTTAATGTACTCCATTTGCACTCAAAGAAGGCAATTTCTTTGCTTTCTTCGTTCAGTGCAACTATGTCAATTTCCTCCTCTTTGTGCCACCACTTTCCTATTTTTTGAAAAGATGGCAGCAGGCTGAAAATAAACTCCTTCAAAACAAATGCCTCGAATTTTTTCCCAAAGAAACTCGTTAATGATTCATTTTCAGGGCTAAAAACGCCTCTTTCAATTTCTTCCCTGTATTTGAATACGAAATTGAACCAGAAATCGAAAACATGATCCTTTATCAGGTACAATCCTTTTTTGGGGCTTCCGACCACAGAAACCTGTCTTTCTATAAATCCCAGGCGAAGAAGGTTCTCAAGGTATGGGTATATTTCCCTGACACCAATGCCTGTGAAGTTGGCTATTTCCGTAGGTTTCGTATTGCCGTAGGCTATGGCATTGAGAATGGAAAAATAGGTCTTAAGCTCTTTAAATTCCTGCGAGATTATAAAGTACGGTTCCCTGTAGAAATAACCGTGCTTGCTGAAAAACTCTTTCTCAATAAAATCCTTGAAGCTTTTGTGTTCTGAAGCTTTGATCAGATACTCAGGCACTCCTCCTATTGACATGTACAGCTCAAGATCTTCCTGGAAAGGCATGTTGAGAAACTCTCTGGCATATTTGAAAGAAAGTCCTTCTAAAAGTATATCCCTGCTCCGCCTCCCGTAAAGAGGGGAAGCATAAGATAGCACCATTTCGCTCATGAGTCCAAGCATTGAGCCTGAAAGCAAGAGGCAGACGTTTGAGGCTGCAAAAGAGGTATCCCAGTACTTTTGCAGCACACTGAGAATCCTTTTATCGCTTTTCACAAGATATGAAAATTCATCTATCAGCAGATAGAAGCGCTCTCGTGGGGAATTCCTTGCAAGATAACCAAAAAGCTGGTCACAATCCTTTATCTCCAGGGTTTTAAGCAGGTTGTCGCCAGTGAATTCTGCGATTTTTTCCTTTAATATCGTAGCCAGCGCCAATCTTTAATATAATCAACTACATTGTTAATCTGGGAGAAGCATAAAATGAAAAAATGGTACCATGACTATGGACTGCAGGCCCGCATGATATTCACCATGTTCCTGCTTGCCGCGCTCTATCTTTTCTTTCTGGTTATTTTGTGGGCATATGGAGGGGTCGGTACATTCTATCTAATTATTTTTGCGGGATTTTTCCTGTTTATCCAGTTCTTCTTATCAGATAAGCTTGTGCTCTGGAGCGTTGGGGGACGTGTTGTGAGTGAAGAAGAGGAACCGCGCCTTCATGAGACAGTATCAAGACTCTGCGCTATAGCCGATCTTCCAAAACCAAAGATAGCTATTGTGAACAGTAATGTTCCCAATGCCTTTGCAACGGGAAAGAGCAAAGGAAGCGCAGTTGTGGCAGTTACCACTTCCCTGATGCAGCGGTTAAGCCAGCCCGAGCTTGAGGCCGTGCTTGCACATGAGCTGAGCCATGTCAAGAATCGGGATATGGTCGTCATGACTATTGCAAGCTTTCTCTCCACGGTTGCCTTTTTCCTTGTAAGGAACATGCTGTTTTTCGGAATGGGCGGGCGTGACCGAAGAGGCGCAGGCGCTGCGATAATAGTATGGGTGGTCTCAATTGTAGTATGGATTCTGAGTTTTCTTCTCATCCGCGCCCTCTCAAGGTATCGTGAGCTTTCAGCAGACCGCGGTTCTGCAATAATAACAGGTCGTCCCTCGAATCTTGCCTCAGCCCTGATGAGAATCAGCGGGCTCATGGAACGCGTACCATCACGCGATTTAAGGGAAGTGGAAGGTATGAAGGCGTTCTTCATCATCCCTGCGATATCAGGTGAGTCGGTAATGGATTTTTTCGCAACGCATCCGCCAGTAGAGAAACGTATACGTGCGCTTGAGGAGATGGAGAGGAGGATGGAGTTTTAAATGGGTCTCCTGGATACGCTGCTTGGCAGAAGCAAACTCCCAAAACCAAAACCAGATAGATTGTTTGCCATGTCCACAGCCTACATCACGCTTAGTACCAATCTTAACCTGATATCAAAAGGCGCAGGCATTTGTTTTAGACCTATTGAAGCCTCAAGGTTCAGGAATGCCCAGATCGAGATAGGTGAATTGCTTCAACGAAGCTGTAAAGAAACGAATACCATTTATAAGATGCAGAAGGATTCCTATGGATACCTCTGGGTTATATTGAATGACCCGGATTTTGAGGATCTTGTAGCCACATTATACCTTGTGAGCCAGACACTGGCAGAGCACGGGTTTGATGAGCTGCTGCTGTGCGCTGTTTTTAAATTCGGGAACGAATCTACGGTTTACTGGATATACAATTATAAACAGGCAAGATTCTACCCCTTTGTACCAAAAGGAAAACAGAGGGACTCTACATATGAGTTCAGGCTTCGCTCTATTATGGATAAAGAACTTCCCATTGAAAAGGATGTGGAGCGGTGGTATCCGCTGTGGGATATACCTGTATAAATATGCCAGGTAAAATTGAGGGCAGGATAATATTGCAAAAAGCCTCTTCAAATCCACCGGGTTAAAACCATTGCTATTAACGCGGCATAAGGTACTGCAATATTATCCTGCTTACTAACAGCACCGGCCAGCATCCCGAAAACACTTCCGACTATAGCTATGGGACCGGCAAAATAAAAACCTGCCAGTGATGCCGCTATAAGACCTGATATTGAGCCTTCCCATGATTTATTCTTATTAAATGGGAGTTTATGCCTCCCGTATCTTTTGCCTATGACCCCTGCAAACCCGTCCCCTGCGGCAAGAATCGCAATGGCTGCAAAACATATCTTTTCATCGATGAAAAAAGAGAGAGAAAGGAGCGAAAGAATAGATACGAAATATGATAAAGGCTCGATTGAAAATTTCTCTAATTCATGATCTTTATAAACCATGGAGAGAATACCATTGCTTATCTTTGGTTTTAAGGTCTCAATGGTAAGATAAATAACAAACCCGAACATAACCAGGGCTATTGTTTGATTCTTTTCCCAGAATGTGGCTAATACCGGAATAAAGATGCCTGAGATATGGATTACTTTTCGCAGTTGCACGGTAATACCATCTTGTTTCTCAGGTATTAAAACCAGTTTCTTGCTAACAGAGCTTATCAATCGATTATTAACGGGTGAGAAAACTTTAAACCGTAGTACAGAGAATATAGTATAAAACCATAATATAGAGAAGTATAAAGATGTGCCTTGCAGTACCAGCCAGAGTAATAGAAGTAAATGGAGACACTGCCATTGTAGAGTTTGGGGGGGCTAAAAGAAAAGTGAATATTACCCTTATAGATACCCCTAATAGAGGAGACTACGTGCTTGTGCATGTAGGATACGCCATACAGCGGATGGATCCGGATGAGGCACATGAGACACTGAGAGTATGGGAGGAAATACTGAAGCAATGAAGTTCCTATTCAGGGAAAACCACATCGCCAGGCGCGTAGTAGAGCAAATAAAAACCCTGAACCAGTCGGCAAGGATCATGCATGTCTGCGGCACGCATGAACAGACCATAACAAAACACGGGCTAAGAAGCCTCCTGCCTGAGAACATTGAAGTGGTTACAGGGCCGGGATGCCCGGTATGCATAACTCCGGCTCAGGAGATAGACGAGGCAATATATTTATCTGAGAAGAATATCGTCGTTATATACGGTGATATGTTCCGTGTTCCTGGAACTACACTTTCCCTTTCAAGGAAAAAAGCCGCTGGTGGAGATATAAGAGTTGTCTACAGCCTGCAGGAAGCTACAGATATCGCTATAAAAAACCCGGGAAGAGAGATAGTATTCTTTGCCATAGGCTTTGAGACCACTGCGCCCATGACCGCCCAGGTTCTGCTGAACAATCCCCATCGTAACTTCAGCATCCTCTGCTCCCACCGCGTGATACCTCCAGCACTGGACTTCCTGCTCAGAGAGGGAACAGAGATAGATGGGCTCATTGACCCGGGCCATGTATCAACCATAATCGGGATCAGGCCATACGAGCCGCTCAGCAAAAAATACCATATACCCCAGGTAATCTCAGGATTTGAGCCGCTCGATGTACTGGTATCGATATACATGCTGCTTAAGCAGATAAAAAATGGCGAAGCTAAAGTCGAGAACGAATACACCCGCTCGGTAACCTATAATGGCAACACAAAAGCCCAGGGAATGATGGGAGAAGTATTCGAAGCAGCAAGCAGGGAATGGAGGGGACTGCCGGTTATACCGGATGCAAGCCTCACGTTAAAAGAAGAATTCGAGAATTTCGATGCCAGAAAAAGATTCGAAATCCCCACCATATCCGATGAAGCATGCGGTCTTGAGTGCCCTGCATGCAAGGACATAATCAAAGGCATAGGCAGGCCAGAGGATTGTCCCAATTTCAGGAAGACCTGTACTCCTGATAACCCGATAGGCGTGTGCATGATATCAACAGAAGGAACATGCAACATCGCATACAGATACGGGACCAATATTATAGAATAATAGAATAATAGAGAAACTAGCAGATCCTCGGGATCGGGTCTCCGAGTGGAGGCTCAATTATTCTTTTTCCGCCAACTGCGGTATTGAGGATCACTTTTCCTTTATATTTGTCTTTGACTTCTCCTATGATCCTGGCTTTACTTCCAAGCTCTGTGGCTCGGATTGCTTCCAGGACTTCTTCTGCGCTCTCTGGTCTCACACCTATGATGGCTTTTCCCTCATTGGTTACAACAAGTGGATCGATGCCGAGCATCTCGCTTGCTGCGATCACCTCATCCCTGAAGGGTATACTCTCTTCATCTATCACTATACCGGTGCTGGATTTTCTGGCCCAGTCGTTCAAAGCTGCTGATAATCCTCCACGCGTCGGGTCGCGCATGGCAGTTATACCCCCTATCTTCAGGGCTCCCTCTATCATGGGCCAGAGGGGAGCCACGTCTGATTGGAGTGTGGTCTCAAAGCCGAAACCTTCGCGAAAGGACATGAGCGCAATGCCGTGATCCCCGATAGTCCCTGTCACTATAATCTTATCTCCTGCAGCAAGGTTTGAGTCCTTTATAACCTTACCCCTGTCCGCGAACCCGATACCTGTGGTTGTTATCACGATCTTATCTATGGCCCTCCTCTGCATCACCTTGGTATCGCCTGTTATCACGCTGATCCCGACCTCCCTGCATGATGCATCCATAGAGTGCATAATTTTTTCAAGATCCTCTGTGAGGAATCCTTCTTCTAATATGACCGCGCTCGCAAGGGCGATCGGCTTAGCGCCCATGACCGAGATATCATTTATTGTCCCGCAGGCTGCAAGCTTCCCGATATCCCCTCCAGGGAAGAATACGGGAGATACGGTGTAGCTGTCCGTGCTTACCACGATCTCTTTATCCCCCAGGGATATTGAAGCGCCATCATCCAGGTCTGCGAGCTCGACCTCTCCAATCCTCCTGCTGGTCAGGTTCTTTAGAATCGATTCGGCTAAGAGCTTGTTCATAAGCTCTCCACCTGCACCGTGCATCATCTGGATTTCCATAATTATAGATATTAGCAGCTTTATTATCATTTAATCTTTGAGTTAAAGATTAAATGCAGCCAGAGCCGCCTGACCCAGAGATATGCCACCGTCCCCGCACGGTGCCTTATTCTGGGTGAAGAATCTGAATCCCTCCTCAAGAGCTTTTTCTTTAATATGCCTGACTATGGCATCATTATAGGCAACACCACCAGAGATCCCTGTGGAATCAATCCTTCTCATCCTGGCTGCCTGAATTGCAATCTCTGCCAGGCCTTCTGCAATGGCTTTCTGGGCAGATGCTGCTATATCTTCATACCTGTACTTCTCCCTGGCAAGCAAAATTGCATCAAGCAGCTCAGTCGTATCAAGCACGAATCTATTATCTATTTCTTTAATCACGACCGGTATCTCCACCGTCGCTTCGCCTTTTGAAGCAAAAGCTTCAAGCCTGAGGGCTGGCTCGCCCTCATAGGTTCTCTCATGGCAGATACCCAGAACCGCTGAGATCGCATCAAGCACCCTGCCAGTGCTTGATGTCACGGGTGTATTAAATCTCCTCTCGATCTGCCTTAGAACTACATCGATCTCTTCCTCATTCCTGAAACCTCTTACCTCGATCAATACGTCCTTCAGCTCATCAGCCGGGTATTTCCTGGACAGTATCCCGGCCACCATTCTGGATGGATACCGTACTGCAAGGTCACCGCCAGGCATAGGCTGGGGCATAAGATTACCAGCTCTTTCAAAATCATTTTCTATACCGTTTTCTACAGTGAAGACCTCGCCGCCCCATATAGTTCCATCCAGACCATAGCCTGCGCCGTCAGAGGCTATGCCCACTATACTATCAATACCATTTTCTGCCATCAGAGAGGCTATATGGGCATGGTGGTGCTGGCATCTGATAAGTCTGGCATCAAACCTGTTAGCAAGTTCCTCCCCTAGCCCTGAGGTATTAAAACTCGGGTGCAGGTCAACTGCAACCACATCTATACCCTCGACCCTGTTTATTTCCATGAGATTATGTACTGCATCCTCGAGATATTCAAGGGTCTTAAGCCTGGTGGTGTTCCCGACGTACTGGGACAGGAACGCTCTCCTGCCTTTGAGAATGCATGCCGTAACATCAAGTTCCGCGCCAAGTGCCAGAACATTTTTTATGCTCTCTCTCCCGAGTTCAACAGGCCGGGGAACAAAACCCCTGGATCTTCGAAGAAAAACTTCCCTGTCAGCGACGACTTTCATAACCGAATCATCGCATCTATTCTTGATCCTTATGTTATGAATCAGCGAATACTCAGCCCCGAGCGACAGGATCTCGTCTCTATTTATGGCCATGGGCTCGCCGGGGATGTTTGCAGATGTCATAACAAAGGCAGGCTCCTTCGAATAATGAAATAGAAGGTGATGAATGCCGGAGTAAGGGAGCATAACCCCGATATTGTCAAGCCCTGGTGCGATATGCTCTGAGATCCCTGTCCCCGCTCTCTTCCTCAAAGCAACGATTGGCCTGTGGAAAGACTCAAGCAGTCCCTTCTCTATCCGGTTAATATGGGCAAACTTCGCAGCAGTATCGATATCTCTTGCCATTACTGCAAAGGGCTTATACCTCCTGCTCAGTATTGTGCGGATCTTTAAGATCGGCTCATCCTCTGTAGTCATGGTAACCAGGTGAGTCCCGCCCACACCCTTAATAGCCACGATCCTCCCGTTCTCAATAGCATCAACCGCCTCCTTTATGGGATCTGGGACATCAAGCTTCTCTTCCCCCTTATATAGATCGTACTCTGGTCCACAGTCAGGACAGCAGACCGGCTCTGCTCTGAATCTTCTGTCTTCCACATCTAAATACTCATGTGCACATGCCCTGCACATTGGAAAATCCCTCATGGTTGTTTTCTCACGGTCATAGGGAAACGCCTCAATAGTTGTAAAACGAGGACCGCAGTCCATGCAGACAGTGAAAGGATATAGATATCTCCTGTTAGTCTTATCAAAAATTTCCTTTACACATGATTTACATACGGCTATATCTGGAGGGATAATCGAATTACCTTCTGTATCCTCCCGGCTTTTCAGGATAACAAAATCTTCAAATCTCTCGCCTGTTTCTGTATCTAATACAGTAATTCTCTGGATATCGGCCATCGGGGGGTGCTCCCACCTGAGCCTCTCCAGGAAGCCCTGAATGTTTCTCTCATCTCCATCAAGGAGAAGCTCAACGCTATTGCCGGCATTCCTTATATAGCCATTGAGGCCATGCTTCTTTGCAGTCCTGTAAATAAAGGGTCTGAACCCCACACCCTGCACGATTCCTGTAACAATTACTTTGCTTTGAGACATTAGATATTTCTATTTTAAGTTAATCGAGTCAGAAGATCTCAGTCTTGGAACTAACCCGATATCATGATTATAATGAAAGAATGACTTAAATATTTTTCGATAACCACCTCCACCCCTCTCTTACCATAGGATTATGGATACAGGCTTTAGAACTCCAAAGTATCGTTCAAGTACGGTGTATAGTGACTGCGGATGATGGGCATTGGGTGCATCATAGGCTTATTGAATTAAAATTTTAATGCTAAATCCAACTTTATTATCCACTAATGTGTCCACGCATTTGAAAGCACTTCAGCTTGTTTCAGTACTAATTCAACGGCATCCTCTGCCTTATCCGGCGGGTACTTGTAACGCTGCAATGTACGGCGGACAAGAATGCGTAATTTAGCTCTTACACTATCGCGCACCTGCCAATCCACTGTAGTGGATCTACGCAGTTTCTCTGTAATTTCTACAGCGATCTTTTTGAGAATTTCATCACCTAATTCACGCACAGCGCTTTCGTTATTTGCCAGGGCGTCATAAAAAGCCACCTCATCCGGATTCAGACCAAGCTCAGCATCGCGGTTCAGTGCCTCTTTAAACTCCTTAGCCATCTCAATAAGCTCTTCAATCACCTGGGCGGTTTCAATGGCACGGTTGTTGTACTTGCGTAGTGTTTCCTTTAAGCGGTCGCCGTATTTCATCTCCTGCACAACGTTATTGCGGGATTTCGATTTTATTGCGTCTTTGAGCAGTTTTTCCAACAGCTCTACTGCCAGGTTACGGTAAGGCATCTGTCGAACATCTTCCAAAAATTCCTCCGACAACAGGCCAATATCAGGTTTATCCAACCCGGCCAGCTCGAACACATCGGCAACACCTCCAGCAATCACGGCATTATCCAGGATCTGCTTGAGAGCCGAATTTTTCTCTTCCTGAGTGCGCTTTTTATCGACAGATGTGAATTTACTAATGGCGGCTTTAATAGCCGAAAAAAAAGCAATCTCAGCACGCAGTTCTTTGGCTTCATCCAGGGTGTTGCACAATGAATAGGCTTTGTTAATCGCCAGCACTGCATCTAGAAAGCGTTTTTTACCATCATCAAGTCCAAGAATATGGTTTGCTGATGGTACCAGCAGTTCGTAGGCGTTGTTCTCAAAGTCGCTGTAATCAAAACCATGGAATAGCCCGCGTACCATATCCATTTTTTCCAACAACACCGAAAACGCCTCTTCGGCGCGCAGTGTGGGCTCGCCTTTACCCTTGGCATCGGTGTAGTTTTTCAGTGCTTGTTTTAATTCACTGGCAATGCCGATGTAATCTACCACCAGGCCGCCCGGCTTATCCTTAAATACACGGTTTACCCGCGCTATGGCCTGCATCAGGTTGTGGCCTTTCATGGGTTTGTCGATATACATGGTATGACAACATGGCACATCAAAGCCGGTGAGCCACATATCACGCACAATCACCAATTTGAGCGGGTCGTTAATATCTTTAAAACGTTTTTCTAATTTTTTCCTGGTTTGTTTGTCATAGATGTGTGGTTGTAACAACTCGCGATCAGAAGCCGAGCCCGTCATAATAATTTTAATCGCACCTTTGGAAGGGTCGGGGTCGTGCCAATCCAGGCGCAGTGCTACAATGGCATCGTATAAATGCACGCAAATCTCGCGGCTCATGCCCACAATCATGGCTTTGCCATCCCTCATTTCTTTGTCATCCACCGACTTCGTGCGTGTTTCAAAGTGCTCTACCAAATCAGCAGCCACCTGCTGAATGCGCGGTTGCGCCCCTACCAGTTTTTCTAAGCGGCTCCATTCACCTTTGGTTTTCTCACGATTTAATACATCTTCTTCATCTTCTACCACGTCATCAACTTGTTTAGAGAGCGCTTCAATTTCGGCATGGTTTAGATCGAGCTTTGCCAGACGCGACTCGTAATAAATAGGCACGGTTGAACCATCGTCTACAGCATCTTTAATGTCGTAAATGGAAACATAATCCCCAAATACCGCACGTGTATCTTTGTCTTCAAGGGCAATAGGTGTTCCTGTAAATCCAATAAAGGAGGCATTGGGCAATGCATCGCGCATGTATTTGGAATAGCCGAACACCAGCTTGCTATCAATCACATTGCCGTCTTTATCTTTCACATCTTTAAAGTGGCCTTTTTGGCCATACTGGCTTCTGTGTGCCTCATCGGAGATCACCACAATATTGTGGCGGTCGTTTAAGATTGGATGGCCAACTTCTTCCCCAAAGGGTGAGAACTTCTGTACTGTGGTAAAAATAATGCCGCCCGATTCCCGCTCAGAGAGCATCTGGCGCAACTCATCACGGCTGTTAGCCTGAACCGGTGTTTGCTTAAATAGTTCCTGGGCATTGGAGAATGTCTGGAACAGTTGGCCGTCCAGGTCGTTGCGATCGGTCACTACTAACAAAGTTGGATTATTCATTGCCGGTTGCTGCAACAATTTACCGGCATAAAAACACATAGAAATACTCTTTCCTGAACCCTGGGTATGCCAGACCACACCGGCCTTTTTGCTGCCGGGAACAACTTCTTTGCCATAGGTTGCACGCGTTTCAGATGACTTATATTCATCAGGTATCTTTGAGGCTATCAGAGTTGCGTTTACTGCTTCACGCACAGCATGGAACTGGTGATAACCGGCTATTTTCTTAGTGATTATTTCGCCATCGGTTTCAAACAGCACAAAAAAGCGGATGTAATCCAGCAGCAATTCGCGGTCGAAAAATCCCCGCACCAGAGTTTGCAGTTGAAAATCCAATAGCGGCCTGTCGTCTTCGTGCCTGATGGCGCGCCATGGTGAAAAGCGTTCTTTGTTCGCTGTCAGCGAGCCAATACGGGCATTATAACCATCACTAACCACAAGCGCTTCGTTAAACACAAAAAGGTCGCTGATCTCATCTTTGTAGGTTTGCAGCTGATTGAACGCAGCCCAGATATCGGCGTTCTCATCGTTGGGGCTTTTAAGCTCCAGCACAGCAATAGGCAAGCCATTAATAAAGCATACAATATCCGGGCGGCGCGGCTGTTTTGTTCCCTGTATGGTGAACTGATTTACCGCCAGAAAGCTGTTATTAGCCAGATTTTCAAAGTCTATTAAAAAGGCTCGGTCGTGTATTGTCCTGTCTTCTTTTCGATATTCAAGTGGTACACCTTCCAGTAATAGGCGATGAAAGGCGTGGTTATTGGTTTCTAAATCCAGGCTTTCGGGCTTTAGAACAAGAGCCATGGCTTGCTCAATGGCATTGGCCGTGAGATGCGGATTGATGCGCACAAGGGCTTCGTGCAGATACCGTTTTAACACAACCTCCTGGTAATCGCTGCGTTCAGGTTTGTATGAATCGTGGGCAATATCGGGACCATACGCCACATCCCAGCTATTATTTCGGAACCAGTCAAGACAAAGTTTTTCTAGTTCGTCTTCATTCATAATTAAAAACCTCCTAGCCTCGCACGACCATTTGCGCAATCAGCAATATATTTCAGTAGCTTCTCAAGTTTTGTGTGCCCACCGTCAGAATCGATTTCGTACCAAATCGGGCGAATATTCATTTCTAATAATAGATTTTCCTTTGCTTGCTTTTCTACATGTGAAGTTGGCTTATTTAAAATCGCAAAATGGTCTGGTATTTCAAATTCTTTACTTTTTACAACTTTACTAAAAAGATCAAGCGTTCGGTCCTGCTCAAGACTACAGCCAATAAATATTAAAGAGCTGCTTACAAAGATTTGCCGCAATGTTTTCGCCAAGGGTTTTGTGAAATCGATCTCTTCACCATATGCATCACTGTATTGTTGCTGAGAAAATATGTAGGTATTCTGATCACCAACATTCCCATGCAACTTTAAAATACAACGCTCACCTTGTATCAGACTGGTAACAAATTTGCTTCGATCTTGTATTCCATGCATATAGCCTTCGATTGGCCTATTTCGCTTTCGGTACGTTTCTTCAATCAACCTATCGAAGTTAGTTGTAACGATACATCCATCTGCAATATCAGGCAGAAATTCAATTGGCCCCCTTATTCTCTCTCCCAGCGCCTGCCCATCTGTCGGCAACGAAAAAGTGTTTCGGATAAAGTTTTCAACTTGAGTTTTATCGTTTTCGTACAATAATTGAACAGCGTCCAAATACTTCCCCTCCGAAAGTAACCTCTTTACTTCTTCAAGGTAAGATGATGCAGGTTGAAGCGCCCTTTCCTGTGATGTCGAAACATCTTCTAATTTTGTGACCAGCTTTTTTATAGCCTCCCCCCAAAGAGGGAACTGACATGGTTTAGATAAACCAGCACCTACAAAAGGTGTTACTCTCTTTCGTTTTACAGCTTCAACAAGCGCTGAAAAAACAGTGCCTTGATCAGACTCCCGAATATAATCTGATATTTCTTGGTGAGTTTCACGCACTTTAGAGCCATTCCAAAAATCAAGTTCAGCCATGTAGGCTTCTGAATCTAGCCAAAACAGTATATCACTAATGTCAAATAAGTATTCAGCAGGTTTTTCACCTAATCCAAATAACTTAAGAGGCTCTTCACCATTTAAAGCTTCATGAAATTCTTGATGTTCATCCAAAACATCTTTAAGCGATGATTGAAACTTGATAACAGTCTCTGATACACCTTTTAACTTTCTACTATCCATGTCAATTTTCCTCCGCAAGCTCGACGGCATCAACGGATAGCTCCCCTGAGAGGAGTTTGGGGAGGAGATAGTCACGAATTTGTGACAAATCTAAATTTTCAAAGCAATTGGAAGCTACTTTATCAAATATGGGCTTTGCAATTTTCAAATAACTGTTGAGAATTCTGCTATCGGGTATCAATAAAGGCGAGTTATTTATATTATTTTTGTTAATATGTTGTTGAGCACCACCACTTTGCCAAGAAATAATATTGAAGATATTATGTTTTATCCAAAAATAGATATATTCTGATGGTATTGATTCTGATTCAATAACACCAACTACTGATTGATTTGCACACGTATCTATTTCTATTCTGCTAACTTGTCCAAGAGTTGCCCCCGTAATTGCCAAAACAGTTGTTCCTTTTGGAAGTAGTTTTGTTGCGGAATTATTCACCGCTTCTTCTGTTATATACGCAGTAGGTTCTGTTATTCTGAACTCATTTATTTTTCCAGAATTAATCCATGCAATCATTCCATTTTTCCAATAAGATTTATTTGTTGTGCTGGGCGTTCCACCAAGAACAGTTTTTAATTCACGCCCTATTTTTGAAAATCCCCACCCCACCGGCACTTCCCCCAATTCCGAATCCTGCATGGCGGCAGGGAACAGTTCGGCTGTGGTTTTGAGCTGGCCGTAGTGTTCCGGCTGCTCGGCCTGCATTTTGTCTAACTCATCATCGGTCTTGCCGGAGATGGCGCGCATGGCGGCGCGGGTTACGCCTTCGTCATCTTCACCTGCTTCAATGGCAGCGATTTTGGCTTTGACAGGCTCAAAATCCACAAACCAGCTTTTGAATATGGCCTGCGCGATGGCTTCGAGGGTCTTGTTGATCTGGCGGTTGAGTTCGATTTTATCGTCTAACTCTTGAAGAATCTTCCCAATCTTTTTCTGATTTTCTAGCTCAGGAAAATAGATAGGAACATCACTAAGAATTTTCGTGTTTATTGAAGGCATTGTTGCACCAACAGCAATGCTTTTAATGTAGTTTTTAAAACCCTCTAAACCAAAGAAATAGGACAGATACACAGGATCAATTTTTGCCGTATCAACTCGTACTCGCAAGCAACGGCCTGAAAATAGCCATCCATCTTCTTCTTGCCTAACAAGTGCACGCCGATCCACAGAACCAACGCGAGAAAAAACGATATCACCTTCTTGTAGGCAATACTTGGAGAGGCGCGCTTTATCTTCATCAGACACACAGGGCATGTTCTGGTAAGTAATTCTATTCTCACCTAAATGCTCTACTGTGATTATTGGAGTTCCAATATCTACGTAGTCTTCATTGTGTAGTTGGCTTCCAAAAGGACCTGTTTGTACTCCAATTTTTTCAACACAAAGTTTGGCTAAGCTCGCTTGGGAGAATGAAGCGCTAATTTTTCCATATTCGGTTGTTTGAATCTCAAAACTCATAACCCAACCCCGCCAAATTCTGCTTAATCTGCGCTTCCAGCCTGTTCATCCCATACTTAAATACATGATCAGCAAAATAATCTATCTGCTCCTTCATTTTTCCATCACTTCCCACATTCCACCTTTGTCAGGCCCGATTCGTTTAATGATTTTGTTCTGCTTTAAATTCGCAATTTGCATCTCAATTGCCCGTGATGATACGCCGATCTTTTCTGCAATCTCTTTTGCGCTGATAGCTGGATTTTCTCTTATAAGCAGAATTATTTTCTCCGAAGTTTTCTCCGAAGTTTTCTCCGAAGTTTTCTCCGAAGCTTCAGTGATCTTAACTAACGGGAATGTAATCTTATAGAAATCAATGCCACCTGAAACCACTGGTTCGTCTTTATAATAAGCCTTCCAGCCATTGAACATTTTGTCAAAACCTGAACCTGCGTTCTCAGCCAGTTTAATGACCCTGAATATTTTTGTAACAATAGGGTTTCTTGGCATTGTGAAATCTTCTTTCATAATGGATTCTATATCCTTGGGCAAACTGCCCGGATTCAGGAACTCGATCCTGTCAAGGAATACCCTGATCCTTGGTTTCATGGGGCTGAAATAATCGGAATGCATAAGAAGATTCACCAGTGCTTCACGTGTCGCAATAAGCTGGGGCTGCCTGTCCGTTGCTAGACCATCCGCCCTTAATGTAAAAGGCAGATCGATCTTTTTTATCAGGCGTTCAAATATGCTAAAATAAAACCTGAATAGATTCTCTTCCTCAGAAAGCCTGTAACTGTACCGGGTCGGGGCGTCAGAATAGGACGTACCCATAATCTCCAGGTAATCTATCCTGAAATCTGTAAGCATACGATTGATATTGTCCTCCTTGCCAAAGACCAGCATGCCCCCAACTGTTATTCTGCCATTAACTACAACCTGTAATTTTTCAAGCAGTTGATCGGTTGACAAATTGTTATATCTATGCTCTGGATTTACATTTTCCATATAAGTTCTATAATCTGAGATCGTTTTTCCGTCAAGATCATCAATCGTAAAATCTGTTAGTTCCTTATCCTTCAAGCCAAAAGCAGAATCCCTGTAGATTGCATCTATCTCTGCATCAGTTGCCCGCTGGTCTCCGCTACCGGTTCGTATAAAAGTATTTTTTCTTGAATTAAAATAAACAGGTTTCTGTTCAGATGCAGGAATATAGAACGCAAGAACAATTTTTCCATCAAGGTTGTACTTTACACACCTAACCCTGATCGTTTGATTGAATTTGTCCCCTCTTAATGCAGTTGTGAAATCCTGCTCGATCTTCTCGGCATTATCAACACCACTGATCTTGAAGGTCTTGTCAACCTGACTCACTCCAAAAACAAGCCAGCCACCATTCGTATTCGAAAATGCACTAACAGTTTCAAAACTGCTTTTGGGAATGGAAGTCTTCGCCTCTTTCACCTCAAAATCTTCCCACTCAAGTTCTTCCAACCTGTCAAACAGTTCCTTACGATCCATAATCCGAATTTCTCCTTCTTAAACGATCCTATTTGAATCAAACATTAAATCCCAATCCTGCAAGATTCTTCTTGATCTGCGCTTCCAGTTTGTCGCTTTCTTCAAACTGCGCTTTCAACTGGCTGGTGAGTGCGGCCATTTTTTCCGCGAAAGGCACGCCATCGTCTTCTTCGGCTTCTGCGCCCACATAACGACCGGGGGTTAGTATGAAGTCGTGTTTTTTTATTACGGCGAGATTAGCTGAAAAACAGAAGCCGGCCTGGTTATTCTCCTCTGACCACTCTCGTTTCCATTGATGGAAAGTATTGGTAATTTTCTGGATATCTTCTTCTTTAAAATCCCGAAGTACACGGTCTTTCATATAACCCAGATTGCGCGCGTCGATAAACAGCACTTCCCCACGTCTATCTCTTTTGCCATTTCGCGCACTTTTATCCTTGGTTAAAAACCAGATACATGCGGGTATCTGGGTATTGGTGAACAGTTGCCCCGGTAGCGCCACCATACATTCCACCAGGTCTTGCTCGACCAGTGTTCTGCGAATCTCACCTTCGTTATTGGTGTTACTGCTCATGGAGCCGTTGGCCAATAACAGCGCCATACTGCCGGTGGGTGCGAGGTGGTATAGCATGTGCAACATCCACGCAAAGTTGGCGTTACCCTCCGGTGGGGTAAGGATGCGTTTTTCGCCGTTGGTGTTAATCGTCCAGCGCACATCGTCAGCCAGTTTTTCGTGCCACCAATCCTTCATATTAAAAGGCGGGTTTGCCATCACAAAATCGGCGCGCAGGTCGGGATGCTGGTCGTCTAAGAAACTATCAGCGTTCTTTTTGCCAAAATTAAAATCGATGCCGCGAATGGCCATGTTCATGGCAGCGAGCTTCCATGTGGTTGGATTTGATTCTTGCCCGTACACAGAGATTTGTTTTTTCTGCTCGGCAGCGTTGTAGTGTTTTACCTCGGCGTGTTCTTCAATGAATTTGTCACTGGAAACAAAAAAGCCACCACTACCCATGGCAGGATCGTACACGCGGCCTTTGTATGGCTCCAGCATTTCCACTATCAGGGTAACAATGGATTTGGGCGTATAATACTGTCCGCCCTGCTTGCCTTCAGCCAGGGCAAATTGACCTAAGAAGTATTCGTACACATGGCCGAGAATGTCTTTGGATTTCAGGTTGAGTTTTTCGCCCTTGTACTCTGGATCATGAAATCTGGTGGTGCTAAATTCATTGACCAGACCAATGAGTTTGTCGTCAGTCAACTGGTATTGGCTGATGCGGTTTAAAATGCCTTTGAGTTTTGGGTTGGCTTTTTCAATTTCATCGAAAGCATTATCAATTAACCATGATGCAGAGCGCATTTTTACATCTTCGCCTTGCTCATTTTCCCCGATCACGCTATTGGTTGGAAGGATGACTTTTTCTTTAAGGGTGTTCCAGCGGGCGATTTTTGGCACCCAAAAGACGTTTTTCTCTGTGTAGTAATCGTTAATTTCCAGCTCGGCTTCTATGGCTTGCTGGTAGTCTTCGTCGCTGTCGTAATCTTCGCGTGGCATATAATAGATGTTATCGCCATCGTCTTTTTGAAACAGCTCGATGAGTTCTTGCTGGCGCTCTTCGAAGGCATCGGATACGTATTTAAGGAAAATCAGCCCTAACACCACGTGTTTGTAATTGGCGGCATCCAGGTGAGAGCGCAGTTTGTCAGCGGCCTTCCAGAGCTGGGCGTCGAGTTCGTTTAAAAATTCTTGCTCAATATTTTTCATTAATACCTTCCATTCTTGATAATAACATGGAATTTTATTGTTTGTCGAAGTATAATGGTTATATAACTTATTAATATATTAAATTATTTAAAACCATCTTGATGATTTAACTCAAATGAAATCCGACATAAAGCGCCATGCATGCACTGTTCGATATATTCTCATGCTTCAGGAATAGCTGAACTTCTCACCGGTATTGTAAAATAGAATATCGAGCCCTTGCCTGCTTCAGATTCAACCCATATCCGTCCGCCATGTCGTTCAACAATCCTCTTGCAGGTCGCAAGACCTATACCTGTACCCGGGTATTCATCAGGATGCAGGCGCTGGAATAACTGGAAAAGATGTCCGAACAACTCAGGAGCTATGCCTATCCCGTTATCCCGAACAGAGAAAACCCACTCATTCCCCTTCATCTTTGCAGAAATATGGACCTGCGCTGGTTCCTCTCTTCTGAACTTGATGGCGTTACTGATCAGGTTTTGAAACAACCCGATCATTTGAATGGTATCAGCCGTTATAACAGGTAGAGGATCATGGGTCACCACAGCACCACTTTGTTCAATAGCTACCTTAAGATTGATCATAGCCTGATCAAAGATAACCTCGCAGTCTGTGGGCTCAAATGGTTTGCCGCGCGTTCCAACACGCGAGTACGCAAGCAGATCTTCGATCATCCTCTGCATCCGTGCGGTTCCATCCACAATATAAGCAATGAACTCATCAGCACTCTTATCCAGCCTGCCTCTATAGCGTTTTTCCAGAAGTTTGGTGAAGCCAGATATCATGCGCAGCGGCTCCTGAAGGTCATGTGAGACCACATAGGCAAATTGCTCAAGTTCAGCATTCGAGCGGGCAAGCTCAGCCGTCCGTCGCGCCAGTTCTTCCTCAGCACGCTTGCGTTCTGTGATATCCCGCATCGATTCAACGATTCCCTGAAGAGTACCGTCTGTTCCCCACAGAGGTGAGGCAATAATCTCAACAAAGTGCCGCTCTCCGTTTGACTGGTAGTGTTCATGCACTACAGTGACTGGCAGACCCGATTTGCGCGCCTGTTCCAGCGGACAGGAGTGCTCCGCCCCGTTACAGGGTGTATTGCGATGATGGGAAATCTGGTAGCACAATGACCCTGGTGCTCTGGAGCATCCCGAAAATTCACATGCAGCCCGGTTCATCAGCTTCACCCGATAATCTGTTCCGATCACCACAATCGGCTCGTTCACGCCATCGATGACCGATTGCAGAAATGCATGTTCCGCTTCCAGTTTCCTCTCAGCCATCTTCTCGTGTTTGATTTCTGATCGTTTTAATAACAGGTTCATATCGAACTTTTGTATATACTCCTGTTTTTCTAAATTGGATTCCTATCCGGTTATGTATTATATTATATAAACTTCACGCTCTCAGCATAATGCCGGTGATTAACAAAAGGCTTAAATGCAAAAACCCCCTTAATGTGAATCTCATTAAGAGCTAAGTCCGGATAGTGTAGCGGCCTATCATGAGGGCCTGTCGAGCCCCCGACCCGGGTTCAAATCCCGGTCCGGACGTCCAATTAAAAGTTATAAGCCTATACCATTGTATAAGGCTTGCCCTTTTCTTTCTCTTCTGTCCTCTCCTCCTCTTGCATTTAATACCCACTTTAGCAATATGACTATATTTGATTTAATATTTTCTTTTCCACAACCAGTTTCCACAACCAATATGCTTATGCCTGTTAAAATATAACTTAAATAGAGAGGTTATGTTTTATGCTCTTGCTTAAAAAAAGGAAAACATATGCTGAAAAATGTCCGGTATGCGGCGGGGATATCCATCCGCACGATAATATCCATCCACTGAGCGAAGAAGCTGTTTATTTTGATGAACTTCCGCCCGATGTTCCAGTTCTTGCTGAGGTGACTCCTGGTCACTGGGTAAAAGTAGTTGAGAGAAAGCCTGCAAAGGCATAAAAAGAGATAAAACATAAAGATTAAGGGTTAGAATGATTACTTTGGGATATGGTCAGAGTAATCGGTATAGATCCAGGAACAAGGAGTTTTGATTTTTGCGGCCTTGATGATAATAGGGTTATCCTTGACCGGTCTATATCGACCCGGGATATCATCAATGATCCATGGCTAATGCCAGATGTAATCATAGGAACAGGGGCTGATCTGGTTGTGGGCCCATCTGGCTTTGGCATTCCACTTACCAGTATCCATGATATCGGTGAGCGGGAATTGTTCCTAATGTCACTTATTAAAAAAGAGGATAAGAGAAGTATGCTTGGCATGCGTCAATCTATAATCCGGATGAAACAGAGCGGACTCCCGGTCTTTTTCCTACCCGGTGTTATACATCTTCCCACAGTCCCGGATTATAGGAAATTAAATAAGATCGATATGGGTACGGCTGATAAACTCTGCTGTGCCGCGCTCGGGATATATGACCAATCATTAAGGCTCAATAAGAATTACAGTAGAACATCCTTCATAATGCTGGAGATGGGTTTTGGATATACTGCTGCCGTTGCAGTAAAGAATGGAGTGGTCGTGGATGGGATTGGAGGAAGTACAGGTAACATTGGTTTTCTCTCAATGGGAGGAATGGATGCAGAGCTTGCTTATCTCATAGGGGGATTTGATAAAGAGCTCATCTTCAGAGGTGGAGTAGAAACGATTACCAAAACGCCTGAGAGATTGATGGAGAATGAGAATGCTTTGAGAGCATATCTGGAGGGTGCAATTAAAGATGTACTGCAGCTTACAGTATCAGTAGAACCTGAAGAGATCCTGGTATCAGGTAGAATCTCAAGAGTAAAAGGGCTTTTTGATGAATTAAAAGAACGCCTCGATTTAGTGCCCGTAAGAAGAATTGAAGGATTTAATGTCAAAAATGTTAAAGAAGCTGCTCAGGGTGCTGCGCTGATCGCTAACGGCCTTGCAGGAGGCAGGTATGAGGAGCTTATTGATATAATGAGAATTAAAGAGGCAAAAGGAACATCACTGGATTATATACTGCTGCCTGAGATTGAGAATTTGAGAAAGGATTATGGGATTTGAATACCTCGCTCATCACGAGACCATCCGCTAATTCAAAAGCTTAAAAAGGGTGTGGTCATTATGTTAG
>DYGR01000075.1 GCA_020724545.1 Candidatus Methanoperedens nitratireducens
GAGAGGTTGTATGAGCGAAGGAATCTCCCGCCGAAAGAAGGGAGAGGGTTCAAATAGTCAATAGCATCAGGTAAGTCGTAAAGAACAGCATTCAAGCCTCTATTCACAAAGGCTTTTGTGTACTTGCCCGGCCCGCCCCCAAGATCAAGCACATTTTTTGCATTACTTTTCCTTTTAAGGCAGTGGTCTACAGTTTCCTCTACGACCTTATCAGGCCTTGATGCCATGGCATTCATGAAAGCCGAAACATCATGCTTTTCCTCTCTCTCAGGCTTTGCCCCCTTGATTATTCCAGGAAGCTTAAGCCACGCATTCATCATATCAAGAAAGTGGGGAAGCGATCCTCCCACATACTCCTCGCCCCGCTCAAGGAAAAGAGTCCGCGCCTTCCCAGATATGATATACCTGTCCTGCCTCTTATGTACGTATCCTAAAGCACAAAGCGCTTCAAGCACGATGAACAGAGCCCTCTCATCAGCATTGAGCATATGCTTCAGGGCTGCTATATCCTTTTCCTCTAAGAGAGCTTCAAATATTCCTGCTCTCTGGGCAGAACCCAGCAGTACAAGTTTACTTGCATAGTCTCTTGCAGTTTCAAAATCAAACTCTTCATTTGATGACCACATTTTTGACATATTACCTCTTTTATACTTGAGCTATTTTTACAGATTTTATCCCTCGGTCCCATGTATACGCCCTCATCCCATCAGCGCCTGCTATAAGCCACACCGATGTAACGTTCTCCATTGTCTCCCTGTCCCAGAGCGAAGGGACGGCAGACGAGACAGGATGGGTATGATATATCCCGATGATCTCTTTGCCCTTTTTCTCAGCATCGTTCCAAGCATCATAGTGTTCTTTCGGATCAAGCTCAAAACTCGTCCTTGTGCGCCTCGCATTGGTTACAGGCAGGGCTTTTTCTACATGCGCCGTACTGCCATTTATAATCCCTATAAGTACGCCGCAGGCTTCATACGGCTTATTGGCCTCCAGTTCTTGCTGTATCAGCGTCATATCATGATGCGATATTTTAATTTCTTTAATCATATATTAATCAAGGCTTTTCAGGAGATTAAAAACCTTCTCAGTATCAGAAGCTTGATTTTCTTCAATATCAAAGGTTACATATTCCGCGGAGGATTCTGTTACATAGTTTATTAAGGGTTTTTGTACAGAGTATCTTTCGCCTCCAAGTTTTTCAGTCATCTATACCTCTTCCATGAGGTGCTGATATACTCTATCCATAAGTTTGTGATAATCCTCAATTTTGGCATAAATTTCCTCCGCAAGCTCTTCACGATAGGTATGGGAAGTGAGATTTCTATCGTCTGTCATTTCAAGGGCTTTTATTGTCTCTTCTTCTGTTAGCAATTTGACAGTGAAAGCTTCTCTAAGGCATGATTTTGGGGAATTGCATACTATCCCTTCTCTTACCCTGAGATATTCTCTTAAGAATTTCCAGAATATCTCAAAGCTGTACTCAAATCTTTGAATAGCTGCATCCCTTACTATTACAGAGTAGGGGGTGTCTATTATCTCTTTTAAAGTTTTTAATGCCTTTCCTGCATCTTCTGCTGTTAACTTCAGCTTTTCCATAACACTCCTTCTTTCAGTGCTTTTTCTCTGAAAACCTTTGAAACTTTAGAAAGGTTCACCACTTCAACTTTATATGGAATATTCATCTCCTCAAGTTTTTCTTTTAAAAGAATTAATTTTTTCTTGCTGTACTCATTCTTTGGAAGTATGCCTATATCTATATCAGAACGTCTGCTGTAATCTCCCCTTGCTCGTGAGCCAAAGAGAATGATCATGACATCTTCTCCCCTCAAAGCATCGAGTACAGTCTTTTTTACCTGTTTCAGGCTTTCCTCGTAAATATCTGATATCAGCATTTTAATCACAAATTCTTATAGACATAGATTGACATTATGTTAAACCCCGCTCAAGAGCGGCGCATCCCCAGGGGTCTGGGGTCGCAACCCCAGCGCCATAAGGCTAATATTGACCGAAAATATTAATAGTACGCTCATCTGCGGTTCCATATTCAAAGGTCTATATGCGGGTTAAGGTCGCACCCTGTGCATGGCAGGCACATGGTCTTCGCTGCACCTGCATCCAATCCGTATTTATCCAGAATTCTCCGCGCCATTTTTGTAAGCTTCAGTAATCTCTCTTTTGTCGGGCGCTCTGCTTCCAGTTCCCCGAACCGCAGGGGATGAACTCCTACTGCCCTTAGTATCGGAATAACACCCATCTTTGCAAGTTCCTCATACTGCTCTTCCACAATCTCATCAGTCTCCCCGAGCCCTACTATGAAGTTAGTGAACACATAGTTTTTTCCGAATATACTGACAGCATCCCTCAGGCACTGGAGCGTGAAATCAAGAGGAGGCTTTTTACAGTACCTGTCGTAGATCTCCCTGTCCATGGTCTCCACATTGTATTTGATCTCACTTGCCCCTGCCTCTTTTAACAGGCGGGATGAGTCTTTTGTGGGATAGACAGAGACGCCTATTGGAACATTGTATTTACCTAATGCCCTGACCAGGAGAAGTGCCCTCTCCACCTCTTTCTCTGGCGATTCTTCAACTCCAGAGGTTATCGAAATCCCCCTCATATTTCCAAGACTGTGCGCCTCTTCGACCAGTGCCAGCAGCTCATCGGTTGACTTGACCTTACCATCAAGCCTGGGGACAGGACAGAACTTGCAGTCGTAAATGCAGCGCTCGCTCATTGTGATATATGCCTGCTCAGGGCAGTGGATAAGTTCCTCTTCAATAGTCCCCCTAACAAGCTCCCTGCCGCCTTTTAATATCACTATGTCGCCGTTATCTCTGACTGCCCGCAGAGGCGAGCCCTCGTCCATCACCAGCCTTACCCTGCGTTTACCAGACCTGAAGAAAAAAGCCCTGCCGCCTGCACCAGGTCCTGCTGTGGGAATGGTAATCCTCCCAAGCAGGGAGCTATCAATATCAATCGCACCGATAGAAATAAGCTCGGCTTTGATCTGTGCATCCATTTCCATATTTTCAGGATACTTTTTCAATACATAAATACTTGTGGAATAAGCAGCATTGTCCTAAATCCATCATCTGTTTCCAGATACAACTATTATCAAAAGATCAATCTTCTGCATAATGCCATAACAAAATCTGCTCTATTCAATGACCACTACCTCTCCATACTTTAAGTCGGGTTTTAAATCCCAGTACCATTTTTTACCTATAGATACCCTTTTAGCGCCCTGTTTCTTCAAAATAGCTCTCAGCCTGTCGAGAACATTTTTGAAAAAATCTTCTGTATCGTACAGGATCATAGCATCCTCTACCATATCCAGATACAGGGGGGTCAGGAATTTTGCTTCCTCAACAGTCTTTAGAACAGGAGAAAAATTCGGATAAAATCCTTCTTTATAGAGAGCTTTAAGATTTAAGCCATCCTCGATCTCAATGAACAGTTCCTGCCTCCGAAGCTTCTCTTCCGGCAGAGTCCTGCAAATTATAAGCAAATCTATATCAGAGTCCTTTCTGTAATCCCCCCGCGCCACAGAGCCATAAACTACAAATGAAACAAGATTTTCCCCAAATGCTTTTTTTAATCTGGCCAGCAGGTCATCAAGCAACTCTTTGTAGGGGGATTGGATGGATTTCATATCTATAGTTATTAATTATAAACAATAGATATAGTTTTGGGATTTGATAGCCAGAAGAGTTTTATAGAATAAATGTATGATAATAGTAATAGTGATTATGTGAGAAGCGACAGCGCACAGATGACTATAGATTATGTCACAGGGATGGGCATATTTCTTCTCTCTGTTGCCTTTGTATTCCAGTTCATGTCCAGTCTTTTCATTCCTTTTCAGTCGGATGCTGATCAGGCCACACTGGCTGCTGACAGGGCAAGCACAGTGCTGGTCGAGCGCCTGGTCACTGCTAATAAACTTGGGGCGGTGAACGTAATAGATCAGGAGAAATTGTATTATTTCAATAACACAAAACTAAACCATTCTAACCAGACTAACTATAATAATGCGCTCTATGAGCTTGGACTATACAGCAATGAGATCATCTTTGACGTGAATATGTCAGTCGCATATCCTAATGGCACTATAATGAATCAAGTTAATACCAATTTTCCATTAGTTAGCGGCCCTGAACTCCCGGAATATATATCTACTGGCCAGACCAGCCGCTTTGTATTGATTGTAAATTCCTCAACCGGCTATAATCAAACAGCCATCATCTCGGTGAGGGTGTGGTAATGTTCGATGAAAAAGCCCAGTTGCATACGCTTGAAGGTGTGGCAGCAGCTACGCTCATACTTTTTGTAATAATATACGCCATCGATGCAACCTCGCTTACCCCCCTCACTTCCTCAACCGCAAACGTTCATGTGGAATCCGAGCTCATGGTACTCGGGCAGGATATTTTAAGTGCGCTTGACTATGCAGAGCCGGGATATAGCTCAGAGCTCAAGAATGCTATCATAATCTGGAACGGCAGTGAATATGTCTGGAACGGAACAGCGTACGTGGATAAAAGAAATACTGCAAATAGTCTCACAAATAATCTGACAAAAATATTGAGAAACACCCTGGTTGAACAGGGCATTGCACATAACGTGGAGCTGATTTTCCTGGATAACATCACTCTCTTGCCCGGCTCACCTGTTAAAATGATACATAACGGTGACCCTTCAAATAATGCCGTGGTAGTATCGAGGAAGTTTGCGCTGCATGATGGGGATCTTAAATCTCCCCTCAACCAAACGATAGAAGATATAGACCCTGCTACGAACTTCTATAATATAGTGGATGTCAGGCTTGTTCTCTGGAGGATGTAATGGGAATAATAGAAAACAGGGATGCCCAGTTTATGCTTCTGGCAGGCTTTATTATTGCCATTGGTCTGGTGATAACTGCGGTGATGCTTAATAACATCATATTCGTGGGTAATATGGCAAGCGGGGCAGGAACAGATCCTGCGAAATATAATATAGTTAACCTGATGCAGATTACCGCTGATGAGATGAAAAGCGCATATAGAAATGCAGGCGGAACTGAAGAGAATTTCAGCAAACAAATGCAGCACTTCAAAGGTAATCTATCAAAGATCTATTCGCTGCATGGAGAGGCGGTGAATGTAAGCTGGAATGCAAGTAATTGGGACAACAATCTTTACGCCAATTTCACAGAGGATGGAACCACGAACGGCGCACCGAATTGGATTTTGATTGAGAATGTGAACAATAGCAACATTACGGTAAATATAACTGTAACAACAGGTACCTTTTCTATAAATATAACTAATACAACACACCATTGGCAAATAGACTTTATTGATCCAGTAAATCAAATTATTAATAACAGCCAAATAATGGCAAATATAACCTCTCCATACACAATCTCATTCATAAACGGCACCAATGCATCTGGCAATTATAGCATCGCAGGCAACACTACCTACGGCAGAAATTTCATCCACGCCCGGGATTATATCCTATATGCCACAATAACATTTTCCACAAGCAGGATGCATGCCAATATCACAATACCTGTTTCAGTGCCGCGGTGATCTCATGAGACTTAAAAGCCTGTTTAAAAATGATGATGCTGTATCCATTTCAGTCGGCTTTATTCTAATGCTCTCCATTACTGTGCTGGTATTTTCCATAACTATTCTCTCCTTTTATACTCTTTCACAGCAGTCTGAAAAGCTTGCAATGCAGAGAAGTTTTGAGATCCTTGGAAGTGAGCTTGCTGTGAAAATAACAACAGTGGATATGCTTGCCAGTATTACCGGTTCTTATGAAGGCACGGTGAACATCATTGAATATGATTTCTCAATTCCCGCGTCTATAGCGGGAAGGTCATATACCGTCAATATAACAGATGCCTCCAATCGGGTGATAATCCTGGAGGCTGATAACGGTGCAAAGGCATGGATTCCCTACAATACCTCAGAAGATATCCAGCAGCCAGCAGTAATCTCAAGCATCTCAGAGGATTATAAAATAATATACGAAGACGAACTCATCAAAATAGAGCCGTGATGTTCGCACAGGAGAGACGATGCAATTCAAAAAAAATCATTTAGGGATTAAGAATATCCTGTGTTCAGAGGATGCAGTCTCTGAAGTAGTTGACTTTGTCACGATTTTTGGTGTACTGATACTTTCCATTGGCTTGATAGGAGTTGCAGGCTACCCGATATTGAAGAGTGCCCAGGAAGCGAGGTACATAGAAAATACAAAGCAGAGTTTTATTGTGCTTGCTGATAACACTAATAAAGTCGTATTCGGGCAGGCACCTTCACAGAGCATGGAGCTTAAGATGTACGGAGAGATGCTGAGAATCACCGGGAACAGCGTGATCAATATCACAGCAAAAAACTCAAGTGGTGATGTTATAACACTGGTTGACCAGCAGATGCGCAGCATCGAGAGCACCGTAGGGGATACTGTTATCGCGTACGAAGGCACAGGCGTGTGGGCAAGGTATCCTGACGGCAGTACGCTCATGATCTATAAACCCCTTATCACCAGCCGGGACAATATGCTTATCATACCTGTTGTGACGGTAATAGGGTCATCGTCCATAAGCGGAAGCGGTTTGAGCAGGGTCACGGTATATGGGACGCCGCGTATTGATTTTTATAATAATGTGAATAATATTACTGTAACAATCAATAATAGCGATTACCGGGATGGATGGGAGAAATATTTCAATGATATGCCGTTGTGGATTAATTGTACGGAGGGGGATAATATGTGTGCAAGTCATGGAAGAGAAAATATAAGTTTATATATATTAAACATCAATCTTAACTCAGAGGTCATATGAAACTTCTAAGATCAGAAAAAGCAGCGTCAGAAGTTGTAGGTCATGCAATTCTGCTGGGCATCACTATTCTCGGAATAGGCATGATAACTCTTTTTGGAGTGCCTGCGATCTACAACCTGCAGGATATGACAAACGTCAAGAACACCGAGCAGGCTTTTACCATGCTGGACTCAAGAGCGAGCAAGGCAATACTGGGCGGATCCCCGCTGCAGATTTCCGATGTTGATCTAGGCGGCGGCGCTCTTACAGTTGAGCCGAACAGCACGAATAATCCGAGCTACATGGAAATAAAGAGCGCAAACGATATCTTTAATGTGACAATACCCATGGGAAAAATAAAATATCAGCTTGGAGATAGAATAGTGGCATACGAAGGCGGAGGTGTGTGGTCAAAATACCCCTCAGGCTCTGTTATGCTCTCACCACCGGAATTTCATTATAATGGCGTGACGCTTACACTGCCTGTAGTCAATATCAGCGGAAATACCTCTGTAGGAGGGAAGGGAAGCGCTACTGTTTCTATCAATAAGAAAAGACCTATTGTGCAGTATCCAAATGCTTCCTTTTCAGACAGGACTAATCCAGTAAACTACAGCATCTCAGGAAAGGTCTATGTGAACATCACGAGCGATTTCTATGATGCATGGGCTGAGTATGCTGAAAGTCTGGGATATACTAAGGTAAGTGAGGATAAGAATAACCTTACTACCAGTATAGAACTTACAGTTGTGCCTACCACCCTTGGTCAGAGTACTGATATATCCGATCCCATTGTTTTCAGGGGGGTTGATGCAGGTAATAAAACACCGCTGGAGAATTTTAGTTTCAGGATACTGCCACCTAATAATTTAATTTGGGATATCCGCACAGGTTCAGAAAACAAGAAATTATTTTTTGATTTTAAGGGGAACAGTTTGAAAACCGGAGATAAAGTTAATATTGCTGTAGGTTACCAAGTTGGTGATACAGCCGAGGTATGGGAAGGAAATAATTTTACTGTACAAACAGGGGGATATGTTGATGTGGATTTGCTTAATAAAAGTATTAACTTAACATACAAGCAATCAGATGCCATTGGTTCAAACAATTGTAATAATCCTTCAAAAATCCCCGGAAATAAAATTAATGGGACAGGTTTTTCATGGGGAGAAACATTAAATATATCGTCAACCCAGAAAAGTCTTTATAACATAACCCAGCACTATTTTCATTTAATGGCGCAAGATGGAGATATTTCTTTCAATCAATGTGGTTCTCAATGGCCTAAAGCTGGCTCCACCATGCTCCTTGACTACACAGCTACCGGCGCCATTACCTACCTGCACATCACTGAGAACAGGGCGGATGTGAGCATAAGCTGAATTTTAGAATTCACGGCTTCCAAACCTTAACCCAGTCCACTCTATCGAAATCGCTATCATTAGTTATGATGTCAGTTACTCCAAAATACCTCATGGTCAATAGATGATACGCATCATCTTCGTGGGGTCAAGGGGTAGAGGAGACCCCATCCGGGGGGGTGGAAGGAATCGTACCCCTTGCATTAGTATATGCAGGATTAACGAACC
>DYGR01000019.1 GCA_020724545.1 Candidatus Methanoperedens nitratireducens
GGTCCTCAGGGAGTCGTACAGTTACTTCTGTCATGCGTATTAAAATGGGGGCATTGAACTTAATAATTTCTGGTATCAACATTTCAAAAATTGACGAGATACGCGACTTTCTCTGTAGATGTGATGTATACGGCAAAAGAATATACAAAAGCAGGGAATGATAATGATAAAGAGGTATAAACATGGGCACTGAATTGCATAAAATTTCAAAAGAAATCGGAATAAAAGAAGAGGAGCTTGTGGCATACGGGGTCAGGGCATATATAAAATCAGAAATCGGGAAAATAGAGGCACAGCTTTATTCTTTATACCGCAGGTATGGAATAAAATCTGTTAAAGACCTGGAACATGCTATAGAAAAAGGCACTGTGGTTGAATCTGATGTTTTTGAAGACCTTACCAGGATAGACTATCTGGAGTCTGAAAAACACAAACTTAAGAGATTGCTCAGAACAGAAGGTGTGTAATCCATGAAATTATTAGAGATTCCCGAAGATGTGTTAACTTCAATAAAAATCCCCAAAAAAGAATTAGAAAAAGCATTAAAGATCGACTTAGCTGTGGCACTCTATCAGAAAGAAGCTATCTCACTTGGAAAAGCGAGAAAATTAGCAGGCATGAGTAAATGGGAGTTTTTAGAGGAGTTGAGCAAGAGAAAGATACCCCGTCATTATACAGAAAAAGAATTGGAGGAGGATTTAAACTTTGCCAAAAGCAGTATGTAATTCTTCTCCTCTGATTCACCTTGCTAGGGTCGGAAAGCTTGAGATTTTGCGAGATATTTTTGATACTGTACTGATTCCTGAGGCTGTTTACAGAGAATGTGTTATTGAGGGTAAAGATAAAGATGATGCCAGAAAAATTAAGAATGCCACATGGCTTCAGGTAACAAAAATAAAGAACATCGAACTTAAGAAAGCTTTTAATACCATTCTGGATGAGGGAGAGTCGGAAGCTATTGCCCTTGCACTGCAGGAGGTAGCAGATTTCATCCTCTTAGACGACTATGAAGCCAGAGAGTTTGCTAGAATATATGGATTGAAAATTACAGGTACAATTGGAGTCCTTCTGAAAGCGAAACACAACGGCAAGATATCAAATCTGGTCCAGGTTCTGGAGAGATTAAAAGAAACAGGGTTCTGGTTAAGCGAGAACTTGTATTCTGAGATACTGCGAGATGAAGGAGAGCTATGAACACATCGAAGAAAATGGGAATGGCAATATATCTGCCCGCAGCGCGCACTTGCGCTGTGTGTGGTTGCGGCGCTGGTGCAAGAAGTCTGGATATTAGAGGTGCGCCATGGAATTGAATGAAGAACGAAAAAATCGATATCTTTCTAAGAGTGGATATATAATAGAAAAGATGGACACGATTCCAGATAATATCGATGCTCTGGATGAGCTTGGAATAGATGGAGTGCTTTACAGGGTACAGACCAGTATTGATGCCGCTATAGATATGGCTGCTATGCTGGTGAGGGATATTGGAATCGAGGTGGGTGATGATTATGAAAATATTGACATTCTTAAAGAAAAAGGGGTTATCGATGCAGAACTTGCAGGGGAGCTTAAACGACTTAATGGTATGAGAAATGCCATTGTCCACAAATACGGAATTGTTGATACTCAACTGATATTACAGAACCTTGAAAATGCTAAAGAACAACTCCATAGATTTGTTAATATTATTGAAGGTGAACTCTCATGAAAACTCTTCAGGAGATCAAAACTGACCTGTATTTTGTTAAGAACTATGAAGTTGTTGTTTTTGGTTCATATGCCAGCAAAAAAGCAGATAAACGCTCAGACATTGATATTGCAGTGATAACCAGAGAAAATAGCAAGAACAAATGCATCGAGATATGGTGGGAACTCGTGGGGAAAGCGCCTGATGTCTATGATATTAAAATATTCGAGCTTCTGCCTCTCCCAATAAAAGCCTCTGTTATCCAGAGATATGAGGTAGTTTTTGGTAACAGACTCGATATTTCAGAATATTTTTACAATTATAGGAAACTCTGGAATGATACAAAACATCGGCTCGAAGAGAATCGATTCCGAAGCATAAAAGAAAAAATCATGCTGCTTAAAAGAAGGCGCTCATCGACGAGGATGTAAAAATGACATAAATCCATAAAAAGGAAAGGAGGATTAAAAAATATGGAAAATGATGATGGAATAAGAAAATGGATGTCAGCGGCGCGCGCCCTTGCGATAGGTATGGTTGCGGCGCTGGTGCTTGCGGGAAGAGGATGGATGAAAGAGAAACTCACTGGTGAATCAAAGATAGCGTAGCGCAGAGACTCAATTTTGAGGGAGAAAAAATGATTTATCATGAATGTGGAGAGAGGTTATGAATGAAAATTTAATTGAAACTCCAACATACGATATATACTGGAAAAAGAAATTAAAATCTCCTAAGGATATAAGTTATTCAGGAGATGGGAATCACTTACTCATAGGGTCAAACGATGGCCGTGTATATTTTTTAAACAAAGAAGGGACTGAGCTGTGGCAGCAGAGTATAAATAATATTACATGTCTTGATCTATCAGGCGATTCATCAAAAATTATCACAGGAACGTACTCTGGCTCATTATATCTATTCTCAAAAGGGGGCAGTCGTGAGTGGGAGAAAAAAGTAAATGGTTCTATTAATTCACTTTCGATCTCAGATGATGGAAAGAACATCTGTATCGGTACTGATAAAGGGATTATTATTGATCTTAATGAGGCTGGAGATGAACTATGGAAACATAAGATCAAAGGTGCATCGGATGGAGGGATTTGCCATTCGCATGATGGGAAATCCATTGTAGTCGGATCATGGGATACAGTTTACTTTTTAAATGTTGATGGTAAAATTATCTGGAAATTTAAATTTAATAAAAAAATCACAGACGTTTGTGTGGCAGAGAATGCCTCTCTTATAGCTGTATGTACAAAAGGCAGTATTGGGTTCATTGGAAATGAAGGGAATCTGATATCTGAAAAGACAATTGCAAATGGATTCAAAAGCGCTTCAATATGTGATAACCTTGTTTATGCCACATTCTCAAATAATGTATATATATTTAATGATAGAGGTGAACAGCTAACTTCATTCGAAGTGCCAGAGGGTCTTATAAAGATCTGTGTAAATTCAAAAGAGTTTATTTCAGCGATATCTGAGAGCAGGGTTTACATGCTTTCATCCTTGATGAGACCTCAGGTGAATGTATTGACAAATTCATTGACTATTGGCGAAAAACAACCATTAGAAGTAGAACTTGTAAACAACAGTCTCAAAGAGCTTGAATTTGAATTAGAATTAAGATCGAACGGATTAACTTTCGATAATTTTAAATCAATTGTTAGAATCCCTGCAAAAGGAAGATCGAATGCAGGATTTATGGTTATACCCGGTAAAATAGGAAAATGCAGTGTTGAATTTTTGACAAAAAATAAAAATATTAAACCAGATAAAACTATCATTGAAATTGTTCCACCAGAGATTGAATTGAAGATCTCACATCAATCCAAGTATGATTTTAATGCTGAGGACGATGAAATTACGATGATCGTTGATATTGAAAATACAGGAAAAGCGACAGCAAAAAAAATCCATGTTGTGGGTTATGATAGCCTTTTCTTACCAGAACTGAAACCTGGAACTAAAGGATCTTTAACATATAAAATAAAGTTACCGTCCGGAAATCATAGTTTATCAAAAAATATAGCCTGTGAAGATGGATTTGGCGGCCAATTTAATTGTGAATGTCCACCATGTAACATCTCGGTTGAAAAAGCGCCTTATGTATGGGGCCTAAAACAACCTGTGCCCAGAATTGTTAATGGCAAACCAGCAATTGTGAAATATAATCTAAAGAACCTGAAAAATGATGTGTTGAATTTAATTTTTAATGTTGCATCCGAAAAAATAGAAATAAAACCGAATAATATCCAGGTCCAATTAAATCCTTCCGAAATTAGAGACATTGATTTAACTTTTACTCCTAAAGGATCTGATGAAAATATAAAACTGGACATCACTATTGAATATGAAGGCAAAAAACAGAATTACTCAGATGAGATTAAGGTGTACCCAGGCCCACCGCACATTAATATAAGAAATCAAATGCCAAAAGATAAATACAGATTAGGCGAGGAGATCTATGAGACCTTAGAGTTAATAAATGAGGGGGAGAGTCCTGCAATAAATATCCAGCTAGAAGGTATTCAGAATATCCCGATATTAGAACCAAAGAGTTCAAAACTAGTTAACAGGCCATGCCCGAATAATGAGGTAAAGTATTATAGATCAGTAAAAAATATAATAAAATATGAAGATGAGCTGGAGGAATATTCGACTGAGTTCTATTCCAGTGCTTATACTGTTCTATCACCAGGACTAAAAATCAGGATGCTTGAGACTAATTTAAAAGAGGATATTAAAGAGATTAAATTTGATATAGAGAATATAAGTAATGAAGTAATGAAAGATTTAATTGTTGAACTTTTAATCAATGATGATAGAATCGTTCTGGAAAAACCACTAGTTACTATTGAAACGCTAAATCCTAATGCAGCAAAACCAGCTATATTCCAGTGCGTTTCGCATAGAGAGGGAGTTATGGATTATAATATATATGTAAAACATCAGAGCATTATAATTGAGCAACAATCCGGAACAATCATGGCTGGCTTAAAAACTCCAGTGCTTAAATTTGAGGCTGATGACAGAGAGATGTTACAAAATGAGTATTCATTACTTAAACTAAGGATTACTAACATCGGGGAAACTGATGCAAGAGATATCAATATAAAATTACAAAGCGAGATCGATAAAAAATTATCTAAAGAGGCAGCACCCTCTGACTATTCCCAATTAAAAGAAATAAAGCCCGGCGAAAGTAAAGAAATAACTTTTGGATTCCATCCCACGACTGCGGGTAAAGTTTCCTTAACGATTATAAGCTCATGCAAATCAGCATACGGGAAAAACCTCCCGGAGAAAAAAGAACAGGCATTTGTAACGATCCGCCCGCAAATTTCAAAACCTGAAACAATTGTACATATAGGTGAACTAACCCAGGGTTCAACTGTTTTTAAAGGGGGTGCTGTCGTTCAGAACAGTAAGATATCTGCAGGTAGTAAAAAGAGCAATGAGCCCGAAATAAGAGATGAAATAACTCAGGATTCTATTGTTTTCAAGGGTGATGCGATTATTACTAAAAGTCAGTCACCTAATCTCGATGCATATAGAAAGCAAGCAATCGCTGTATTTCGTAAAGGGAAGATTACTTCAGATGAAAGAGGATTACTGGATGTATTAAGAGTTAATTATGGCTTAACAAGAGAGCAGCAGAAACAAATCGAAACAGAGATTTTAGAGCAATATTCAGTAAATAAAACCACAGTTAATGAAACAATAGAAAGAGTTTGTACTAAATGCGGGAGAACTATGCAAAAGGGAGTATTCTGCGTAGAATGCGGTACAAAGCTTGTTGTATAGCTATTTTCTTATCCTTTTGCTTTCAGAAATGTCATAGATTACTTTTTGAGTCTTTTTATAATTTCCTCAGTTTTGAACATTTTTTTAGTAGCATCGAGCAGGATGTTTGCAAGCAGAAGTGATGCTGCTACATCATACTCATTTTTTGAACTTGAAATGATTCTTTGTGATATACTCCACAGGTTTGCTATTGGATTTATATTGAAAGTTTGCAGGTTGTTAGTTATTTCTTTATCAGTTTCCTGGAGTTTATTTAAAATTTGAATTCTATGTTCTACTGTGAATTTGACAGGATCCTTCATGTACGCCTGTATCATTATATCATAATCTGATGGATTTATCGTTATTTCTGGGATTGTTTTGAGATTCCTGTCTGCCATGCTTATAAAATCAGTAATATTTTCACTATTTGTTAAAACAGCCTCCATTTCTCTGCAGATCATGCCTGTTATTCTGTAGAGTGTATCTATTTTATCAGCCGATTGGTCAGAGTAGACATAAACAGGGGTAGCAGCTATTGTTTCATTTAGTTTGATCAACTCATGGCATATACTTCTATAATACTCCGGAATACACATGTCGCAGGCTGATGAGATCTTCTTCATTGATTCATTAAGAGAATTCCGAAGCCTCTCACCCTGTATTATATATTCTTCATTCGGTTTGATATCAGGTTTTAGAAATATCTTTATGTTTTGCTGGATCTCTTTGATCTCAAGTATTGACGGTTCTATCTTATAGGATTCTTTAGTAACGGTTAACTCATATTTTCCGAAAGCAACATCTGAAATTGCTGCAAGCCCTTTTTCATCTGTAACTACCTCTCTGTCCCCAAGGTTTATTATGGCATCTGCAATTGCTCCCTCATTAATAATATCCATCACATTGATTGTTATATTGGCTTTTCCTTTAAGCTCAACACTGATCCTATCATTTTTATTTAGTGTTATTCCCTGGGATACTTCCTCAAACCCCCTGGAACTAACATTCAGCGTATAGATTCCCTCTTTTACTTTCCCAAAGATAACTTTACCATCTATATCACTGATTCTTTCCAATTTTTCTGTATCACTTTGAAGCAGAACATTAGCTTTAGATAAAGGTTCATTATTAAATTTGTTTTTAACTTCAACAATCAGAGTATGAGTTGGTAAATCGGTTATTCTTATATCTGAGGTTGAATCAATCTCATCACTCACTTCGTTTCCATCCTCATACACTTCCCCACTCCTACAGTTTTTACATAATAACATACCCTCATAATTCTCTACATCATTGGTGACTTCACCACAATCCTGGCATTGATTAAAAACTTTTTTGAACTTAGTCTCGTTTTTTGTTTTACTCTCTTTTATTCCTCTATGAGCGATGTTATGACAATGCGGACATTCCGGTAATGTTTCTAATTTCTCTTTTCCACAATAATTACACCGGGCGAGTTCTCCTATGGGTCTGACTATAAGGTATAACAGCACAGCAATGGAGGGTAAGAAAAATGCTGCTGCTCCCCACAAAGTTCCATTTTTTCCCCGCTTTTTAGCGTCTTTAGTAATCCAGACAATAAGGAATATCCAAACAAAAAATAGAAAAATAAATAATATAATACTATACATAAATATCTCTTGAGAACCAGCAACCATTTTTCCCTCTCTTTATATTAATACTACCATCCGCAATCAAATTTTTTGTTCAAACCATAGTAAATTTCAGGCGCGCCTTCACCTCATCTTTATTATACATTTCTCTTACGTGATCAAGCAGTTTATCATTAATAAACAGCATAACACCCCGTTTCTTTTCATCTGGTTCATTGTTGCTTTTTTCCTGCAATTTCTGGGCTACCCTCCAGAGATCAGCAACTGGCTGTATAGTCAAAGTTCCGCTTAATTGCGTTATTTGAGTATCTATCTCACTGAGCTTATTGCCGATCTCTCTGAAATGGTTCTTATGATAATTCGCGGTGTCGTGTACCAATTCGCTGAATTTTTCAGGTGAATAATCCGATACTGCCAGATCATCTACAGGTTGCAGGTTCTGGATTGAGAAATAAAAATCTACGTTGCTTTTTTCCCGCATGATTCCTGAAATTTCATCCGAAACAGAATCAGCAACGCTTAGAATACATGAGATTATCTCATCAGGGGTAGTTTTTGAGTTTAAAAATTCAACGGGTCTTTTTATAATTTTATCTATTAACTGCAGGGGTTTTTCTCCGACTTTTTTGAAAAATAAGGGAATGCATGTATCATAAGTAGAAACTTCTTTTAAACTGGTATTAAGTTTTTCATTGATCGCACTGATCGCGTTGAGATATTGTTGTTTTGGTTGGTAATTAAATCTAAAATCAAGTACAACTTTGGCTGTTCTATTTTCATTAACTGCTGCATACTTCTCAATGGACTCGTACAGAGGAGAACTGCCCGTTCTAAGACGTATAATATAATCTCCAACAGGCAATTTTTGGTTTATTTTACCGGTGCTATCTGTAACAGACTCTTTTATCTGGTTAGTGCCTTTTTTCATCACTGCAACAGGGATACCGGCAAAAGCTTTACCAGTAGCCTGCTCAGTAACATTTATTTCAAGTGTACCGGTTCTTCTGATGAGTTGTATCCTCTTTGTTGTTTCTGAGTTATCTATTGGGATATTCTCCTGATTAGTGAACTCTTCAGTCAAACTACGTGCAGAAGCCACATATTTCTTATTTTTAGAAATGGTAAATCTTGCAATCCCGCTATTATCTGTCTCAGCCGGACTATCTTTAATATCAGTACCTGCTGGAATTTCTTTAACTCTGACACTTATGCCCCTTACAGGAGTCCCTGAATCATCCACTACTTCTATTTGTAAAATATGTCGTTTAATTAAGGATATCCTGATGCTATCATCTTCAGGTATGTTTACCTCTTTTGATGTGTTCTCATAATTGTCCCCACCATCAACTTCAATTTTATAATTACCTTTGGGAAGTTCTAATTTATAAAAAATTCCATCCCTGTCAAGTATAGCAGGCTGAGATGTACCATTCTTATTAACAGCCTTGATTCCTGCATTCTGAATTCTTACAAATCCTGATTCATCGGTTAAATCTATTTGTAGTGGATAGTAATTTGAAGTTACAAGAGAAGGATTCTTAGGAGAAGGATTCTTAGGAGAAGGATTCTTAGGTCTAGATTCGGGTCTACCGCTCATCTCTAGTTTTAATAAATACCACCCAGTTGTGAGAATTAATATAAATACTGCAACAATTATATAATATACCAGTTCAATCCCAAAAATTGTAGAAGAGCCCTTAGTACCATTCGCTGGAGCTGATGATGGAGTTGACGAGGGCGTGTGAGTTAGCGTGGGGGATGGGCTAGGAGATTTGGGATTATTATCCAGCGCCGGCTCATGAATAGTTAAACTTTCATTGATATTAGCACCTGTTATTGATACCTGGAAAGGAAAGTTCAAATCATTTAGCTTGATCTCTAATCTTCCAACATCCTGTTTATGGGGCGATCCCAAATAACTTATATTTCCAGTTATATCTATTTTATAAGAAGCTGTACTATTAAAATCAGGGTTGATTAAGATTAACGTATTTGTAGTTCTATTGGTTTGGTATATTGTTTCAGCCGCAACAATATTAACCGAAACCGAGGCCGCCAGTAAAAACACAAATAATATTATCAAACTTCTCTTGAAAAAATCCCTGTTCACTCCTCATCCTCCTCGAATTCATCTTCCTCATCCATGAACGAATCTACAACTTTCTTTGTATGATCTATATAATTCTTTAAGATTCCCTCAATACGTTCAATCTCTTCCACAGAGAGTTTCACATGATCCAGTTCCACATGGCCGCCATCGGAGGCCATCATAAGGATCTTCTTCAGTGATTTGAACTCCTGCCAGGGTCTCTCCAGCGTTGGCTTTAGATTGAACCCTCCCAGAAGCAGCAGCACATCGAAAGTATCTTTTTTGCTTTTAGTATATGTTAAAGAGACCATGCCCATCTTTCCAATAATGTTCTCTTTCTTCCACTCATTAAAAATGGTGTTAATTCTATCCTCTGTGAAGTCCCCTTTATTCAGATGCTTCTCAGGCACACTTACGATTAGATACCCGATTACTGCTGTCTTAGGGTCCATTTTTACAAACGAATTATTTGCTGCTTCATCAAGGGCCATTTCAAGCTCAATGAAATTAATATCATTATCCGTAGAAACACATGGGGTAAAATGATATAGATTCATTAAGCTGGGGAACTTCACATAATCCTTGATATCTATTACACCCTTTGAACGTCTTCCCGGTGCAACCATCAGATCAACGGCTTTAATTATCTTCCTATTAATATCATAATATTTGGGCTCAATTCCCTCATTTAACTCTATGTTCTCAGCGACCTTCGAATTATCAACAATCAGAACCATATCAGCATTTTGTTTAGAGTCATCACCATACTTCAAGAGTCTTGAAAGCCCGCATATAGCATTGAATTGCCTCTGGGGCATCTCAGTCGAATATGGAAATATTGCCAGGGCAACATGGATATGGTTTTGAAGGGATACGGAAGTGCCGTGTTTCATCTGGTGAATAATATACGGTATGCTCCCATTTCCTGTACCGCCTCCAAGCGCAGCTATATCCAGCACAACATCACCGGCTGCTGTACCAAGTGCTTCTATTGGTCTTCGAATTTTATTCTCAAAATCTTTCCTGGCATACTCCTCTCCCTCTTTATAGACATTCCCTGCACCGCCGCCACCGAATAAAAGCGTATTCCTCTGTCTTATTTGTCCGATAAGAGCTCTTTCTTCCTCAGAAACCGCCTTTTTTTCAAGCTCTATCAATGTATTAATGATATCAGCCCTGTTGCTGTTCATCAGCAAAATTCTGTTACTTATCGCTTCATTCTTCATTTTTGTGAAATACAGAGAAGCCACCCTTCCAGCACCTTCACCTGATGCCAGAATAATCCACCGGGTAAACTGTCTTTCAGCGCTTTCCTCAATCGTCTCTGTTCTCGGTGAAGTTGAATTATAGTTATCTTCTAACTGGCTCATAGTACGGGGTCAAGGGGTCAGAGGAAACCCGCTTGCTTTAGCTACGGGAGGAATCTGACCCCTTGCATTAATATATACAGGATTTACGTTCCTGCATCCGTGTTCAACTTCAAACATTATTCTCTGGTTAAATAATCGACCACAATTATTCGGAGATGCATTTTGCGTGAATCGTTTATTGTTTAAATCGTAGTTGTGTAACGACATTCTTTTTTCCATAAATCCTCCAACTCTAGCAAGTTTTCCTTTGAATCTTACTACATCGTTTTGTTTGCATAGTTCTCTGATTATTTTTAATCTAAACTCAACTTTAGCCTTCTGAGATGGCGCTATGAATCCTTCCCTGTTCCTGTTGTCAAATCTTTTTGGTCTCTGTCTTGTATTCCTGTATCTTCTTGCCCTTCGCATCCTTCTTCTGGTTTCTAGCTTGTCAGCGATTCCTGATGGTAGTTCTGACATTCCTGTGAGGTTGACGATCTTTGTAGTTACGGCATAGCCGTCAAACTTTGAGCCAGGGTCTATTCCAAATACTACTTTCTGATTCTTGTTCGGTTCTGAGGTCGGGTCAAAGGTTAACTGGATATAAAAAATCCCAAGTTTAGACCACTTTTGGATGGCTTTCCCTTGCTCTAACAGTTTTCTCGCTTTTGCTGGTTTGCATGGCATTAGTGGTGTTCCGCTCTTGCTGATCACTGGAATTCTGTTGGTTGCAACCTGTTCCAGTTCAGTTGTGCATCCTTCGAGGCTGCAAGAAGAACTTAGTTCAGCGTTAGCTTTAGCTCTGCTAAACATGGCATTTAATGGTTCTGCCGAATTATTTGGGACTAGGATTTGCATCCCAACGTTCTTGTAGTTCTTCTGCGTCTGCATTTCTGTTTAATGCCCTCTAGTACAACTCTTAGTTGCCTCCATCACAGCAAGCCTCACGGCACAAGCGTGAGGTAGTTGACAATATACCTCAATTATTCTTCCATATAAATTTAGAATCAAATTCTATTTTTTTATAATAATCAGATTCTTTTTTAAGTCTCTCAATAATTGCAACAATCTCCTCTACAGGCAATGGTGCTGATAGGTAACCCTCTGTTAGCTCCTGAATTTTCTCTTTTTTGCCAATTTCTATATTTTCTTCAAGAAGAGTCTCAATTTCCTTCTGCAGGATACCGACATCGTAGACCATGTAATCTTTTTGGTATTTTATAAATTTGACCCTATCGTTATCCTTTGACCACAAATAGAGTAAACATGGAATATATTCAGCCCTCAGTTTTAAATTATATGTAGATAATATATATCTATTAGACTCAATCTCTTTCTGTATTATATCTTTAAATTTAAATAATGATTTTTGCAATGATTCCTCTCTATCATTGCAAAGTTTCTTACCAGGCGAGACCTCATTTAATCTGATCTCAAAGGACAGATCATCATCCAGCTCAATTCTTTTGATTTGATTCTCATATTTATTATGCTTTATTAATAATTTATAGGAACCCCTGCTCAAGTTCGCCAAAATTGCATTCCCATCCTTATCTGATACTTCTTTTCTAATAGTTTTATCATCAAGCCTGAGAGAAACTTCGGCACCACTTAGCGGTTGGTTGTCGTTATTAAGTACCCTTACACAGGCTTTGTGCAGGCTTCTCATCACATGGGCGGTCAGGATTTTTTGGCTGCTATCGTATGATACATCAGGGTGAAAATAACTATATAACTCCATGAATTCTTCAGGATTTTTCACTTTAAGGTCAGCAGTAGTAACCTTTCCCCTGGTTTCGATCTCACTTTTAATTCTATTTTCAAGTTTTTTATAGATCTCAATAATCTTTGCTTTTAGAGCACTTCTCTCCATTACAGGCATCATTACCATTAAGAGGCTTGAGAACTTCCCTGAATAAGATCCCACACCGGGTTCATTTAGTAGATCAGTATACTCTTTTTCAAATGACTGTCTGGCCGGGTAGAAGAGTTGTGGAAAATCAGCCTGCTTGATTCTTGCCTCATTATTGTTTATATTTTCATATACATAGTTTGCGATCTCATTTGCAGCCGGGATTATTTGAGGCTCTATTTGCTGTAATTCACCGATCTTTGAGGCAGATTCCAGTCTTTTTAATCTGGATTCTAAAATTATTAGTTTTTGAGTATATTCATTATCGATCTTATTCTCAACAGCAGCAAGCATCCTCTCGATTGAAAAGAGTAAATTATTTTTATAAGAATCAAAATCGCTTCCCGCTGAAGATTCAAGAGACTCCATTACCTCTATGAGAGACGCTACACCTTTTTCAAAATCCCTGTAATTCTTGCTCTGGATTATCTCTCTGACAATATTCAGCTCTGATTCTATATCTGAGACATTTTTATCTAATTCTTTAACTTTTTGTTTTAATTGATTAGCTTCAGTTAAACATGATTCTAAAATATCTCTGAAAATCGAGGTAATAGCATCGAGATAGCGAACATTCTCTATCGTATCGTTAGTTTCCCTTCTATTATTGATCTCTGTTTGAAGTACCAGCGCAGATGATTCAATGTTGTAACCTGCACTTTTGAGAGTATTTAGATAGAGGAGATACGCTTGAGAAACAATATTTGTAAGGTCTTTTATACTGCTTTTTAATTGATGATCCAGATTATTTATCTTTTTAGCGACGTTATCTATGCTGTCCAGATCGATTTTTCGAATATATTCTTCATTTAAGCCGGTGATATATTCCCCATCTGTTTCAGTAACATTGATCCCTGTTTGAGGCAAATCTTTATTTGCAAGTATTTTTATCTCCTCCTCGATATTATCCACCTGCAGGCCATATATCCTGTTGAGGTTCCGGACAATCGATTGAAGATTCTTAAAATCATATGCGATTTTCTCATTTTCCTGCATCTTTAGTGTTAAACCTGGATCTGGCCTTGAGTTTCTTAATTGTTTAATATATTGATAAGCAAAAGCAATGAAAAATAGAGGGATACCTACTATACTATAATAAAGGGCTGCATCATATCCTTTAAACAAAAATAATATTACACTAACACCAAATAATCCAACAATGATCAGTATTATTTTGAGATTATTTTTTGTTTCTATTTTCATATGTACACCTCACTATATTAAAAACATGAACATCTCAAGACCACCTTCTGAATAAACTACCGCACCAGTCAGTATTAATATTATTATCGTTATGATTATTGCAATTGTTATAGGGCTCATGATATTTGCTTTGCTTGTGTAAAGCCCGAAATACTCAGATTCTTTTTTCCATCTGTTTACATTGAGGTATCCGATAACAAGACCTAATACAACCAGTGTTCCGGCCGGATTAAATACTTCGTTTATAAATTTAGATTTAGCAGAACTCAGTTCTTTTGCTTTCTCTTTTTCCAGAGCCTTAGCATCTTTAAGTTCATTCTCCAGCAAATTATTTCTCTTTATGTTCAGATTATCCGCAAGATCACTGATTACATTTTTTATGTCTTCTCTTATTAAAAATAGTTGGTTTGAAGATTGATCTTTATTTAATTTATCATCTATCTTAGTTTCATATTCGTATATTGATTTTTCTAGTGTATTCTGTAAATCCAATACTCTATCTACCTGTAGATTCTCCAACTCAGATTTTTGAGGATTACCTGTAAAATCGCTTATTCTGTTATGTAACTCGTCACTTGCAGCTAAAAATTCACCAATGTTTTTAATCAGATCGTCTGCGGTTTGAGCGTTATCTCTATGATATCTCAGGATTCGCCTGTTTAAGCTGTCCAGCGATTCCAGATCATAGGATTTGCCAGTATTGCCGACAGTCCGGGTGATATACCTGGTTGTAACATTTATTATTATTTTATTAACTGCAGGTGTTGATGCATATTCACCAGTAGCTATTACAGAATAATTCTCAAATGTCTCAACAGATGTATATTCTGCATAATACTCGCTATTATTTTCCCATGTGCTCTCTCCACCCGTAATCTTAGAAACAAATCCTTTCAACCGGTCCTTTAATGACTCAGTGATACTGTGCTGAGTAATTCTCAACTCTTCAGTTTCTAAGTTAGTAAACTCTAATTTAATTGTACCATCAGTAGTAAATTTTTTACTAGAATTATCAAAACTAGAATTATCAAATATCCTGAATTCCAGTCTATCTACAGCAAAAATCGTTATTGAACTATTATCCAGAAGTGGTTGATTATCAACTATTATAAAATATTCCGTTGTCATGTTCACGCTGTTATTTGCACCGGGCGTCGAATTGTTATCTGCAGCGGCTGGATAGGACAATGTAATAAAAATTAAAATTAAGCCCAGCAACCCAATTTTTTGAAAAAACATTTTTGTTCTCAATCACATCACTCTTTAAATAGGTCCCTGCTAACCTTTACATATAAAATAACAGTCGATATCCACAGGCCAAGTATGATGCTGATCCCTGCGCCTATCGCATACCTGGGGATTTTCTTATCAGCATAGCCATTAAGTGTGTTAATGCTAGCATTTAGATTCTCAGCACTTTCGTTAGCTGCACTAATTCGATTATTGTATTCAGTGTATCGATCTATCAGGTCTTTATGCGCATCTTTTAAATTAGTAATACTGGGTGGAGTATCAGTACTCCGGGTAAAAAAGAAGATCTCCGGGTAAAACTGGGTCAGCAGAAGCAAAATAAGCAGCGCTGTTGATAGAACCAGAACTATTTTTGCAACAGTTCTTCTTTTTTCGATTGAATTCATAAATCCTACCTTTTAAGCTTCGATACTTGCAAGATTTTTTGATTTTTCCTCATAACTTTGAGCCAGATGAATAATTTCATTTAATCTGGGGATCTGTTCTTTTTCAAAAGTGAAAAGGGTTGTAAGTGAAACAAGATTTCTTTTAGTTAGAGAGACACCAAGGTGGCATTCGTTCAATCTTGAATTTTTTACCATAAACTCCTCAATCCCTCTTGTATTAATTCTAATATCAGATTTTTTAAGGTAATGTGGAGGCGCCCTGATAAGAGCCAGATTTTTTCCACATTCGTTTAAATTGATATTGGATATAGACTGCTTTTTTGCGGCTAATCGGGCTAACATAAGCGTATCAATTTTTTTATTTTTATTAAGTGGAATCATATAATTCAAAAGATCGCATGTTATTGAACTCGCCCTTCCAATCGAAGCAAAACCTGGTTCTCTTCCCCTTCCCTTATGGTCAAATGATAACGCTGTTAATATGTCGTTAATATCGATGACCGGTGGATTTAATTCCGGGTACTGCCCTGGATCAATTCTTTCTAAAATCAATCCCGATACTAAATCAGCTATACATGTTGCGATATAATCATTATAACTCAAATACATGCTCTCCATATTGGATTCAAAAGCAATGCGCTGATTATCCACAATAATAAATCCATCAACAAAATCTTTCAGCCGCATTATACCGTAATTAGCATTCCATGCCTGTCTATCGCTGGCTTCATCTTCGTTATGATTTGTACTTTTTACTATGTTTCGCCGCACGGCCGGGAGAACCCCGACAGCTATAATACTGACCTTGTTATCTGTATATTCTTTCAAAGCTCTGGCTATGTGAGAACCGATACCGCATCCTGTTCCCCCTCCCAGACCCAGAAATAGAAATGCAAAGGGAATATCAGCTTTTTTCTCGGTTTCTTTGTTTTCAATATTCTGATACTCAGGATCGTTAGATTTTTTTGGTTTTGGTTTTTTAAGTTTAAACCTCTCATCAAACATGTCCAGGATAGACTGGTAATGCATCTCAAGAACATCGTTTGATCGTACTGGATTTTTACCAAATCCACCTACAACTTTTTCTTCAAAACCCTGGGTTCTTCCAGATATTAGACCGTGTGTCTCAGATATACCATACCAGTTATTTCTATTTGATATGTTCTTTATATTATGAAGATCCTTAGCTGTTGAATTAATTAATATCGGGTCTGCTATAAGATTCATATATTTATATTTAAATAGTGAATCAACAATTGCACCACCTGCCTGGCCTGCACCGATCATTAAGTAGGACATAATGCTTCACCATCTAAAGATAATTTTGCACTTACAATAGTAACCTATATATATCTTTCCATAGTCATGTAGCTGACAAGTATGAGTGGTAAATACCATAGATTGCTTTTAATTTTGTCAGTTATATTAATCAGCTTTATAATTGTTCCGGGTGGATCAGCCGATTCCAGTTCGGATACAAAGGATTACGTCAAAAGGGTTAATGATCTCAATTATCCGGCAATGTATAGCGATTACCCTGAACTCAGAACTATCCAGAGCCAGACTATCTCTTCACTCCAGGGGCGAAATATTATAGATAAAGAAACAAAGGATTATGTAGATATTATTATAAAAATTATTAACTCATTCAATGAGATCCATTCGTTATCCAGGTCAGATAATCCAGATAACCATGAGAATGCAGTAATAAAAGCTGAATCGATCCGATCGGACATTGAGAGTTTAGAAATGTATAAAGAACCAAGAGAAAAATATTATCCTTTACTAACAAAAATTTCCCTGAGAAAGTTCTTCAAGAATGAAGCGCAATATTTCTCCAAAAAAGCAACCGACGAGAGGAACACAAATAACAGAATAAAATATGAATTAAATTCAGCAAGAGCATATAAAAATATTGGAGACCCAAAATATGCAGAATTAAGTTATCGTGCTGAAGAAGAGAGAGCAAAATATGAATATGATCTTACTTTAATTAAAGCTTCAATCAAAGACTCAAATGAATTTTTAAATTATGCAAATAGCATTGCCAACAATGGGTTTTTCTCATCTATTGAATTGTTCGGGCAGGGTTTCCAATTAGAAGACAGCGTTACTAATGCAATTCAACTATCAAACTATCATGAGGAGATTTTACTGAAAAACCAGGGAGAAGATTTATTAAAAAAAATTAAGATTATAAAAAATGAAGCTGCTGTTTCAGTAATTAAGTACATAATTATTATAACTGCAATATATTTAATAATTTGTTTATATATTTCATGGTCAATAACCAGGTGGAGGAATGAGATATATAATGTAGATTTAGGCAATGACCTGCTGGGAGGAATAATGCTTGAGTAAAATAAATAATTATATTCGATTTTTAATATTGATCCTGATTTTTGTAATTTTTACAGGATCCTCGTATGCAGCACCCATTTTAAGACTTGATGACGATCAAACTGTTAATATTAATTTTGATAATCGTTTTAGTCAGGCTTCTTCACATTCCAGCATCAGGACTTTTTATATTTACAATGATGGCAATACTTCTATGACCATCTCCAGCGTAACTGTCAGCAACCCGGGGAATGGAATTACTATGAGTGTATATTCATCACCAGGCTCAGTCTCAGCAGGAGGTTATGGCATTGTACAGATCTCAGTAAATGTTCCCTCCAGTGTTCCTGCAGGTACATATACCGGTGTCATTTCGGTTAATACATTATCTGCAGGTAGCGGGACAATGAAACTCATTCTGAACGTTAAAACATTAATACCGGCTGAACTGGGTTCTATAGGAGACCGCTCTACTATGATTAAATTTGATAGACCCAGAAGGGATGTGATTAATTTTCCAGGTAATATAGATATCAGTTTAAGCAATATTGGTGACTCGGTATTATATATTGACAGCATCTACGCATACGATCCTGGCAATGGAATCGATTTTACAGTTTCCGGTTACTCGTCATCGATTTCCCCAAGGGGTAGCACAATGGTAAGACTCTCAATTATAGCCCCATCCAGTGCGCGTGAAGGAACATTCAATGGGAAAATTTCAATTACTACCTCAAAGGAAGGTAGATATGGCGGTAAATATGGCACAAAAACTGCAGAAGCCGGTATTAGCGTAATTATAGAGCATGGAATAAATATGGAAATATCCAGATCATCAATACCTTTTGGGGATACAGAATTATTAAACCCAAAAGAGGATTATATTGATATTACTGAAACACTTGGATATAAATCTATTAATAATATTAAAATAAATAGAATATCCGGTTCAATCAAGTGGCTCAGTGTAAGTCCAGATAGTCTAAGTAATATAAATCCATATGGTTCTGACAGAATCTATCTTAAACTTTTATACGAAGGAGATGCCAATCTCTATCAAAAAGACGAATGGACGTACACTATCTCTACCAGTAATGCAGGATCAAAAAGCTTTAAAATAGCTGCTACGAACGTTCCTCCTGATGTAAAACCAACACTTGAGAAACTCAGTAATCAAAAATATAGTACTAATGATAATTCAAGAGAAATCGCTGAAAAAGCTTACAAGTCACTGAAATATGCTGATGACAATGCCAGAGCGAATACTTATACCTACAGGAGAGATGAATTAATCTCATTAATTGCTATTGCTAATTCTGCTGTAAATCTACTGGACTCTTATGCGATGGCTGAAGCTTCTATTAATAAAGGAGAATATGATAACGCCTATGAACCTCTTATGAAAGGGGCTGTTTCAGCAAAAATAATTAACACATACGCTGAAAAAATTACAGATTATAATGTTAAAAAGGATATTGATATAGTTAGCGAAAAATCCAGCAATTTAATGAACATACTCATGGAAAAAGAAACTAATTATTACGAATCGAAAAAAGACTCTAATCTACTTGAATCAATGATTGCAAACGAACGATTAAGCGAGCTGTGGGGCATTCTTGACAATGAGGAGAAACGACAGAATAGTGGTAAACTGGCTAAAGAGAAATTCGAACAGCATAATTATTATGTAGATTCTGCAAAAAATATCACGCTTGGGGCAGAAAGTCTGCGCAGGGATGTTCAGGATACTTATCTTTCAAAATGGGGAGGAATGTATATTTTGATAAATCCTTTTTATTACAGCAAAGTTTCTCAGGAATATGATTTCATCAAGTCAGGATATACAGAGGCAATTCAAAATTATGATATAGCCGGAGAAAAAGAGATGTTGAAAATAACAAACGAAGGTCTGAATAATATAGAATCAGAATATAATAGAATAAATTCAACATTCTTTGTATTTACTGGCTTTTATTCAATGTTATTTATCGGGATTTTATCAAGAAGTACAAAAGCTATGATGGCTTATGTTAGAGATACCTCAGAAACACGAATGGGAAACAATTTCTTATAAGGATCAGGCAGGTTGAAGAACACATCCCGAAAGAGAGATGGACCGAAGCAATGAAAAAGGCAAAAGAGGAATTTAAAGATATCCCAATTGCTACAATGGATGATATCGGCGGCGGCTCACCCTATGGCGCCTCTTCGGTTTCCGGGACGAATGGCTTTATTATCCTTGGCATCTGACTGAACTTGATCCTCAACTTCTCTTTTGTTCTGGCGCTCTCCGAGATTATTATGATGCTGTTATCATGGTTCTGGATCTTGAATTTCGCCTCTTTGGCCTGGTAGTTCAGGGGCTTTAACCCTGTTATGGCATGAACGATTATCGTGCCGCCAGGCTTTATTATTATAAGCCTCTGCCCTTCATTTCTATCATCTTTCCTGCCTGAGTACTCTATTTCGGCATGTCCGGCGATAAGATACACAGGATGGTTATCAGGCTGGTTCTCAGACTGCTCGATCAATTCCTCTAAGATATCATGTGTATCCTGTCTCTCCACAGATGATATGGGCGCCTGTTCTTTTACCAGGATATCAGCCATTTTATTCTCAGTACTGCAGGGCAGAGCATCAACCAGGCACTTCCTCACCAGATCTTCATCAAGAATTAGCCTTTGCTGTAAATGATCCGTCTGGTATCTCTCAAGTTCTTTTAGGATGCGTTTTGCTTTTGTCTCATCTATTCCAGTGGCTTTGAGCGTCTGCGATGTCTGGGCTGCCAGTTCCCGGATATTCGTGATACCGTGCTGGATGAGGGTTTTTATTGTTCTTATATCGATAGATTGAACCTGTAGTAACGATTCTGCCTCATCCGGTATACTGTTCCTGATCAGTGTGCCCATGTTTTTTACTATTGCTGCGCTGGTGGGGGTTGAGTAGTGCTGAAAAACATGTTCCAGTGCTTTAAGCAATCTCTCTGCGTTCTGTTTTATGACCCAGCCGTCACTTCTGAATTCAGCAGGTATCTCCCCGTGCATATATGCCAGCAGGATGGCCGCAACTTTTAGTGATCCTCCTTTCAGGTTGATTGTTCTATCCTTAATAATATTCTTGATCAGAGCATGTTCTTTTGGCCGGACTACGATCTCACTGAACTCATCAGCTTTTGATACTATCTCCAGCACTTCAGATAGAGTGATATTCTCCTTTTTCGCGAATTCCCTGAACAATATAGCTGTCTTTATTTTAACATAATATATCGATGTGATTATGCCCAGTTGAGTTGGCCGGAAATCATACATATCCGGGTTAAAATCTATAAAACCATTCGAAATAAGTATTTTAACTTCCTCTTTAATTTTCTCGCCAGGATCAAGATTATTATATTTTCCAGGGTTTTTCCTCACACACCGGTATAGAAAGGTGGTTTTAATCCATTCTCTTGCATCATTGATATTGTTAATCGTGCCCATAGCGATTTCAGCATTAATGTGCTCGGAAAGAGATTCGTGCAGCACAGATTCTATCTCTTTTCCCTCTTTCAGGATCTGCCTGTACATCCCTGCTTTTGTATAGGGAACAATCACCCATCCATATCCCCTATCATCGTACTGCGGCCTTCCTGCCCTGCCAAGCATCTGAAGCAGGTCTATAGGACTTAGCTCTTTATTACCCTCAAGCGGGTCGTTTATCTCCACGTCCCGTATTACTACCACCCTGGCTGGAAGATTGACGCCCCATGCCAGGGTAGAGGTCGATATAAGGACTTTTATAATACCCCTGCGGAACAGGTTCTCTACAGTATCGCGGTCCATCTTTCCGAGTCCAGCGTGGTGGAAAGCTATTCCCCATCGGATCGTCTGGCCCAGTGTCTGGTTCTTTATCAGTTTTCCTAGCTCTGATACATACCTGTATTCAGCTTCTGTAAGGTACATCCTGCTGTCTTTCTCGAACAACTCAAGAAGCTTTTTGGCAGATCTGACCGTATCATCTCTTGATGAGACAAAGATGAGTGCCTGGTGACCCTCTCGCAGGGGTTTTCTGATCAGGTTGAGCGCTTTATACAGCCGTATATACTTATTGATGAAATCGCTTTCTTTAGGGTCATACGCAAGGATATCCGTATCTAGCTTGACCGGCCTGTAGCTATCATCAAATTTAAGAATCTCCCTCTCATCCGCACCTATCCACCCTGCGACATCCTCGATGTTGGGCATGGTGGCGCTGAGGGCTACTATCCTGAGCCTCCCTTTATTTATCCGCTTCATACGACTGATCAGAACCTCTAAAGTCCCTCCCCTTACATCAGAATCTATGAGATGCACCTCATCTATTATGACGCATGATATATCGCGTACAAAGGCGAACCTGTCGGTCTGATATTTCCTGGTCGCAGAGTCCCATTTCTCAGGCGTTGTTATGATCACGTCAGCCTCAGCCGCATGTTTCTCAGACAATTCCCGCTCACCTGAGACGACATACACATCAAAACCTATCTTTTTAAAGGTACCGTTCCATTCTGATTCCTTTTCATTGGTAAGGGCGCGCATGGGCGCAATATACAGTATCTTACCATGCGACGGTTTGGAGAGCTCATGAACCATAGCGGCTATAGCTACGACCGTCTTACCGCTTGCAGTCGGTGCAGCCACAACGCAGTGCCTGTCAGATTCCATGATGACAGGCACTGCCCGGGACTGCATGCGGTTGAACATCTGGAATGGAAAAAGAGACCTGAAACGCTCATCAATAACATCATCGACTTTTAGGGGGGAATGTTCTGAAAACATGATCGCTTCGCTTCTAGCTTGTGCCGGAAAAGGAATTTTGATGAAGGATGGAAAAGTATCGCTTATTCTTCTATTCTCTGTGCTGCCACGAAAGCTTTTCTTGCATCGTCGTGGCGTCCCTCATGAAGACACTTCTCACCACATGCACGGAGTATATCCCTGGGCGGGATCTTATTAGCTATTTTATATGCTTCTAATCCAGGAGAAGGAAATCCCTCATCGAAGCATTTATCACCGCAGGCAACGAGTCCCTCCTCCGGTGGACTTATGTTAGCTTTTTTGTATGCCTCTAAGCCAGGATAGAGCTGCCCATCACTAAAACACTTATTACCGCAGGTAACGAGTTCCTCCTCCGGTGGAGCCTCACCAGCAAGATTATAGGCTTCCATGCCAGGATGGAGCTTTCCCTGCAGAAGGCACTCCCTTCCAATCACGACAAGTTTATCTTTTAGAAGCGGTGTCCCGGTAATCTTAGAGCCCTCAATAGCAGAGTAGATCTGTCCTTCATCAAGATATTTATTAACATAGCCAATAAGAACTTCCTTTTGAAGTTCTATCCCTGCAGCTTTAGAGCCTGCTACGGCCCGGGATATCCATCCATTCTCAAGATATTTATAGATATAACCTTTGAGCTCCTCTTTTGAAAGCGGTACTCCTGTGGCCTCAGAGACCTCTATAGCCTCAGGCATCCGTCCTGTTTCAAGGCGCTCTTTAATATATATAATATATTTTTCTTCTCCCATTGCTTCCTCTTGCTCTCTTGTTCTTATGTTCTTATGAATACTACTTTACTGACCCGTAATAAATCCTTCTCTTCCTCAGAGAAACATCGGCACGATTGTTAAAAAGATATGAAGAAAAGATGCAAGGGACATAATGTTAAAAAAAGTATGCCATGGCTATTGCCCTTGCCTATTGCATGAAATACCAGAGCAGAATGAGTATTACCAGGAGGATCAGACCGATCCATATATATGAATTGCCTGTCTTCTCTTCCTCTTTCTTTGTCTTTTGCTCTGGCTCTTTGACTTTTACAGCAGGCTCTGGTTGAGGGGGCTCTACATCCTGCATGACTGGCTCGGGTTTTATCTCTTCAACAGCCTCTACAACAACCGCTTTCCCCTTTACTTCTACTTCTATCTCTTCTGATATAAATGGACTCTCAACGCCTGTTAACACTGCCATTACGCGGACAGCGCCTGTCAGGGAGTGATCAACCTTTGCGCCCCAGATTATCCTCTTAGTATTCGGTACCTTATCCATTATCAGTTCGCCTGCAACTGCCACTTCCTCAAGTGTCAGGTCCTCGCCGCCGATTATGTGAACCAGCACACCGTAGCTTGCGGATACATCCCTTACATCGAGCAGTGGAGTGCTGATAGCCTGTGCAACCGCTTTCTCGACCCGATTCTCACCAACGCTTTCACCTATCCCGATTGATGATACTCCGCCGCGTTCCATGACTGCACGCAGATCAGCATAGTCAAGGTTTACAAGGCTTGGCTGAGTGATCGTATCAGTCAGGTTCTTTACAAATGCTCCCACAAGTGCGTTAGCAACATTAAGAGCTTCTTTTAATGGAAGGTTCCCTGCTACTTCCCTTAATTTTGAGTTATCGATTATTACTACAGAATCACATGATTGAGCAAGCAGCTTTATCGCTTCTCTTGCCTTCTCTCTTCTTGACATCTCAATTGTAAACGGGATGGTCACGCATCCGACTGTAAGGATACCCAGCTCTCGCGTGAGTCCAGCAGCTACAGGCATGGCGCCAGTCCCGGTTCCTCCGCCCAGTCCTGCGACAAGGAACACAAGGTTCGTTCCTTCAAGTTCAGTCCTCATATCACTCAAGCTTTCTCTGGTTGCCTGCGCACCTTTCTCAGGGAAGCCTCCGCATCCATGCCCTTTGCATAATCTTTCCCCGAGAAGAACCAGTTTATCAGCTTTCTGGATATGCAGGTGATTCGCATCGGTGTTTGCGGCAATTATCCTGCCGCCAGCCATTCCTTTCTCTGCGATCCATGTCGTGATATTACAACCAGCACCACCAAGCCCGACAACAGCAACAGATGGTTTTGCGGTTTTTGCGAACTCTTTAATGTCTGTAACCATTTTTAAAGCCTCCTTCGAAAATACAGTATTTAAATAGCTGTTTTAGTATATAAGTTTTTCAACTGCATAGAACTTTCAAAGAGGGGTAATTCTAGAATAAGGATATTCGAAGCTACTGCTGCAAGCTCATACTCCGAATTTTTTCATCATTTTTTGGATGTTGAACTTGCCTCCCTTCATACCTTTTATGGCCTTTTGCATCATCTTGTGGTATTTAAGAAGCTCGCGTACATTCTCATAATTTGTTCCTGACCCACGTGCGATCCGTGTGATTCTCGAGCTGTTTATATGTCTTGGGTCTTCCAGTTCTTTATCTGTCATGGAGTTCATAATGTACTTATAGGTGCCAAGTTTATCCTGGGTCACGTTGTACATATCATCAGAGACCTTCATCCCGAGTTTACCCATGGGCAGCATCTGCATTATCTGCTTGAGAGGCCCCATTTTGTTCACGGCTTCAAGCTGTTTATACATATCCTTCAGTGTGAATCGCCCGCTGAGCATTGCCTCCATATCAATGTCTTCACTCTTCAGGGTCTCTTCTGCTTTCTCAATAAGGGACCTGATATCCCCCATGCCCAGTAAGCGGGAGATGAACCTGTCTGCTTCGAACTTTTCAAGGTCATCTGTAGTCTCGCCAATACCGATGAAAGCAACTGCGGAATCAGTTTCAGAGACTGCTGATAACGCGCCCCCGCCTTTGGCAGTACCATCAAGTTTTGTTATGACCACACCTGTTATCCCTATGGATTTATCAAAGGCCTTTGCCTGCTCGCTTGCGAGCTGACCCATAGCCGCATCCAGAACCAGGAACTTATGATCCGGCTGAGCAGAGCTGTGGATATCCTCCATCTCCTTAATAAGATCCTTTTCAAGGGCATGTCTTCCAGCCGTGTCGATTATCTTTACATCATATTTTTCAATGGCCAGCAGTCCCCGCTGTGTAATTGCCACAGCATCACTTACATCCTTCTCACCATAGAAGAAGACTCCCATCCGATCGCACAGTGTTTTTAGCTGGTCATATGCCCCGGGCCTGAACGTATCTGCACAGATAACCGCTGCTTTTAATCCTTTCCTCTGGAAATAGCGCGCTAACTTTGCAGTCGTGGTTGTCTTACCGCTTCCCTGCAGCCCTACCATCATTATGGTCTGGGGGGCAAGCCTGACATTCGCACTCTTCCCGAGGATATTCACCAGTTCCTGGTAGACAATGCGTATCACATGCTCCCTGGGGCTCATCCCGCCTGGTGGTGATTCCTTGAGTGAGCGCTGCTTTATCCTCTGGGATAACGCCATTACAAGCTTGACATTCACATCAGCCTGCAGGAGAGCACGCTGGATATCCTTCACTACTTCGTTCACTACATTTTCATCGATTCTACTTGCACCAACAAGTTTCTTAAGTGCATCCTGAAGCGAACCGCCTAGTTTATCAAGTACCATAGCCAGTTAATTTTATGATACCCATTACGTTGGCCATAGTTATAAATTCAACTCTCTCAGCTTTTCCTCTGTGGGCACCCCGTTCTCATCCCATCCCCTGAAATGATAGTACTCATCCAGTGTTCTCTCAAACTCCTCTCTGTTGATCCCACCACTCCCGAATAACCTCTCTGGAAGGGTATCGTCTTTTCGCGTGAACCCTGCCCTGATATTGAACAGTCTCTCAAGGTTCCATATTCTCTCACCGCATCTTAAGAACTCCTCGGTGGAATAATCGATCCCTGTTGCAGAACTTAACAGGTTTGCGAATTCCTCTTCTGAGACCGCAAACGATGCGAACTTGCACAGCACCAGCGAATCAAGAGATGCCATCTCGTTCTGGAATATCTGCACAAGCCCTGCCTTACCTGAGAAGGTCAGGCGGTCGATCTTCTTGGGTTTTCCCAGGATCTCGGGCGCAACCATGTAGGCACGAAGATGGCACCCTCCCCGGTTTGATGTAGCATAGGCAAGAGCCATTCCCAGAACACCGCGCGGGTCATAGCCGGGCAGCTCAAGCCCTTTGGCATGCATTGCAACATCTTTCCCGTACGAGCCTGCAAGAGCCTTTGAGCCCCTTCCGAGTTCCTTCCCGAGCCCTTCATTCTCACCTATTTTTTTAACGAGTTCTGATAATTCCGTGATATCCTCATTCATTATCTCAGCATAGGCTGCGATCGTTGAGCCCGAGGAGATGGTATCTATGCCGTAGTCATTGCACAGTCGGTTAGCCCTGATGATGGCATCCATATCTGTATTGTTGCTGTCCGGGCCGTAAGCCCACAGGGTCTCGTACTCAGGGATCTCATGCCCTTCAAGCGCCCCGCTTTTTATGATGTGCTTGCATGCGATGATACAGTTGTAGCAGGCATGGCCTTTAATATCATAATGCTCTTTGATGAACTCACCTGAGACTCTATCAGCACCGCCAAACTCGGAGTTCTGGAAATTCCTCGTGGGCAGTATCTTCATATAGTTCATCAGGTTCACAAGTGCAGATGTTCCGTATGTGCTCAGTCCTTTTGATGCGACCGGGCCTGCTTTTATAAGGCGGAGCGCATCCTGGCGCGCTCTCTCAAACCCTTCTTCATCTGCTATCGTGGGTCTCTGATCCCCTTTTACAACGACAGCTTTAAGATTCTTTGAGCCCATGACCGCACCGAGTCCACCGCGGCCGCAGGCATGGAAATAGTCGTTCATGACATTTGCAATAGTAACAAGCCGCTCACCTGCACGGCCTATACATGCCACACGCCCCTGGGGTGAAAGTTTATGGATGCATGACCTGACGTTCTCTCCCCATAATTTTTCTGCAGGCAGTATATCGATAGCATCATTTATGATAGAGATATAGACAGGCTGCTGGGCTTTACCTTTTATTATAAGCGCATCGATCCCTGCGAATTTTAATTCTTTTCCAAAAAATCCCCCGCTGCTTGAATCAAAGATTGTACCGGTAAGAGGGGATTTAGATACCATTACATGCCTGCCTGACATCGGGGAGGCAGTACCCGTCAGAGGCCCTGTTGCAAATATAAGGATATTCTCAGGCGCAAGAGGGTAAATACCTGGATCGATGACATCGCAGTACAGTTTTACTCCAAGCCCTCTTCCCCCGATGAAGGAGTGGAGAATAGCAGTATTGCTCTTTGTTTGGGTTATTCTGCTATCGGTTAAATCAATTATTACAATCTTTCCGGTCCAGCCGTGCATAGGCTTTAAGATATGATTTTTTGTATTAAAGGTATGGATTGGTTAACCATTCCTGGCATCTCTGTCTTTGCCAGATCCATGGGACGACTTCATTTTTCAGAAGCATACTCCATGTTCATGAGTGGATCGGCCTCATCTTTAAATCGATATTCTCTTTGATTATGGTTCCCTTTTCTCTCAAGTATATTATCCCTATACATCCTTGCCAGATATGTGGATACAGTGCTAAGATTAATTTTTCCGTAGACTCTCTCGTATTGCCTCTTTACATCAAGAGAGGTGAACCAGACCCTGGGGTATTCAAATCTTAAAAACATCTCTAACCGCTCTTTCAATGTGAGCGATTCCTCATGGAATTCATCAGAGGAGGTGGATAACTCAGGGGACTGTTTATTCTTTGATGCAGATAGTATGAACCTGGTTGCAGACATACTCCAGAATTCTCCAGCGAACTCTGCAAATGCCTTTGTTCCGTCATCTCTCACCATATATATCTGGACTTCATCTGCTTCTATCGAATTTAGATACGTTACTGCCAGTTCGGCTGAATCCGGCCCTTTGTAACTCAAACTGCCTGCATTCCTTCCATCGATCTCAAGCCGTATCTTCATAATACCTCAAAAAATTAGAGCGCTGTCCGTCCACAGGGACGAACAGCGACGCATCCGGAATCCCCTCCGATGCCTCCTTCTGGGTGAAATAATTGTGAACGACGTGTTAGCTAAATGGAATTAATACTATATAAAGTTTTCAATTGAAATAAAGGTTAATCACAGTTATAACTAAAAAAAACTCAATGATTACTTATATTTTTTAAATATAAGCTATATACCCCCTATAAACTGATTAAGCTTTATCTGATGTTAAAATGTCCCTTAGAACCCATATATTTATCAGGATCAATTTTCCAGTAGAAATATAGGGGTAGGTTTATTTAGGTTAACTACAGTTATTTACAGTTTTTAATCAAAATAAAGTAACAATAGAAATGCAATATCTCAAAAATTCAGGATTACCCTTTCTGTATCAGGAAATGGAAATGTTCATCCTCTTTAAACCACTTTAAAAGCTGATGTCCTGCCCTCTTAGCCCAGCGCGGGATATCCTGTACAGCAGCCGGATCATCGGTAATCATCTCAAGTACCTGTCCGGGCTCAATTTTCTCCATCTCCTGTGTGGTATTAAAGATCGGTATGGGACAGTAAAGACCTATGCAATCAAGAACCCTATCAGGTTTAATCTCCTCTTCATTCATCCTGTCTGCTCCTCACCCCGTACTTTTCATAGAACAGCATATCATCAAGCTTTTTCCTGAAGCTCTCTTCATGTTTTGAAGGCATGACTTTGGGGTATCCTATTGGAATGACTGTCAGCACAAAATGGGTCCCGGGAACATTAAGTATCTCAGCGACCTTTTCCCTCTCTATACTTACCGTGCATGTCCCTATTCCAAGTTCCCATGCTGCAAGCATCATATTCTGCACCGCCTTGGCAGCAGCAAACCTGGGTTCTCCCAGGCGCTCAGTCCACGAGAACTTTATATCTAGCGGCGGCACAACCACGGCAATGGCCATCGGAGCATCAGCAAGATAACCAGAATATCTGGCATACCTTGAGATGGCCTTCAGGGTCTCTTTATCCTTGATAATTATAAATTCCCAGGGCTGGGTATTAAACGGGCTTGGAGCCCACCTCGCAGCATCCAGTATCTTCCGAAGGGCTTCATCTGGAATGATCTCGGGTTTAAACTCGCGTACACTGCATCTGTTCCTGATTGCTTCAAAAACATCCATATATTCCCTAAGTAAGCTTGCGCTTACAGGAATTTAAGCTTTGTGGTGATCTTGAGCTCATCCAATAATTTCAACTTTTTAAGGCGCAAAGACACAGAGAAGTATATCAAAAAAGCTCTCTGCGCCTCAGGGTCTCTGTGGCTTCATAGAAAATGCTCAATGCATATAGATCTTGCACTAATATTATCTATATTAAGTCTCTGTAAATCAGCCACATCCTGAACTGCTCATATGGAGTGATTTTTCCGTCTGCAACGTAGTGTTTTACCTGGTCAATTTGTGCCTTGCTTACAGTGATTTCAATATTGCTGGTGGGGTGATCTTCGAGAATTCCGTAATCTTTGACCACATAGAAGTTTTTGTTATAGTCTGCTACTCCAATTTTTATTGCATTAATTCCGTAGTGTTGCATCTTCTTGCTCAGAATTTGTATGTTAGCAGGAGTGTTCAATTGGTAAATTTGAGCCATAAGGCTGTCAAAGTCATCCTCCATTACAGGTTGTGTATCATTGACTACAAGCGGTTGCGAATATGGAACTAATTTATTTAACACATCGGTGAAGATGTTTGCACTTGCAGCAGGAACAAGCATCAAAATTATTAATACCGTTATAGATTTTTTCATATAATACCTCCTTGGAAGGAGGATTGCTTAAGAGCACTTAAGTCTTTGCATCAGCTTTTTAAAAAAATTGATTTAAGTATGCCCTAATATGAAAGCCTTACACATATCAAGCATTTATATCAAGGCAATAAAGCAGAAAGATTATCTAAATCTGATATGTTTGATGGTCTGGAAAAATCGACGTACCTTAGTAGAGATTTGTTGAAATTTCTGTTAAAAGAGAAATAGAGAAAGAAATAACTCATATCTTCTGATTGAAATAGACAGATTTATCATAACAAAATTCTTGAAATATCAAGTAATAGAATGATAAAACATCAGATAATAAAAGATGAGACAGATGACCAAATCATTTTAGCTGACAATCTACTATATAAAATTTATATTGTATCATGTTTTATTGTTTTAGGCGCATTCAGTGCTTTGTTTTCGATCTATGTACTTGATGGCGCAGAAAACGAAATGAAATTATTAAAAATTTTTTATGCATTATTAGCACCGCTTATGCTTTATCATGGATTGTATTATCTATTGGTCAGTAATTTTGTGATTATAGATAAAAAATCTCAAAATATAATAATCAAAAAAGACTCCATTATAAAGCGTTTTAAATGTATTAAAGAAATACCACTCTCAGATATAGAAGAAGTCAATGCAACATATGAATTTGATAGTGATTACGGAAAACATTGGAAAGTATATGTAAAAACAACCCTGGGAGAACATAAAAAAATCTATGATGCTAGTGGTGAATCAGATGCTAATAGAATGGAAAAAAAGATATACAATACAATCAACAGATTTACCGGTTAGTTTTTGAATGGAAAAGCACTTCTGCTAATCGTATTTTTACTGTTAAGTCCTTACCATAGGATCATCTTATACATTTTGCGACCTTTTCCATGATTGTATGATCATCCCCGAACTTGCAAATGGATTCGCAATGCTCGCAAAGTTCGGAGAATAAAATGTATGATATTTTGATAGCTTCTTTAGCTGCAAGAGACGGTCTTTTCAATTGCGCTATTATTTCCTTCTCTCTTTGTTCTGGTGCAACCAGATAGAGCGATATCTTTTCTGAATCTGGAAGTGTGAGCACAAGATCGGCCAGGCGCAGGATACCGGAATAGATCGATGTGCTTTTTTCGACCTCATAGGCACTTACAATTTTATTAGTGCCTTTTTCAAACCAGATTACATCAATAAGGGCAACGGTTCTCTTAACATCTTCATCAATTTTGATATCTGGAAATTCTGGCAGAGAGATAAAAGAAAAACTTTCATTGTTATACGATTTTGCCCGGTCATTGGAAGCCACAATGACATCGTAGCCAAGAGATTTTCCAATTTTCATCAGCAGATACTGGATTTTTGTGTGCGTGTTCTCTTCTTTAACCTCAGCTTGTACCTGTTGATGCCTTTTCTTCAGGAGTTCTTTTCTCTTTTTCTCCTCTTTCTCTATTACCATCTGAGCATTTCCATTCACTACAATTTTCCCTACGCCGATATCAAAAAGCAGTCCCGAAATTGCCCCAAGGTCCTTTGATAGTAAATTCTTATATTGGTCATTTACTTGCAGAATCGTATCTCTCATCTCTAAATAATCATTCCAGGAGCCCAGCTTTTTCTTCTCTTTAAATAATAAATTGAATCCGTTTACCATAGCCGTGTTAAACGGTGGAATAATTGTTGGATGGATAAAATACAGAATATTTGCCACTGCTGGTCCCAGCCCTTTAATATTGTGATGTGATAGTTTAACAACCTCTTTAATAATCGGTTCCTCTTTATTGGCTTTGATGCACGATTCCAGGAATTGGCCGAAAAGAGATTTATTTGTATTGTTCTCATAAATATCTGGAATCCTGAGTTTCGGTTTCCAGTAAAATGGATGGGCGGCTCCTTCAAAAACTTGTTTTTGCTCGGTTATGGCAGTCAGGACTATTTCAAGGGAAGAACCTTTAAAATCGGCAGGAAAAGCACCTTCCTTGATATCCTTTATGACCTGTTCAACGCCCCTGCGAATTGCTCCAAAGGCTTTTAATCTTGCCTCATTATTAACAAACCATGTGTTGTATACACTCTCTGAATCGTCTTTGTAAGCCTGTATAATAAATTGGACTCTTTCGTTATCAACCATATTAACACCTTATTTATTATATATAGAGATCAATTTTGCCTATTTCTAATTGCGTAGAAAGCTGATTAATTTCTCTTATCCCTATCCTTTCGTGCTCTTATCTATCTCCTTTAGCCGATACGGTCATAAACCTCAATGGCACGCTTCCCGTATTCAACAACATATGGGGCGCAGATGCAGGTATATACACCACATCCCCGCGTGAGATTTCCTGTTTTTCGTCCCCGATAGTCATGATGCCGTATCCAGAGAGGATATAGTATATTTCCTCAGATTCAGGGTGATGATGGGGCTGAATGCTCTGGCCGGGTTCAAGTGAAGTGTCATAGATTGCTGCAACGCTCTTTGCTATATCTGTAAGATCAAGACCGTTTTCTATCTGTTTCACGTACATGAAAATATCTAATAGCTATTCTCACTTATAATGATAATACAGGGCTATTGCAACTTTGTAGAGTTACAAATGTACACTCACTTATTTCTCACTCGAACCACTCTTTAAAATTACTTTGCTTCAGTTCGTCTATGGTGTTTTCACAAACTTTATACTATTGCTGAGGATATTGCTGAGCGTCTTTTTTACCAGGGACTCCTACCACCAAATCCACGCAGATCAATATGGGAGATCCCCTAAGAGAGATGGTAGAGCTTGACCTCAAGGCTGAAGAGAAACACAAGCATACGTTTACAAAACTACTGAAATAAAAGTTAATCATCAGCTTCTTATCTCTTGATTCTGCATGCCAGCAGCGAGCCCACACGCCTGCACAGTTCAAGCTCCTCATCGCCCGGCATCCTCTTTATGTTTAGGTCCTCTACCATCTCCACACCGCAGGAAGTTAGTATCCTGTTGATCTCCTGCGTGGCTTCAAGACTCCAGCCGTATGAGCCGAATGCAAGTCCGACTTTTCCTGACAGGTTTATACCCGCAAGCCCGTTCAGGAATTTTTTCACTGTAGGCATCATGGCATGGTTATAATTTGGTGAGCCGACTGCTACTGAATCCGCATCCCTGAGCTCGTCCGCGTTCGCATCGTTCACGTTTTTCAGCACGGTCTCTATCCCTTCTGCCCTTGCTCCTTCCTCTATTGCCACAGCCATACGCTCGGTGTTGTGCGAGCCTGTGCCGTAGATGATTACAAGCTTTGACATTCTTGACACGCTCCCGATTCATAATTATTTTTCATGCTATTTCTACTTTCTCCCAAATCCGCTGTGTTGAATAAATATTGCTTAATCGATATGCAAAGACGTAATTTGCAATTTTCATGATTATTTGCAAAACCAGACATAATCAAAAATGAAATAGCTTTCTTCCATTCCTGTCTTCCTGTCTTCTTGATTGTTATCGAAAGATTAAAATAATAACAAGGCACAATATCGCTTGGGAGTCACCATGAAGACTATCACTATCAAACAATTCAACGAGAAGAACGAAGAAATTGCAGATATGCTTATGTTTTTAGGAATGAGCAGACCTATTGCCAGGATACTAAGCTATCTTAAACATGTGGATGAGGCTACAGCGGTTGATCTTGAAAGAGGTACAGGATTGCGCCAGCCTGAAGTTAGCATTGCTATGAGAGAGTTAAAGGAACATGACTGGGTAAACGAGAGGGAAGAGAAAAAGCCAGGTAAGGGAAGACCATATAAGATACACTCACTTAAAATCGGCTTCAGTGAGATAGTGGCCCAGCTTGAAAGACAGAAGAAAAAAGCTGTTGATGAAGCGCTGTTAAAGATCGAACGACTAAAGGAGTTGGGAAATATTGCACCTATTAGCTCATAATAACATTTGTGAACTGCTGTGTTGAATAATTTCAGCTAATTCTGTCTACTGATATATATTTTTGAAATAGACTCGGGGGTTCAAATCCCCCTCTCGTCGCTTCTACTAAATTGCTGGAGTGGGGTATTAGCGCTGACCGTATTTTTACGGTTAGAGACATAGTTATTCCATAGTCACCGAATCCGACCGCAGCATTTCTTATATTTTTTACCGCTACCGCAAGGACAGGGCTCATTTCTTCCTATCCTAACTTTGTTAGGCATAGATTGAGGTACAGATATAGTCTTATCTTCCTTTTTTAATTCTGCAATTTGTTGTAGGTTGTAAAGCTGTATGAATTTATTCAATTCCTTTTCGTTCTCTATGTCAACTCCTGCTTTTATTGCAGCCATGAGCATTGATTTTGCCATCCCCCATCTGCTTGGGTCAGAGGCATTCTTCACGATCTGCTTATCTATCTTTTTTACCCTTCTTGCAAGTTTTGATGCGCTCCTTAAAATTCCTTTTTCTCCTAAAAAGTTAAAGAACGCTGAAAGAACAGGGGCAATCGACTTGTAGTAAGACTCATCTGCTGAGACCTTTCTTGGCAGCGTATCTAGGCAGCATTCTTCAAGTCCGCTTTCATTCCATTCTTCATGGGATAATCCATGATAAGAATACATATATTGGGCAAAAGTCGTGATTATAAATTCAGACTGTTGCTTTTGTTCTTCAGTCAAATCTTTAAAATATTTGCTCTCGCAGAACTCTATATACCATTTATTGATTTTATTAAATATTTTATCCATTTCTTCATCTGAATATTCTTCTGCCATCTTTTATCTCATATAAACAAAGACATTTTAGTATAAAAATACGTCAGTTTCACTAATTTTTAGTTCAGTATTTTTAAATTTCTGTCCTCATTCACACCTTGAAGATAGCCTAACGCCATAGCAACAGGCCTGCTCATTCCCAAGGAAATAAGAACTACATGTCGCTGTTAGCTAAATGAGGAGAAGAGGATAAAACCACTCCCACCCCCCCCTATAACCACTTCCCAACCTGCCTATCTGTCAGGTACATATGTACAATCTATGTGTACGATGCATATGTACAATCTACATAAATAAATATTTATCCATGTAAATAATAATAGTAAGTATTATAATTATCATGTAATTTTTGGGTATACAATCAATTGGGTGGAGTTTGGAATCTCATGCCTCTTTAATATAAGAGCTCGAATCGTATATTAATAGAATATCAAAGCGAGCCTGAGCGCAAGCGAGAGCGAGCGAGAAGAGAATACTTAAGGTTTAGGATATTGTTAAACATTATTAAAGACCAAGAGATTTGTGCAGACGGTTCAGTTTTGTTTGGCAGAATTTATTGTTGTAGATATGGAAGCAAGATAGAATTGATAGAGGTGGAAGTCTGGTAATATATTCTAAAAAATTAGTAAGCGGATACCCCTTGAAGGGAGGATAACCGCTGGATGCGTTTTAGCATATTGGGATGCGTGCTCAGCATCTCCATGAGCTTATCTGCAGTGCTTACTTTAATTGGTCTTGTCCTGAGCGCGGCCAGTTCAGTGGCATCGATGGTGCCGCTCCGATCAAGGTCGATCTGGGATAGCTCCCTTAGCTCGCTGCCTGCTCTGGATGGGTCATTGGCGAAAAATGCCTTCATTCCTTCGACCTGCTTTAATGAATCCTTTGGCATCCTGGCGCTGCCGTAGACAAGCTTATACAGTGCTGATGCAAGGTGGTGCGGACTGTTCCCAAGCTTTACCGCGCCCTCATCTGCAGAGTATTCCCTGATCCTTGACACATATAGCACAAGAAGGTTTGTCAGGAAATATACCGCAAAAGCCGCTATGCCGATGAGTATATTGTTTCCGCGGTCTCTCCCGCCTGAGAACAACGAGTTCCATGCCAGATACCAGGCTATCATAGGGATAACGCTTATCATTGTTATAACTGCCACATCCCTGTGCTTCAGGTGCGATACTTCATGAGCCAGTACTGCCCTGAGTTCCCTCTCATTAAGAAGGTTCATTATCCCTTCAGTGACGCATACACGTCCGTCCTTTGCCCATCGTCCGAATGCGAAAGCATTGGGTATTGGTATTCTTGCAATACCTATCTTAGGTTTTGGTATCCTTGCATCCCTGGCAAGTTCAGCTACCATCCTGTGAAGAGCGGGATGCTCCTGTTCGTTAACATATTTCACGCCCATTGACCATTCTACCATCTTTGGGCCCAGCATGTACTGGATGAACATCATAAAAGATGCCAGAATGCCGTAGAAATAAAAAGTATTCAAATTATTCAACCCTGCAAGACTCATAGCAAATACTATAAGTCCATAGACTATGGCAAACATTGCTGCCATTACTAAATACAATCTCAATTTAAGCCACATATTCTATCTCCTTTATTTATACTTAAATAAATACTTTATCTAACTTATCACGCGCAGAACAGAGCGCTTCATTGCCTGCGATCTCTGCTGCAAAACAATCTGCCATATACTCAAGTTCAGATTTTTTATGCGAAGAAAAAGTCATAATAGCAAGCTGTTTCAGATACGGCATCCTTGAGTTGTTACGTATATGCCACGCCTCATGCGCCAGTACAGCTCTCAATTCATCATCATTCAATATCTCAAGAAGCCCGATTGATATAAAGATAGACCTGCCTGCAGCAAAAGCCCTTGGTGCTGCTGAATCGTAGTAGTACACAGTGGCAGATGTCAGTTGATTCACAAATCCCTGTACCCATTCCACTATGTTACCTGCGGGTTTTGCATTGAGGCGCTTGATCATTACCCTGTCATAGAACCGATGTACTCCGAACACCAGGATACTGGACATGGCTGCATAGATCAGGTAGAGATAGGTCGTCAGCATTCCATCGCACCTCATGATATAGAAGGTAGCAATGATAGCAAGAAGTACCGTAATCTGGGCAGATACAAATATCAAAAGCCTGTGTTTTGGTCCCCTGATCATGAGGCTTGCTGCCAGTAAAGATATCGAAATAACCACAAGAGATACTACAAAAGGAGCAAGGTGGGATGATTCAAGGCACAGACCAAAGCAGCTTATTTCACCGAGAATGTTCATTTCTTATCACTGTACTTTGAGAAATTCTCAAGTGCAAGAGGACCGAATGTATCCACAAGGCTGTCCAGGATTTTTCTGGTGATCTCGCTGGCAACTTCCTCCTCAGAAAAAGCGGGAGCATACACATAGCGCACTCTGCCGTTTATGTTGTCGATTCGTCTGGTTGCGTACCCTGCCTTGACCAGGCGATCAAGAGTACCTGCTATACTTGTCAACGGAATATTTGTCCTTTCGGTCAGCTCTGATGTCATCATCTCCCCTTCAGCCCATAGAGTCCTCAGGATTTCAGCTTCTATAGGACTGAAGAACTTAGTTAGACCTGCGTTAGAAATATTTATTTGATCCAGCTTGACCATGGGTTTACAATTGGCGTAAATGGTATTAAATCTATGGGAACATGAAAAATTAAAAAATATGTTTTCCAAAAACTATAATTAATAACCCGCATGTTCTGTGTACCATGGACTTACAGAGAATAGCAAGAGAGATCAGGGAATTCGAGGGCGTAACCCGTAAGAAGCCTATTGCTGAAATCATTAATGTATTCGAGAGCGTGCGATGTGAGTATTCAAATTCTGTTGTGGATTTTGGTGATGATGCTGCTGTTGTTGATATCGGAGGAGATGATTACATACTGTTTGCCGCAGACGGCATCTGGGCGCGGCTCATCAATGCAAGCATGTGGTGGGCTGGATATAGCTCTGTGCTTGTTAATGTCAACGACATAGCAGCCATGGGCGGAAAACCCGTTGCCATGGTGAATGTGCTCTCTTCGGCTAATAAAGAAGCATGCAAAGAGCTTCTTGGAGGTATCAGGGACGGGATAGCCAGGTTTGGCGTTCCCATGGTTGGAGGTCATATACATCCCGATACACCGTATACGTCGCTTTCAGTGGCTATTATCGGTACAGTGAGGAAGGGCTGTGAGATCAGAAGCAGTACTGCGCGGGTGGGTGACTCAATAATTGCAGCCTATGATATGGATGGAAGAGTGGGACCGAATTCGCCATACAGTTTTGATTCTACGACCATGAAAGAAGCAGAGGAAGTACGCAAGAGGTACAGGGTAATGCAGATACTCGGAGAGCGCGGTCTTGTTACATCTGGAAAGGATATCAGCAATCCAGGTCTGATCGGAACGCTGGGGATGCTTATTGAGACAAGTCATGTGGGGGCACGCGTTGATCTTACAGAGATACCGGCTCCAGCAGGCATTGATTTTATACAGTGGTTAAAGATCCATCCTGCGACTGGTTTTGTAGTAACATCCCTGCCTGAGAATGAATCTGAAGTGATCAGTCTTTTTGAAAATGCAGGATACAGGGCAGCAGGTATTGGCAGTATAGAAGATACATCCAGGCTTGATATATGCTGCGATGGCGAGAATACGACGGTTTTTGACTTCGATATTGATATTGTGACAGGGATTAATCAATAAAGACAGGCTCTTAAACGCCTATCGGCCACCGCACTGAAGCCGTCTCTACGATTGATATATCCAGTTTCTCAGCCAGATGCGCCCTCACAGGTTCTGCTATGCCGTCTATGCCAGCAGCAGACGGCGAAAGTTGTCTTGCTAGATGCACAGGGCGCAGGCGCCAGGGCGCATGTTCAATGCGTACGCCATAGGTCATGCCGCCTGACATGTATGCATAGACCCAGAAACGATCGACAAGGAAGCTATCAAGGCTGCCTCCCGGCACAGATGCCGGGGCAACGTCATCAACCTCACCCTCGATATCCTGACCAAACGCGTGCAGAAGCACATGGCCATCATGCACCTTCAGGTCAAGATCGCGGGCGAATCGGTACGGCATGCCGAGCAGACGCGCTCCAAGAGATGGAAGGTAGCGGTCAACAAGGGTATCAAGCAGCACTATCCCCGGCCCCGGACCGCCAGTGACATAGGTGCGCACATTAAGCTGGTTATAATCAAGCAGGATTCTGCTCAATGGCATAAGCGGCCATGGGGCTGGCCCGGTTACATGCAGCGCCACAAGGCTGACATAGGCATCACCTTCGAACAGATCAATCTGAAGGCCGGGCGGGATATGCGGCAGGAGCTGTGCCGAAGATACGCGCCAGTGCACAAAGAAGATATTTGACCAGTGCATTTGCCCGTAGTTCATGTCGTCCCCCTATGCTAAGCTTTATAGTAGTATTGATGATAAAACTTATCTGAAGTCTTACGCATCCCTCCTGCCCGGACATAGATCAATAATCGGACACAGGCCGCACCTCGGAGATATCGGCCTGCATATATCCTGTCCGAATCTCACCAGCAACTCATTGATATGCCGCCAGTGTTCTTTTGGAAGGGTAGAGCGAAGTTTAACCTCGGTCTCTTCTGGTGTTTTTGTGCTTACAAGTCCCAGCCTGTTTGAGATCCTGTGAACATGTGTATCTACGGCTACAGCATCAAGACCAAAGCCGTAAACAAGCACGCAATTGGCAGTCTTCCTGCCGACACCGGGAAGCAAGAGAAGAGTATCCATATCAGGCGGGACCCTGCCCTGAAAATCATTATCGATTATCCGGGCTATTTCCTTCAGGCGCGGTGCTTTCACGCGGTAGAACCCCACCTCGCGTATCAGTTCCTCTATATCATCAACATCTGCATCCGCAAGTGCACCGGGTGTGCCATATCTGGCAAATAGTTTCTCTGCTGCCCTGTCAGTGACCTCATCACGGGTACGCTGGGACAGAACAGTGGATATAAGCACCCGGAAAGGATCGTTTGATTCGAATTTGCCTGGAGGATACCGTTTTTTCAGGCGCTCTATAATCATGTCAACAGTCATGCGGGTACTTCAGCACGATGAGTAATAAAGGTAAAGTATTCCAGTAGCTAACACTTTTGTATCAAGTAGATGATTACTTTAGACTCTCATGGTTACTGCCGAAATGTTAAAAAGTGTTAGCTACTAAGGATATAGGCTATTAAGCCTACACCTCTTTTGCACTACGGAATATTTCTTCTTTTGACATACTCTTTTGATGCGTATTCTTAAGATGCTGCTGGACAAGAGATGCCATTTCATTCTTATCCTCAACCCGAATCATGAATGGGCATGCTATACCAGCAGATTCGCAATCCAATTCCCACGCCACTGTATTCACCCCCAATTAATGTTTTAGCATGGCAACTGATAAATTTATGCATTGGATACTCAGTAGTCGCCATTTTTCTCCTTTTTCTCTCCCTCATTAACAAAAACAAATAACCTATTATAACTTCAATTTAATTTGAAGTCAAGCATAATTTTATTAAGCATGCTATTTATCTATCGAACAAGGTGACGGAATATGATAAAGAAAACTGCCATTCTGATGGCTTTATTCTCGGTTATTGGAATAACGATCTTTAGCGGATGTATTCAATCCAGCAGTACAGTTGGCATAGATAAGTTCACAGGCAATGCCTCTGACATAGCGATATCTCAGTTTGAATCAACGCAGGAATTGAAGAAATTCTCATCAGTACAGGAAATTCGCGAGTTTCTTAAAGCCAGTGCTTATAATTCAAATTATAACAGGTTCGGCTGGTATGATCTTGGGGTGGCTAGAGATTTTGACAGGGTAGGTTCATCAGGCGCAGTTCCAAAAGTAGTGCCAGCGGCAGTATCTGAAGGCGTAGCTGTGCCTGCTCCAGCGTCGTATCCCGGGAGCCAGGGTACATCGGATTACTCGAAAACAAATATCCAGGTAGAGGGCGTAGATGAAGCAGATTTTGTAAAGAACGATGGCAAGTACATCTATGTCCTGGCGCAGAACAAACTGATCATTGTTGATGCATATCCTGCTGCCAGTGCAAAGAAACTTTCTGCTATAACGATAGACGGAAGACCAAAAGAAATGTTTGTGAACGATGACAGGCTCATAGTCTTCACAGAAGAGAACGATGAGGTCTATATCTATCCTGAATACGGCTACAGGCCGATGCCGAGGTACACCACAAAAACGAGCGCATTTATCTATGATATCACTGACAGGAAAAAGCCAGATCAGGTGGCGAATTACAGTATCAATGGCAACTATTTCAGGTCAAGGATGATAGGAGACTATGTCTATCTCATTGTAAAGGATAGCGCCTATTATCGCGATGACGTGATCGATGTACCAGTGATAAAGCAGGGTTCAGTGAAGATCATGTCGCCTGATGTGTATTATTTTGATAACCCGGAGCAGAATTATGTATTCCATACAATTGCATCCATCAACATAAAATCTGATAAAGATATCAATGCAAAATCATTCATGATGGGCTACTCTGATAATGTGTATGTATCAGGTAACAATATCTACATAACATACCGAAAGAACCTGCCTGTAAGGTATTATGAGGTGCAGCGTGAGGAGCGGTTCTACAAAGTTGTTATGCCGCAGCTTCCAGGGGATGCTCAGGATAAGATAAATGCAATCAAGGATAGCAATCTCAGCTCTTACGAGAAGTGGGATAAGATCTCATCCATCCTGGAAGAGACCTACAACAGCATGGATGAAAAACAAAAACAGGATTATATAAAGAATGTTGAGAAAGCAGTTGAGGAATATGAGATAAAAATAGCGCAGGAACTAGAGAAGACCGTGATCCAGAAGATCAGGATCGATAAAGGGAATATTGAATATGAGACAAAGGGCGAGGTACCGGGCAGTCTGCTGAACCAGTTCTCTATGGATGAATTCAATGATTACTTCAGGGTTGCCACTACAACCCGGTTCTGGACAAGAGGTAGTTCCGTGCAGTACAACAATGTGTATGTTATGGATAAAGGTCTCAGTATTGTTGGGAAGTTAGAAGAGATTGCGCCGGATGAAAGAATATATTCAACAAGATTTATCGGGGACAGGCTCTACATGGTAACATTCAAGCAGATCGATCCCCTGTTCGTTATAGATCTATCAAATCCGAAAGATCCAAAAGTACTGGGCGAGCTCAAGATACCCGGCTTTTCTGATTATTTACACCCGTATGATGAGAACCACATAATCGGCGTTGGCAAGGAAACAGGAGGTAACGAATGGGGTGGAGTATCGATTAAAGGTGTTAAGCTCTCGCTGTTTGATGTCTCTGATGTAGAGAAGCCAAAGCAGATCGATACATACGAGATAGGCAGTTCAGGCACAGATTCCGAGGCACTGCGGGACCACAGGGTATTCCTCTTTGATAAAGAGAAAGACCTGCTCGTAATCCCGATCAGGGAAATTAAAGAAACTGAGCGACTCGATAGATTATACGGCTACATGCCGAGAGTATGGCAGGGCGCGTATGTCTTAGGGGTTACTCCTGAGGATGGTTTTAGACTCAGAGGCAAGATATCCCATCTTGATGGTTACGAGGAAGAGATGTATTACTGGGATTCACCCAGTGCTGTGCGCAGGTCACTGTACATGGATAATGTGCTCTATACTGTCTCAGCACGGAAGATCCTGATGAACAGTCTTACCAATACCACCGAGATAAACAGCATCGATCTCCCGTTTGAGAAAAATCAATACTATGAATATGGATGGAGATAGTTATCAACAGATGAGAGTATAATTAACCGCAGATAAACACCGATGAACGCAGATTTATTGCTACTCATCTGCGTTTATCGGCGTCATGCCCGCAGCTATTCATAGACACGTATCAAGGGTTGCGCCCCTTGAGGACGCACACACGTATGCCAGCGGGCATACGTGGATACGCAATCGACTGGCGTGACAGTCGACGTGGATACGCAATCTACTGTTGTGCCAAGATAAGATAATCAACCACAGAGTCGGCTATGAACGCGGTTCATAAATGAACATGAAAAAGCTGTGAATTGGAACCATAAGTTGAAAGCAAGAACTCATAAGTTGAGAGTATGAACTCATAAGTTGAAAGTAATGGTACAAGCAATGCAGAAAGATGGTATACCGAAAGAAAGCGTATCAGATAAAGACATATCTCAGTTAATATATGGAGAGGATTAGAGTATGATGAGTGGAATGAAGAAGCAACGGCAGATAATATAGCATAAAAGGTTCGCTATCGCTTACCAAAATTTTTGCTTTGCAAAAATTTCTATTGGTGTCCCAGTGGCATCGACAATACTCCATTTTATATATCCACAATCTTTTCCAATTATGGATATCAGAACAGTTGAAACCTTGCACTATGCTGGTTATATCAAATCAACAGCGAGAGACCAGAGGCGTTATATCCCTTTTCAATCCACCATTCTAACTATCGCTAAGGAATATCCAAAATGGTCTCTTCGCCAAATAGATAGAGCATTGTTTGCTTATCACAAGATTTATTTCGAGACAAAAATTAAAGGTAGAGAAGCAAAAGCAAAGAGATGTTTATAGGTGGGACTGTTGTACGGCGTACTTCGCCTAACACAGCATAAAAGGTTCGTGCCTTACTGCACTTACCCAAATCTTGCTTCGCGAAAACTTCTTTTATATTGGAAACGTTAGCTGAAATAGCGCGCCATAAGAGCGTCCACCATCCGCGGTGGTCGCAAAAAAGATTCGAATATAAAACAGATATACTGAAACATAATGGATATGAAGAAGTTAATCAATACACCTATTCTTGACCGACCAAGAGAAAAACTCGTCCAAAAGGGCATTGCAGCTCTTTCCAGCCATGAACTCTTAATGGTGATTTTGGGTAGGGGTATGAAAGGCAGAGATGTTGCAGCTCAAGCATCAGATATTTTAAAACTTATAGAAACTGAAAAAGAGAGTATTACTCTGGAAAAACTTGAGTTAATAAATAAAGATAGTATTATCTAATGCAAAACTTGAGTTAAATAATTTAGGACTTAAGGTTGAAACAGAATTTCCAATTCAAGTAAAATATCATAACCAATATAGTAGGAGATTATATAGCTGATGTAATAGTTGAAAATAAGGTTATAGTTGAAATTAAAGCGGTAAAGGAAATAAATGAAATAATGGAGACAATCAAGTTTATTCAATCAAGGATGGATTGAAATGGGAAAACATAAGATAAATGAAGAGCTATTGAATGGAAAATGCAGTCTTTGCGGCGGCACCTATAATAAGGCTGCGATGAGGAAACACTTGGAGTCGTGCATGAGGACAAAGAAATCATCGGGCAGCAACAGCGCACGGAAAAAAAATATATTCCATATCGTAGTAGAAGGAGCCCATCACCCTGAGTACTGGATGCATCTCGAGGCTAACGCGGATGCAACACTTGAAGACCTCGACTCTTTTCTTAGAGATACATGGCTAGAATGCTGCGGACACATGAGCGCGTTTACAATCCAGAAAACAAGATACACAGCTGGCGCTGGTATAGATTCAATGTGGGTAGGTATAGGTTTTAAGCCGGGTGGGGAGAAGGAGATGAATATCACTTTGGGCAAAGTGCTCGCTCCGAAACTGAAATTCTATCACGAGTACGATTTTGGCACTACTACGGAGCTCATATTGAAAGTGGTGTCTGAGGTTGAGGGGGCACTCGATCGCAAACCTATTCGAATTCTTGCAAGAAATGAACCTCCACAGATACTTTGTAATGTATGCGGGAAAATTGCCACCCAAGTTTGCACACAATGTATTTATGAGGGCCAGGGATGGCTTTGTGATAAGTGTTATCGTAAACATGAGTGCGGCGAAGATATGCTCTTGCCGGTGGTTAATTCTCCACGGGTTGGAATGTGTGGATATACAGGATAGGAACATTGTTGGTGTTTTATGGAGATATAAAAACTTGGAAACTTCAGCCGTCACCTTCTGGAGTTCCGATGCTTTGCTTCTGATGGATAGAATTAATAACAGGTCATGACATTTAGGCTTGAAATATGCCAAAAAGACCAGACATCAAGAAAGTCCTGCTGATAGGCTCAGGCCCGATCATGATAGGGCAGGCAGCAGAGTTTGATTTTTCAGGCAGTCAGGCATGCCGTTCCCTGCGTGAAGAGGGTATAAAAGTGGTATTAGTCAACAGCAATCCTGCAACCATAATGACAGACACCGACATGGCTGATGCCATCTATATAGAACCCCTTGAGCCTGAGATTGTGGCTAAGATCATAGAGCGGGAGCGGCCTGACGGTATTATTGCAGGACTTGGAGGCCAGACAGGTCTTAATATGACGGCTGAACTGGCAGAGATGGGTGTGCTTGATAAATTCGGGGTAGAGCTTCTGGGCACACCGCTTGCGGCGATCAAAGACTCAGAGGACAGGGACTTATTCAAAAAAAAGATGCTGAGCATAGGTGAAAAAGTCCCGCGCTCAAAGGCTGTGAATACGCTTGAGGAGGCCGAGGCACTGATTGAGGAGCTTGGACTTCCGCTCATCATCCGCCCTGCATATACCCTGGGCGGTGCAGGCGGGGGGATTGCCCGTACGCGGGAAGAACTTCTTGAGATCGCAGAGCGCGGGCTTGAGCGCTCAAGAATCCATCAGGTACTGATAGAAGAGAGCATAATAGGATGGAAGGAATTCGAGTACGAGGTCATGCGTGACAGGAACGACACCTGCATCGTTATATGCAATATGGAGAACATCGACCCCATGGGCATACACACTGGCGAATCCATAGTCGTAACACCTTCACAGACGCTATCAGATGCAGATCACCAGAGACTGCGAAGCGCTTCTATAAAGATAATAAGGGCGCTTGGGATAGAAGGGGGATGCAATATCCAGTTCGCGGTGCGCGGAGATGAAGTCAGGATCGTCGAGGTTAACCCCAGGGTATCGCGCTCATCTGCCCTTGCCTCAAAGGCCACAGGTTATCCTATAGCGCGCGTCACTGCAAAGATCGCGATCGGTATGACGCTTGATGAGATCACGAACGATATCACCAAGAAGACCCCTGCCTCTTTTGAACCCACGATCGATTACACGGTTGTAAAAATCCCGCGCTGGCCTTTTGATAAATTCGTAACTGCTGATAAGCATCTTACCACTGCAATGAAGAGCACGGGCGAAGTGATGGCCATCGGGCGCACTATCGAGGAGGCACTGCAGAAAGCGGTACGTTCACTTGAAGCGGATATGTATTTCGGATACAAGGAGTGGAGCGATGATGAGATCATGCAGATCATGCGCCATCCCACACATGAGCGCTTATTTGTGATATACCATGCACTGCGAAAAGGCATGTCCATTGATGAAATTTCAGGAATCACGGATATTGATCCTTTCTTTTGCCAGAAGATACAGAACATCATAGACACCGAGGACTCAATAAAAGAAGACCTCTGTGTGGATAACCTGCTTGAGGCAAAACGCATGGGATTAAGCGATGATAGGATAGCGTTTCTGTGCGACAGGACACGCGAGGAGATAAATGATCTAAGAAGACAGCACGGGATCATTCCTACCTATAAGATGGTGGATACCTGCGCTGCTGAGTTTGCGGCTGCCACACCTTATTATTACTCAACATACGAGGATCACTGCGAGGCCGCTCCCGGAGATAAGAAGAAAGTACTTATCATAGGTTCAGGACCGATCCGCATCGGGCAGGGCATAGAGTTTGATTACTGCACAGTCCATGCGGTAACAGCTCTGCGGGAGGAAGGTATAGAGACGCATATAATAAACAATAACCCGGAGACCGTATCGACCGATTACGATACCTCTGATAAGCTCTTCTTTGAGCCGCTGACACTTGAGGATGTCATGAACGTGATCGACAGGGAACGTCCTTTCGGGGTGATGGTGCAGTTCGGGGGACAGACCTCTGTGAACCTCGCTATTCCGCTTAGAAAAGAACTTGATCGACGGGTGGATCTGAATACCGTTATTCTGGGGACAACCCCTGATGATATGGATATTGCCGAGGACAGGGGACGCTTTAACAGCATGATGAAAAAACTGGGTATTCCACAGCCAGAGGCAGGATGTGCGACCAATTACAGCGAAGCGTTCAGTGAGGCAAAAAGAATAGGGTACCCTGTGCTTGTCCGTCCTTCATACGTGCTTGGAGGACGGGCTATGGAGATAGTTTATGATGAGCGCGACCTTGAGCGGTATTTGAGGGAGGCTGTCAGGGTATCGAATGAGCATCCTGTGCTTATCGATGATTTCCTGGATAATGCGGTTGAGATCGATGTCGATGCCATATGCGACGGGACAGATGTCCTGATCGGTGCCATAATGGAACATATCGAAGAGGCAGGCATTCATTCAGGTGATTCAGCCTGCGTAATACCCCCGCAATCTTTAAAACCAGAAATACTTGCCACGGTGCGCGATTATGTACAGAAGATAGCCCTCTCCCTTCATGTGGTTGGTATAATCAATATTCAGATGGCTACAAAGAACGGAGTGGTTTATATGCTTGAGGCCAACCCCAGGTCAAGCCGTACAATACCGTTTGTAAGCAAAGCTGTAGGGCTTCCGCTGGCAAAGATCGCAGCAAAGGTTATGGCAGGGCATACATTGAAGGAGCTTGGCTATGCGGGTGATCCTGTCACAAGTCATGTCTCTGTTAAGGAGGTACTGCTGCCATTCGATAAACTGCCAGGCGCAGATCCTGTTCTCGGGCCTGAGATGAAAAGCACCGGCGAAGTTATGGGAATAGATTACGATTTCGGGAGAGCTTTTTTTAAAGCCGAGTGGGCAGCTGACAATATCCTGCCGCTCTCCGGGACTGTGTTCATGTCGATACGTGACGATGATAAACCGCTTATAGTCGGGGTGGCAAAGAAAATGCAGGATGCAGGACTGAGCCTGATAGGCACGCGCGGCACTGCCAGTTTCCTGGAAAAGAACGGGATAAAGATGGATGTCGTTAACAAGGTAAGCGAAGGCAAACCCAATATCGTTGACCTGATCCACAGGAAGGAGGTGGATCTGATCATAAATACCCCCAGAAGTAAGCAGACTGTAAAGGATGGGTTCCAGATAAGGCGGGCTGCTGTTGATTTCAGTATACCGTATATTACAACGATACAGGCTGCCCTTGCTGCTGCAGATGCCATTGTGGCCATGAAGAAAGGCAATATCACCATCAAGTCCATAGGTGAATACCACGCAGGCGCGTAGATCATTATAATACTTTCCGCAGTTATTAGAAAAAATTTATAAAAATGAATTAGAGGGCTATTAAAAAGACAAATGCGTGGTTTTTATTTGCTTATAATATTGTCTATCTCTAATTCAAATGTTCCCTTTACATCATTGACAATCACATTATATACTCCAGCTTTTAATCCATAAACATCAAGCGAAATTTTTTCCTCAAAGGGCACAATGACCTGTGCACAGATCGCATCCGCAGGCCGAACCGTTGTAATGTTGACTAAAAATGTGTTCCCGTCTTTTTCCTTTGTGATCTTATGAATCTCAGTGCAACTATCTGGTAAATAGCCTTTCACATTGACATTTATCTGAACAGGAAAGGATTCAAGAACCATTATTTCAATATCTTCAACAGCGGCGTTTCCGTAAATAAATTCGCCGGTGTCATTGTTCTGGTTGTCTGGAGGATCTGAGTTTCTGCTTGACATAGTACCTACGGCAATTCCGATAATTACGATGCCTACAATAATTGCAGTTAGGATGAGAATATTTTTATTCATTTAATTTTCTCCTACAGGTATATCCATTTATGCTCTTACTTATAAAACATTTTCTTAAATTTCAAATTGGTTCGTAGTTATGTTTGATACGTGCATGCACCATTGCTCTTTAAGCCACGGCTTAACACCTTTTAACAGAAGAGACACCGCACAGAGCGAAGCGGCGTGCGGTGGCAGTCACTCATAGGTATATCTATTTAATAAACATATCTGGTAATATGGACGAGATTGACATACGCCTGTTGAAATTAACCCAGGACGGGCTTCCGATAATCGCTGAGCCGTTTAGAAGAATAGCAATGGAACTCGGGATCTCAGAGGATGAAGTTCTGAACAGGCTGGAAAATCTAATTAGAGATGGAGTGATCAGGCGTTTTGGTGCATCTATCGGCCACAGGGTTATCGGAATAACTGCAAACGCCATGTGCACATGGAACGTCCCTGATGAGCGGGTAGAAGAGGTCGGAGCAATAATGGCGGGCTTTCCAGAAGTAACACATTGTTATGAGCGCCCTCGTTTCCCTGACTGGAGATACAACCTCTTTACCATGATCCATGCCTATTCGCGTGATGAATGCGAAAGAACAGCAAAGGAGATCTCCATTGCCACGGGTATTAAGGATTACGGCATACTCTTCAGTGAGAGGGAATTTAAGAAAACCGGTGTGAGGTTATGAGGAATTTTCTTCCCCTTATGCTTGATCTGGCAGGAAAAGAGGTGGTCATCTTTGGAGGCGGCGAGGTTGGTGAACGTAAGGCCTCGCTCTTCTGCGATTACGCCCGGGTGGTTGTTATAAGCAGAGATTTCACATCTCTGCTGGGCCAGCTATCTGAGAGAAAAAAAATAAAAGCTATAAAGGTAGAAGATCTAAACGAAAAAGAGATATTACAATACATGAAAAATGCTTTTATTATAATCCCGGCTACAAACGATGCTCTCCTGAATGAGAAAATCGCCAGCCTGGCAGACAGGAGGGGAATACTTGTTAACAGAGTAGATGACCTGGGTGATATTATTATACCATCGGTCATCAGAAGGGGGGATATTGTGATCGGGATCTCAACCCTTGGCCAGAGTCCGGCCATCTCAAAATATATCCGCAAGAGAATCGAGGAGGTCATTACACCTGAGTTTGCACAGATGTCACGGCTTCAGAATGATCTTCGAAAAATACTGAAATCAAAGGTAGAAGACCAGAAAAGACGCAAGGAGATACTGTGGAGTATAATCAATGATAAGGAGGTATGGACTGCTATTGGCGAATCATATGAAAAAGCATATAAAGTAGCTCTAAAACATCTAGAGATAGGAGAGCATAATGTCTGAGATATCAAGCATGCTTATCACGCATACCAAAGCGACCATAGAGGAGATGGAAAACGCATGGCATGGCGGTGTTGACCAGCTTTTGATGCGTCTTAAATCGCATCCGCTTGTCGAGGAGTGCGCTGTGCTTAAAACGTGCAACCGTGTTGAAGTATATGTTGTTTCGCCAAAAGGAAGCAAGGTACTTCTTGAATTTGCCAAACATATGAAGGTTTCCTCAAGAATTATTGATTTTCTTGATCATGAAGAATCGCTCCGGCATCTTCTGCGACTCACATCCGGTCTTGAGTCCATGATCGTTGGAGAAGACCAGATTCTCGGCCAGGTGAAAGAATTATACATACTTGCAAAAAAAGCGAACACTACCGGAAAGATACTCGATACTGCTTTCAATAAAGCAATACAGGTTGGAAAACGCATAAGGAATGAGACCGGGATTAATAAAGGCTCGGTCTCAATCGGTTCTGCTGCTGTGGAACTTGCTGAGAAGAGCATTGGAGGATTAAGCGGAAAGACCATGATGGTCATCGGTGCCGGGGAGATGGGAACGCTTGTAGCAAAAGCACTTGCGAATAAGGATATCAGGGTTATCTATGTTGCGAACAGGACATTTGAGCGGGCTGAGTCTCTGGCCTGTGAGTTAAATGGCAAAGCCATAATGTATGAATCGATGGAAAGATACATTCCGATATCGGACGCAGTAATCAGTGCCACTTCGGCACCGCATTTTATTTTGACCCATGAAATAATCTCCCATGCAATGGAAAAGCGGGAAAAGGAACTCATGCTTATAGACATCGGGAATCCCAGAAATATCGAGAGCAGTGTAGCTGATATCACGGGTATCAGCCTGCATAACATAGATAGCCTGAAAAGCATAAGCGAAGCAAATATTGCAAAGAGAAAAGAGGAAGCTAAAAAGGCAGAGCTCCTCATCGAAGAAGAACTTGCATTACTTAAGAAGCAGTACAAGCGTCAGCAGGCTGATAGGATTATCTCGGCTCTTTATTCAACGGTTGAGACTATAAGGAAAAAGGAATGCGAGGAGGCGGTAAATAAACTCAAGGCACGGCACACGATCGGGACTATCGAGTGCGAGGTGCTCAATGACATGACCCATTCCTTTGCCAACCAGATTCTTGCAGAGCCCACAAAGATACTCAGGGATGCGGCAGAGCATGATAATGAACTGTTTCTGGATACCGTGGCTGAGTTATTTAAATTAAATGGTGCGAAAGGAAAGAAGTAAGTTTCCGATGAGACACCCGCCGAAATATTCCGTTAGTTTTATTGCCAAGAAAATTAAAGGAAGATCAAGCAGGATATTGAGACAGGAATTTCCACATTTCAGAGATTGGTGTGAAGATCATCTCTGGGCTCCTGGTTGCTATCATGGCTCGGTTGGGCAGGGCTGGGAAATGGTTGAAATTTTGAAACTGAATATGGGGCACGAATAATTAATAAGAATTTAACACCAGCGCGATTCTTATCTTTTGTGGTTTAATTTCCATATATGACAATCCTTATTGATCCTTGAAATTTGATAGCAGATTATTCAAACATATTTCAAATATTTACTAAAGTCTACTTGTATATATATACATTACACCACTAAATAATTATCTCCTACTATTAGTACAGGCTTTATATAATTATGTTTTGTATGCCCCCTTCCCATCGACAAAAGCCAAGATAACAAATAGGCGATAGAAGCACTCATGCCCGCACGTGGATGCTCTGCCCCTTCCAGTGCGGAGTCCGTTACTCTATGGTATCTATCGTTGGAATTTTATTAGAGCAGGCTACTTTTATGGAATGCAAAGAATTAAGTCACGAAACACTAATACACTCAAATAATAGGTATAACGAATATGTGCAAAGAACATAAGTTTGGCGGACTTTGGGAAGACCCTGAAAGGCTTGAAAGATACGAGAAGCTTTTCGCAGAGGCGTTTCCCGGACAAACCGCATTGGACATACTGCATAGAACGCCTTCAAAACATGCTAAAAAATAGCTTTTTTATTGATAGCTGTATTTTCCTCGGCACTGTAATTAAGGATGAAAACACAAAGGCATGTAAAAGTTTTATCAGTCGTATTCAAAATGAGGTTTATATTGGATACATCTCTCCATTTGTAACAGGTGAAATGATCAACTCTATTCTATATGCTGAAAATATAAGACCGAAGATAAAATCTGAAGTCCTTCATGCCATCGTGGATATGCTGATCTCTACGAAGCTTGGAAATTTTGTTCCTTCAAATAACGATATGAAGGTCTATTCAGAGATAAGGGACGCTGATGATAGAATATCTGAGAGCGACATAATACATGCAACTTGTGCAAAAATACTTGGCATTCCTCTGGTGACTACCGATGATATGATGCGGAACAGTCGTGGACTAAAGAAGCATGTGGATATAATCTCTCCCATAGATGTTTTATGAACCTTTTAAGATTTATAAATTTATGTATAATATATTAATAATATATGAAATCAAATAATTAATTTTTACCATATCCACTTCAAATCAAATTCGCGGTGATTTAAGTTAATTCAACTCAATAGCGTAATCTGCTCGGTAGGTGTTGGATAACCTGATGTCAACCAGCCTATTGTCGTCCCTTTCGCCCTGCTCTTACCATAGGATTATGGATACAGGCTTTAGAGTAGCAACTATGGATAGAACGGCAAATAAAGGAAGATCAAGCAGGATATTGAGACAGGAATTTCCACATCTCAGATATTGGTGTGAAGATCATCTATGGGCTCCTGGTTGCTATCATGGCTCGGTTGGTCCTGGCTGGGAAGTGGTTGAAAAATACATTTACACCCGGAACTGTACTAGCGGCGAGACCATCCGCTAATTCAAAAGCTTAAAAAGGGTGTGGTCATTATGTTAGATT
>DYGR01000076.1 GCA_020724545.1 Candidatus Methanoperedens nitratireducens
ATCTGCGGTTCAGTTTTTCTATATGCAAATATATGTTGAATTAGCGGATGGTCTCACTAGCGGCGAAAAAGTTTAATAGGCAAAAAACGCTAACAAGCCATGTACCATTCAAGTACGGGGTATAGTGACTGCTCCCATGCTCGTTCTCATGCTCCCGAAAGGCGATAGGAAGCCAAAACAACTCCTGTAAAGCTAGAAAATCAGGCGCAAAGAGAAATGTATATTAAGGATAGTTTAATAAGAAAACGTGATAGATATTTTGATTATAAACCGAATGATGAGTGATGACGAAGTATTGTATTCCTATAAAATCGTTCACCATAAGCATAGGGCACTTAATCTGGGAGAAAACGGATGAAAGAAAACATCGAAAAATTTGTTGATGAAGCAATTAAACATAATAGATATGAACTTCTCGATATTTTATGGGTTTTCTCTTATTCCATTCCATCGATGACTGGTTACTATAATAATAAAGAATTATTCAAAAAATGGTTTGGTAAGGTTTGTACAAGAAATTTGCAGAAAAAGTATAATTTAAAATCAATAGAAATAACAGAAAGGATGAAGACTTTTATAGATTTTCTTAACAACCTGACTGATTTTCTCTCTAAAGAAACTTTTTATGAAGACAGTGAACTATTACGGGGTATTTTGATCGATAAAAGTTCAAAAATTTTGGTAAAAAACATTGGAAGCAAACTACAAGATTTATCTGATTTGGAAAATAAGATTCTATCATTTGTCTTAAATTATATCCCTACTAGAATTCAAGATTCAATAAAAGAAGCAGAGAGACTTAAGCTAGAGTATCCTAGGAATGACAACAAATATGGCTATTTTTCTGATTTTCATGTTAGAACAGATAGAGAAACTGAAAATATCACTTATTTCGTGATAGATCCAAAAGAATGGACATATATTTTTAATCTCTTATTCGATGATGAACTAAAAGAGCAGAAATTTAGAACACAATCCCATCGAAAAAGTATAGGACTCATATTTTCCCCACAAGAACAGTACGAAGAATATAGTTTTTGGCAATTTGGAGATGAATTGGTAAAAATAGGTGTTGGTTATTGGGTTTTTTATATAAGTGCAAAAGGAAATGTACGCTTAGAATTTATCGTTCCAAACTTAATTTACGAAGACATTATCTCCTATAAAGAGCAACTTCCATCAATTCAAAATTTTACTGCTAGACTTGAAGGAATCAAAAAAGAAAGAGAAACAAAAAAAGTAGAAAAAGAATGGAGCATTGAAGAAATTACAGAGTCGGAAGCGGTCAGCGAAGTATTAGAGTCTGAAATAGAAGCATCTATAATCTCAAATCCTGAAATTCTAGAAGAAGGTTTGGAACTAATTAGAAATCAATACTCAACTTCTGTTGGTTACATAGATATTTTATGTAAAGATAAAAATGGAAATTTTGTTGTAATCGAATTAAAAAGGGGTTTAGGCTCACATAAAGTGGTTGGTCAAATCCAAAAGTATATAGCATGGATTAATGAAAATCTTGATAAAGATAAACAAGTCAGAGGGATTATAGTAATAAAAGAATACGATATAGAACTAGAATATGCTCTTAAAGGGTCAAAATTTCCAATCGCAATAAAAATATTCGGTCAAGAACCGCCAGTAGAAGAGAATATAAAATATTGTGATAAGTGTGGAAAAACAAATAAAAAATCTGCGAAATACTGTGTAAAATGTGGACAAGAATTTTGGATGTGAAAATATGGAGATAAAGGAATTAATTTTAAAGGAAATCGAAAAGGTTCCTGAAGAGTATCTTGTAGAGGTACTAGACTTCGTACGCTTTTTAGAGTCAAAAGCGTTAGGAGAAAAGATGGCGGCAGCTATTGCAAGTGAAACCTCTCTTAAGAAAGATTGGTTAAGACCAGAGGAGGATGACGCTTGGCGAAATTTGTAAAGGGAGATGTGGTGGTTGTTCCTTTTCCTTTTTCTGATTTAACCTACGATAAAAGACGTCCTGCATTGGTTATTGCTGAATTAGAAGGGGACGACTTAATTCTCTGCCAAATAACCAGTCAGCAGATTAGAGATAAATATGCAGTTTCAATTGAAGATAATGACTTCGAAACTGGGACACTTAAACAGAAAAGTAATGTGCGACCAAATCGTATATTCACAGCGGATCGCCATATTGTCTTATATCTTGTTGGTCATCTCAAATTCGATAAGATAAATGAGGTAATCGAGAGAATAGTGGATATTTTACGGCAATGAATTATGCTGATTTGGTATTCGTTTTAAGTTGCGTACATGCGCCTGAACAGAAACACTGAAAACAAGGACTTATAGAAACATAAAATCATCGAGCATCGGTGCACGGATGCCCCGTTTTTCAAGTTGTGCCATTTGGCACAAAGTAATATTTAGGTCAGACACGCTCTTAGATTCGGTTATATCTCAAAAATTCAGTAGCGGTATTTACTTCGAACTTTATGTTCTTATCATGAGAGGGTGCAACGCTTATTTTTATCCAGTATTCAACCATGACATACTCATCAGGACCAAAAGTATAATCATCTGGCTGAGGACTGGTAATATTTTCTTCAGTACCCCTATTTAGATGGTCAGCAGTTCCGGTCACATTAAACAGATATGTCGTAATATTAGTTGTAGCATTATACCTGTAAACATATATCAAGATACTACCGTTCCCTGCAGGTACATCATAAAACGTCTTTACTTGAAAACTCCAGTTCCCTACAATCGTCCCATTCACCGGTGTGTCTACAGCCCAGCCATATATTGGATCAGCTATTCCCGGCGTTCCGTTCAGAGTGTTTGTTACACCGGGTTTAAAGAGATAAAAAACATTATCTAATTTTTGTTTAATCACAACACTTGTGCTATCATTAGCCAATATCCCGCTAGAAGTGTTGATGCTCCAGATAGTACCATTAATATTGACTGCCGAATTAGCAGTATTTTTCAGATAAACCGTCTCAAGTGTAGGCGTCGGAGTAGGAGTAGGTGTCGGGGTGGGTGTTGGCGTTGGAGTGGGTGTTGGTGTTTCAGTTGGTGTAGGTGTTGGTGTTTCGGTTGGTGTAGGTGTTGGCGTCTCAGTGGGTGTTGATGTAGGCGGCAGTAGTGGAAGATTTGAGGGTGTACCCAGACTTACATTCATGATCCTTATTTTTGTTGAGTTAGTGTAGTTCACTGTAACTATTTTGCCGTCTTCGCTAACATCCGGGTTTGCTCCAATGGATGTGAGATATGCGTCCCATAACCCGGGATAATCGGTATTAAACGAGAGAGACGCGTTATCAACAGTCCTATTGTCTAATTCCGGGTATTCCAAAGGGTATATACGAAGATTTGATGATGCTGTGGTTCCAAGGGATGTATTGTCGCAGCGTATCAGCAGTAGATTCATGTTATTCTCATCCAGGAGAGGTTCGTCTATTATATAATTACCAGAACCTGTATCCCCTATGATCATGCCGTGCTCCAGTATAAGCGCAGGGGACTGGAAATAGTTGTACTGTTCTTCAACACGCAACGTGCATGAGGTTACTGGCGGCTCAATACTTCCATTGTAGGTTATCCAGACCTGTTTATCATATCGTGTTGTGATTGTAGCCGATGGCTTGGGCGGGTTAAGAAGGAACATCCTGGTTGGATAATCAAGTGAGGTATGGAGTACTGCTGTCCTGGGCAGATCATACACGGCAGTGTCCTGTATTATGCGCTTCAGATCGAGGAAATCATCATAAAGGTTATTGAAATGGCTGAACTCTATCTCCTTGTTCCATACAGGGACAGAGTAAACCTGTTGAAGCCCCAGAAATGCAACTATTATAGTCAGAATCAGGATAGTCCCGATAACTTCAGATACTCCTTTCTCATCTGTATAAAGCCGCTTTAGATTGAATTGTTTTAATTTCATTTTCACACAACGAACCTGAACGTCAGATATGCCATAAGCAGCATGATTATGCTGTGTTTCACTCCGGATGCCGGTGTTCCGCTCACAATCTGTCCTATCATCAACCCTGAGAAAAAGCCGTTTAATGAAGCTGCATGGAACATCAGGAGCTTTATTGCGCCTATATCCAGCCCTTTCCCAAAGCCTATGGCACTTCCGCTGCTCTGCATCATCATGGGAAAGAATGATCTTGAGAGTACAATGGCAATGAACAGGAAACAAAAAAAGGTCATGTAGATTATAAGGAGATAGATAACTGTAACAGACAGCCTCTCCTGTCTGAGTTTGCTCTCACTCTCTGCTTCTTCTGCTGCAATATTCATCACCATGGCGATGTTCCCTGTTGCTTCATTTGCCTTCACTATCAGCGATACTATCCTGGTCATTGCCTGTGTGCGCACGCGGTGGCTCATCCGATAAAGCGATAGGCTTATGGGATTACCCCATCTTGCATCCCTCCATACTTTTTTTATCTCGCTTGCAAGAGCGCCTGCTTCAGATGAGAGTACCATCTCAATAGATTTAATTATCGTTAATCCTGATTCGCTGGCATTGGCAAGCGTGCGAAGGAAGACAGGCATTCGATTCTCAATTTGTCTTATTCTATAGCCTCTGACCTCATAAAAAACCACAAAAGGCATGGTAGCCATCACAGTTGCAAAGAGCAGGTGTATTCCCACTGCATCAAGGTTAATTTCAGTTTTCCAGAGGCTGTATATTAAATACACTGCTCCAATAAACACCCCTGGATAAAGTGCCTTCTCTGGGTTGAGATAAAACATCTTAAATGGATTGGTGATTTCTTTAAGTCTTCTCTTTTTCTTTATAATCTGCCTGAGTTTATCAACTTTTTCAGTATCCGAAGGTACAAGCGGGATATCTTTGAATACCTTCAGCTCTTTCTCATAGACAAAAAGCTCTGTTTCCTCCTGTGTTGTTCTGGATAAAGAACTTATAAGGATGATAAAACCAATAGATGCAATGGGTATAACACCGTATATTATTGCATACAGTATATTGTTAAAGCCGCTCCCGATCATACCCATCACGATACCAACAATGATCAGGAACATCGGGCCCGCCACCAGTGCCACAACATAAGCTTCTGAAAGAGAACCCAGCATCTCAAGAAACATCTTTTGCTCGGTCTCTGCTTCACTGTGGTACTGCTTTGCTTTGAGCCTGAAATAATCGGTCAGGTCACCTTTACTGTTTATTACTGAGACAAGCCCTATTAAGAAATCCCTCATCTTCTTGGATGGTGTAGTATCTATGAGGCTGTTTATTGCCTGAAGACTGCTTTTCCCAAGCAGTTCTGTATCTCTTACAATGCGCCCGAGTTCCAGGGCAGCCTCACCATAGATACCGGCATTCTTCCCAAGAGACATGAGGGATTCATTTAGCCTTATGCCGCCCATGCTCATGGCATACAGGTACGTGACTGAATGCTGAATAGTAAGATCGATCTCGTTCTTTCGTACAGCAGCCTGAAGGCAGGGATAGTATAACATCACTCTTTTTGTGATAATATAAAAAAAGGCTGAGAATAAAAGTGGAATGAGGAAATAAACCACGATCTCGCGGTTGGTGTATAACCAACTGGTTTCCTTTAACAGCCCGGGCCTTATAGTCGCCAGATTATAGCTGCTGATAATATAGGAAACTAATAAACCGAGAAATAACCCAACGAGAGCAGAGATACGAGAGATGAGGCTGACCTGCGAGATATACCGCCGGGGTGTTGTTCTTAAGTCTGCTCCCAGCAGGATATTACCTAAATCCTTTTTTATGGTCTCTGTTCTGATTGTTCTACCCCCTCTATTCTCTTCATTAGAGCATCGGGATTAGTAAAATATCCCTGGATCAGCGAGAAAACATCCTGGTAATTCTTGATCCTGTTCTTTACCATGTAATCCAGAATCAGGCTTCGGTTCCTGAGTTCCCTGTACAGCCTCTCAGTACTCCATCCCCTCTGTTCCATTATCCTATGAAGGATAACAGACTCACCGGTCCTCTCAAACTCATCAAATACAGGGTTCCATTTAAAAACATCCACGACCTTTATACTGCGGGTATTTGGATCGACCTCCTGCACCTCAGCTATTACCTTGTTGCGCCTCACCCTCCTGCCGTCACCTGTGTATGTCAGTACCTGGATGCATATAATATCAAGAGCCTGAAGCATCATTAGCGGAATATTCATGGGCTCGTTCTGTACCCTGCTCACCACTTCTTCCACGCCTGTAGCATGCATTGTAGCGTATGTGGTATGTCCTGTGGACATTGCCTGAAATAGCGTCTGCGCTTCCTTGCCGCGGATCTCACCCACGATGATGTACTCAGGCCTCTGCCGCATCGCCTGCCTTAGAAGCTCATACATGTCGATCTCTCCCTCCTGGCCAAGCTCAGCCGCCCTTGTGACATTGGGAAGCCAGTTGCCATGCGGAATGCGAAGTTCTCTTGTGTCCTCGATGCTGACTATTTTGGCAAACGGCGGCATAAAAAGAGAGATTGCATTTAACGCTGAGGTTTTTCCGGCTGCAGTGCCGCCTGCGAATATCAGGTTCTTGCGGTTCTCCATACACAGCCAGAGGTATGCCAGCATCTCATTAGAGAATGTCCTGTATTCAATAAGGTCAACAGGTGTGAAAGGCTCCTCCCTGAATTTCCGTATTGTAAAGGAGCTGCCTCTGGTACTGATCTCACCTGTATATGTAGCCTGTAATCTTGAGCCGTCAGGCAGAATGGAGTTGATCAGCGGCGAGGCTCTTGATAATGTCTTGCCGCTCCTCTCGGCAAGTACAAGTACAAAGGTATCAAGCTCGTTCTCATCCAAAAAGATATTACTCTTGATATTCTGCTGGTATTCCCTATGATACACATAGATGGGAACATTGTAACCATTGCATGAGATATCTTCGATATTCGCATCTCGCACAAGAGCATTTATTTTTCCATATCCGATCACGTTTCTCTTTATGTAATACAGTATTTTCTCAAAAGATTCGCTCTCAACATTGATCTTATAACTTTTGATAATCTTTGCAATCTTCTCTCTTAAAAAGTCGGGCTTATCCTTTTCATCCAGCAGATCATGAAGTGTGAGCAGGTGCGTCAGGTCTTCGTATATCTGCTCAAGGAGGGTTCTTTCAAATTCGGTTAATGCTTCTTCTTTAACATTGTACAGATAAGAACCCTGTTCGTCATCATAGGTTATGGAAATATATGCATGGGGTTCTTCCACTGCGTATCTCTCGACCTCCTGTATTCCCATTGATTATAGCTCCTTAAACATACGCATTATAATAATCATTTGATTATTTAATGTTTGCCGTTTATAATTGGGGTCAAAGTTAATACATCAGGCTGGAGTTAAGATAGGTTTTTAAATGGACTGGGTTAAGGTTTGGAAGCCGTGAATTCTAAAGTTCAGCCTATGCGCACATCCGCCCTGTTCTCAGTGATGTGCAGGTAGGCATTCCACGTATGCTCGGATGCACGCCTTGCCAGACCGCTCCAGAATAAATCCATAGCAGTCACCTCAATCAAACTTTGTTTGCTCTGAACTTTATTTTTTTTCATTCACAATCGGTTCTAGCTTTGCTTGCTTTTAAGTTGCCAATATTGTTTAATAGAAAATTCAGTTAAAGCCGCTAATGCTGCATCATATAGCTGTTTATCGTTGTTGTCGTTAAAAGAACGAGTTCGGATCATTGAAATCTTGATATTGCCTTTTAGCATTGAGGAGGCTCTTTTTGTGTAACTCTTTTCGCAAAAAATTACACATCTCCAGCACCTATCACGGAGCATATTGCAAAGAAAACCAAGTTCTATCTCTGGGCCAGTTTTCTCCCCATCTTTAAAAAATACAAATAAGATTATATCAGCGATTTGCATATTAAACTGACTTTTAAGTAAAAAATGTTCATCGTTATCATTGCTATATCTTCCATTATCCGAGATATCTTTCACAAGCATGGCATTGTGATAGCCATTACTCCGTAAAAAGTCTCTGAATTTTTCTAATCTTTTAACTACTTTACGTGGCTTATAATGACCTAATAATAGTATCGAGAGGTCACGTTTTCTATCCTCTAATTTCTTATTTATTTGGTTGCCAAATATTATATCAACAATATTATCTTTATTCATATTGAACCCTCTCCCTTCTTTCGGCGGGAGATTCCTTCGCTCATACAACCTCTCTG
>DYGR01000077.1 GCA_020724545.1 Candidatus Methanoperedens nitratireducens
ACTGATGTTGTCTTCGCAGGGAGCATTACCACTAAATTTGGAGAGGATACGATTTAAGAGTAATTTATTCTATCTCTGGAACAGAAATTAGAGTGTTAAAGATTGGAAGACGGGAAGGGGTTTATAAGAGATAATTACTCGATCAATTGATGCGCCTTCATCCGCCCGCTCCCCCGCCGTGCCATCCGCATGAGAGCGCCGCTGCTTATTCGATTATGCGGCGCTGGTTTTTATATGAGGCGGCGGGAGGGGGAGCGCAGAAGTAAACGTATCATTGGAATTCTCTGCGCTCCCGTACTTGAATAAGTTTAACTAATTGCCTCAGTTTCTTTCACAAACTTTTTAAAAGACAAAACAGGAACCACCATAGTCTCATCAGGCTTTAAATTCTCTTTTAAGAGTCTATCTATTATGCCATATATCTTTGAGGAAAAATATTTCTCACCGCATTGCTCACATACCTTAGCTGGTACGTTCTTGAAAATATACAGTTTTTCCTTTTTCCATAGATCAAGGCTGACTGTTTTTTTCTTCACATTGCCGCCGCAGAACTGGCATTTCTCTTCCATTATCTTCTCCTCTTATAATCTATCCATTTATCATCATCTGGACGATACAGCGTGATTATCCGGATCATTGGTGAGAAGGCACAGACCACATGAATAGGTTTACCTTCCTTATCTTTTCCATATATGAGGCATGAGGGATAAGGATTATCATCATGGTATTCTTCGATAACCTCGCCATGAATTATGGCATGCTCTATATCTTCTTTCCAGATTTCCCGCTCTAAGGATCTCTCAATTGCATGTAAGGATATTTCATAATTATCAGCTATGATGCTATCTTTTATTAGTTTAATATCCATGAAGACTCTTGGCTTATAATACATTCTGTTATTTATAATAGTTCGATAAGCGCCGTGAAAGTAATCAGATATACTCTCACAGTGCCATCCGTATGAGAGCGCTGCCACTTATTGAATTATGCGGCGCTGCTTTTTATATGAGGTGGCGGCGGGAGGCGAGCGCAGAAATAAACGTATCTTTTGAATTCTCTGCGCTTCTGGCGTGCTTTGCGGTGTTGGCTTATAATCACCGCAGAGAACGCAAAGGACGCAAAGATTGATTCTATACCATTAATTTATGGTGCCTATCGCCAGATCAAACTGGGCTATGAGACGGCGCACAAGCTTGGCACTGAAGCGCTCTTTATACCAGAATCACAGTGCAGGCTCATTATGATTTTCCGACGTAGAAGATAAGGTTACGCCAGCCAAGATGCTCCTCTAAGAACGGGGCGTATTTTTGTTCTAGGAAGACGCAGGGAAGACGATAGGACATGATTTTTCCTTGTTTTCTTAACCTTTTGTGGAGTTTCGTTATATATTCAAGGCAGAGGTAGTGAAACAGTTTGGATTATGGTTTGTTAGCTCTACACCAATCGATTCTTTAATGAACGTATCAACTACTCTGACAGCATCACGAGCTTCTTCTAGAGAAACGTGCGGTTTGAGCTTATGAATACATTGTGCCCTAGATTCAATACTATTGTCTGTCTTTATTTCAAGTGTGACATAAAGCGCTGTAGCTAAGCGTTCAAGCTCTGCAACACCTTTTCCACCAAGTTTATCGGCAACGAATTTCACAATCGGATTGTACTTTTTCAAAGTTTTTGGATAAAGCTTTTTTATTAATTTGCTGCCCTTACCATGAATAAAACTGGGGCCATAAGGGTATGGTTGAGGTTGTAACCTGAGAAGCGCATCTGCCCGCATGGCTGTCAGTTCATCGCTCAGGTCAAATGAATACGGCCCGTGTTTATACAGAACAAATTCAAATTCCAAAGGAACCCTAAACAGTTCCTGAATGAAATATGTTGCCTTTTGAATGTGGGTTTCTCCGCACCAGCTTCTTTTTGCCCTGAGATTTTCTATCAACGATAATATCACAGCATCGCGCTGTAATCTTTTCATATTTTTTCTACCTCCTTCTTTGTAATTATAGCTTCACGCTTTTCTTTTAACCACTTCTCAGCTTCTTTTCTATAATCCGGATTTATAAAGACATAATCTACCGCGACGATAGGAACATTCTTTAATACCTCAGATATTGCAAGAGATGATGCTATGCGGCCATCTATTGAGAGAACGGGAAAGTTAAGACCACTTCCCTTTTGCTTATAGGTATCATATCTCACATTTGCCTCCCCGAACTTTTCACATGCTGCATCGAAGATTAATTTACCAGCTTCAGGATTCTTCTTTTCGATGTCATCAGGCTTCCTCTGATATAACAATCTGAAATGCTCCCGATTAATTATACGCCGTGCTGGATCATGCCCCCGGATGTTTTTCATCCCTTGCAGCTTTAAATAACTCTACTGATATTTCATTATCGGTCATCCCTAGATGTCCCTCAATATCGATAGGTAAGTATCCGCTGGGGAACCATTTCTTGAGGAAATCTTTCAAATGAATATCATAGATCCGCCTGACATGATGATAATATAGCTGTGTATACATAAAGTATCTTGCCAGTACCAATGCTTCCGCAGAATGTAAACCACCTTCTTCTATACCAAGGGCGGGTTCTGCAGAACCATCCTCTTCTTTGGATAGAATACGCATAGTATCAATAAGCCGATAATGATCGAACTTTCCGTAAGCTACTCCCACATGGTGAGAATCTCGTATTAAGTAGTCCATACGGTCAACACCAAAAGCATCGCCCACGATTATTTCAGAAAGGATTGCCTCCCAATCATTGAAAGAAGAATCCCTGTATTTTTTAGGACCTACGGCAAGTTTTGCAACATCATCTGATTGTATTTTGATTTCCTTCCAGATGGATTCCAGTTCATCGCTGCGGATAATCTCTAAAGTGAGATGTTCATGGTCCCAACCATCAGGGAGCAAATCTTCGGCTGTATGAGAAAAAGGAAGATGCCCTATATCATGACATAAGGCTGCCATGCGAAGAACACGGCGCCAATTCTTCTATGGGTTGCGCCGGGATAAAGAAGATATGTTAGACCAAGCTGGTGAATATGACGAAGCCGCTGAAATGGACGAGAATTAAGTACCTTCCTTTCATCCGAATCGATGCGAATAAAAACGTGCAGTGGATCACGAATCTCATGCATGTGTTTTGCCATCAGTTCTCCACCTCCAGAACAACTATGAGCCGGTGTGCTGCGCTGAGGCGCTCCTCAAATAGTGAGCCATATTTTGACTTGATGGATGTACAGAGGAGTGTATCTGAGGACATGATTATGGGTTAGTTAGTTTGCTATTATACTCTTGGAGAGGGATGTGAAAGTATTCACAGCGCTGATGCATTATCGTAATCTGCGGATGTATGTTGATCCTACCGCTCACCGGCGGCGTTGTTATCTTTGTCGTCTCTGTCGCTTTGTTTATTGGTTTGTGAACACTTTGCGCTCTTGGCGTACTTTGCGGTGTTAATTTGCTCGCCTCAGAGAACGCAAAGTTTTGGTATGTCGATATTTTTATAAATCCAGAACAATTAATGCACGGCGCTTCCGCAAAAAACGAACCGCAGATGAACGCAGATGAACGCAGATTTGTTGTGCCGGCAGTGTAGCTGAACCGGCGCAGGACGGGCACGCTACCGACGCAGGGGACGGGGCTGCGCCAGTGGAGGCGCTCATTTAATAGTGGGGCGTATTTTAATTCGGAGAGGGGGCAGATGCGAGGAAGGCAAGTGGATTGTTGGAGTATATTAAGGGGCATGATTTTTATTTTAGCGCATCTATTTCTCATTGTCTTGGATATTATGCACTATCTTATCTTTAAGGTGCTGATTAAGATACAAGAAACAGCAGATTGCTCGTAGATGCGCCTTCATCCGCCCGCTCCCCCGCCGCGCCATCTACGTGAGTGCGCCGCCTTTTCGATTATGCGGCGCTGCTTTTTATATGAGGTGGCGGCGGGAGGCGAGCGCAGAGGAAAGAAGATCATTTATTTTTATATATTATCGGTTATTTATTTTATAAAATCAAATATGATTAATCTGCGGCGCTTCCGCAAATAGCAACCAGCCATCTTTTTATTCGAGACGCAGGGCACGGCGAGCGGGGGCGCTGAAAGTGATGGAGGGAAGAACAAATGCGTTATGGGTTTCGGGCGCATAAAAAAACAGTAGTGCAACATTTCAGGGCACTCTGGCTGAGAGCAAGCGTAAGTAGGAGATTTGTTTTAGCAAGCACTGAGAGAGTAGTCCTATTATTTGTCTCTGATCTGGTTTCTTGCCTGTGTCACTATAGGCAGGAATGTATCTGCATCCGCTGTGCTAGCGACTGCCTCAAGCACATTGCCATGTCTATCAAGAAGAAGCACGTAAGGAGGATAGCTCACATTGTATCTGCGTGCAACGTCCATATCAATATCAAGGTCCATTGCCACGAGAACATAATCTTCTTCTAGTATCTTTTCTACCTGTGGGTTTCCAAGCGTATCCGATTGGAATTTTGCGCAGTATTGGCACCATATTGACCAGAAATACATAGCAATAGGTTTATTCTCTTGCTGAGCTATCTGGAATCCTTTATCAAGAGAACGATACCATTCAAGACCGCCTAAATAGACATAGTTGTGGTTATCAGGAGGATATATAGGGTATGACCTGTGAGAGATATAATAAATAGTACGTAGTGGACATGATTAATATCAGCGCAAGTATTACCCATAAATTCTTAATTTTCATAAATGAGTTTGGAATTAATTTAATCTAACATATTATTTTCGCATTTTTTACCTTGAGTTGTCTAATGAAATAATTGAGGTAAAAAGTGTAGCTTATATCATCCGCCCGCTCCTCGCCGCGCTAAAAGAAGAGACAGACTGCGCAGATTCATTGTGCCGGGTCTGTATTAATGCGGCACAGGCTCGTTGTCGGCGCTGGAGACAAGACTGCACCAGGCGATCATCTATATCTTTTTTCCATGTCTGACCAGCAGAGATATCTTCCATTACATCTTTTCCATTATTTCAAGAAATTCTCTATCCTCTTTCAGAACTTCCTCTATCTCTTTTAGCGCAACTTCCTTTGGTACTTCTATTTTCTCCAGTTTGCCTTTTCTCAGTAAATACCTAGTAAAGGTTTCCATTTTCGAGCCTCCTGTATAACCAGTTTATTAATTCTGAATATGATATTTCGTTATTTGCAATCTTTAAGGATATATACACGAGTCCTGCCAGTGGGGTGTTTAATTTGAATCCATTCTTCTTAAGGAAAAGTTTCATGATCTCTGTGCCAGTCCTCTTATTACCATCAACAAATGGATGTCCCTGGATTATTTCAAACCAAAAAACAGCAGCAATAGTAGCAATCTGCCGTTTATAGTCTTTCTTAGGAACTTTAGCCTCTATCTTATGCTGGGGCTGTGCCCATGCGGCGCGGGCTCGCTGGCGGCACGGGGGGCGGGGGTGCGCTCGGATGGGAGGGGGCTGGGGTTTGGTGAAAGGGTGGCGCTTGAGGTCATCATTGGCACCATCGCAAAGAACGCAAAGGTCGCAAATATAAATAAATCGATTTTATAAATTGTGATTTATTAATTCCTGACGCTTCCGCTATTAGCGAGTCGCAGACATTTGCTTGAGGAACTATATTGAAAGTCATATCAAGGCATTATTTTCATGAAACAAATTTTGTGTTTATTAATCCTTCAACCTTGTCTTCGTAAATTCTATATGCGCCACTAATTTCTAGTCGACCTTTGAACTTATCTGGTGACGATTTACCACCAAGGATATCCTTCTCTCCAATAATCGTCCATAGGATATCATAACCATTTTCATCTAAGAATTTTATAAGTGCATCTCGATTTATCAGCAATGCTCCAGGGCCAGAAACTCTTATAGAGGGATCGAAAGCAATTAAATCACCTTTTTCTTCAAATAAATGTCCTTCAACGCCATTCCAACGTAGGCCCATCCCATCGACAAGCCATTTAGCAGGCAAGTAAATATTGATATTTCCGCTAATTGAACAATCATAACCACCATTTTCCTGCATGTACTTATTTGTTGAGACCAGTACCTTCTTTGGTATTCGATTGCTATCAGAACCTTCATCATTAGTATATAGAATATTATAATATTCAAAGGCCGGTGCCCAAGAATATTCGCCAAGAAAAACATTAGTAAACTCATGAGATTCAGGCATCCAGCCACCAATGAAGTTTTGCTTTTTGGCCCACTTAAACAGCTTATTCATATCTGATTTCTTAACAATATAACTCTTAAGCATATACCATATCTCTCGTCTTGGAGTTTCGAAACGTTCTTCTTCTGGAGGAGTCGGCTGTTCCCATTTATAATATGATTCCAAATTAAGCCATTTTGAGCCATTTTGGGGGTCAGTTACTTCTATAAGTGATTCAATAGCTGGAAGATCTACAGTACTTTTCAGCCATGCAGTATCATCAGGTTCAGAATCCCAAGTATCGTATGAAGATGGGAACCACCAGGTATTTGTATTAGATTTCCATTCTTCACGCTCTGTTTTTTTTAAAACACAAGAGGGGTCGATATCTCGAACAAACTTTTTCTGCCATGGTCCTTCATATTTCTTAGATTGATTGGATATTGAGTCACCCTTGAACTCAAAATTATCAGATACCCTTGCGAGAAATTCGTGAAATGCAATCCATTGATATTTCTTGCCAATTCTTTCGGATTTATTAGCTGCCCTGATTGTTGAATATCTGTCAACATTTCTATCAAACCATCCAAAGCGATCCACAGTCCAACCTAAATCCAAAACTCTTTTGAATATCCACCGCTGAGCAATTGATAAATCAAAATGATGTTCATTTTTATTAAGAGATGGATCGTTTAAATATGGAATAATAATATCTTTGAATATTTTTAGTTTCTCTTTACTGAGTGTTTTAAGAAATGACTGCTCACATTTCTCAATAGAATCTTCCCGCTCCTTACGTTTAAAAACATCTGGTACTTTGGATTGATCCCACAGCCAAGATATTTGCAATAATCTATTTTGATTGCGAGCTATGTTATAACGCTTCCAAGCTTTCTTCTGAGTGCCTGAAAGAGATTGAATGAAATCTTCGTAAATTTCCTCTCTAGATGGATTTCTTGGTTCACCCAACCGGTGCGACGTCCATTCAAAATTTCCAGAATTAGTACCAATTATATATCGTGCAAAATCTTCGTGTCCCATCACTGAATTGTATAAATGTACCCGTGCCCAATCCTCATCTGGCATCTCTTCTCGCCACTCCCCATATTTTTCCAATTCTTCTTTAGAAGGAATTTCAGAAGACCATTCACTCTTGTAAGGGGGTCTGATTTTTGAGATATCAATTTTCAACTCCACACCATAATGCAAAGCTATTTCAATTACTCCTCTCGCATAGTCACGAAGAAGAAAATGGGGCGGAGGTGCATCACTCTTAAATATCCATTCATACACATCCTTCGCAAGGTCGCCAATATCTTTTCTGTTTGTGCTTCGCATGGCACAACCATAGGCAACGGCAAAAAGACGCTCCAATACATAAGGATCATTAACATTGAGGAACTCTCGTATAACCTGTCTAAGTACTTCGATTCGATTTGTAAAGAGAGCCACCAGCGATTTAGTGGCTTTATCCCTTAGGTACCGATTAGATGATGTCAAGAACCATCCTAAAGCAATTCCATAAAGCTTTGCTGATTTGTCATCAATATGGCTTTTTTCTTCTGATGACCATGCCCAATCGATAAGGCTGTCAACTGCCCCTTGCTTTCCATATTGATAATGAAGGAAAATTGACCAACATGCATCTCGTTCAGCAAGCTCAAATTTCATTAAATATTTGTGAAGGAAATCAAAGTTGTACGGGTGATCTGGAATTGAGGCTACAGTTAGCAAAGCATTTAAGAACTGCTCGCGCTGATTTTCATGTCTAAGAATGTATTTATTTATGTAATTAAGAGTCGCACCCGTGAAAGCATTGGGATTCCGCCATATCAAGCTCTCGATGAATGCTTCACTTATGGGTCGATAAATTGCGCAAGTAGGGAATACTTCGGTTAACTCTTTTCCGTATCCTCTCCAAATTTAGTGGTAATGCTCCCTGCGAAGACAACATCAGTATCA
>DYGR01000020.1 GCA_020724545.1 Candidatus Methanoperedens nitratireducens
AACACCAACACCAACTCCGGATGAGATAGTAACACCAACACCAACTCCGGATGAGGTAGTAACACCAACACCAACTCCGGATGAGATAGTAACACCAACACCAACTCCAGATGAGATAGTAACACCAACACCAACTCCGGATGAGATAGTAACACCAACACCAACTCCAGTTGCTCCTGGATTTGGGTTGATGATCACTCTGGCCGGATTATTGATAGTGTTATTCCTGCTGAAGCGGCGTAATTAAAAACTTAATCGGTGTAATAAAGACTGAAGCTGGAACCCCGGCTTTATTCTTTTTTTTTCTATTGTACTTATGGATAACGTTTATATTTCTTTGATAATAATAGTTAAACTATGGCAGAGCTTGGAAAAATAGAGAAACCCAGTGCCTCAAGCTTCAAAGAGAAGCGAAAATTCTATGTAGTGCCGACGCTCCCTTTTGAAGAGGTAGCTTCGCAATTTAAGATTGATGAGGCAAAAATCGAAAGATTCTGGGATGAGATCAGAGAGAAGATAGAATACTTTGTTTCAACCTACGGAGATATTAGCATTCTGTATCTTGAAGGAATAAACGAGGAGGAGAGCGTAGGCATAGAGTTTTTTGATAGGTTCGGAAAAGATAGCAACCATTACAGATTAATAAAAAGCCTGCTTGATAGGGGTGTAAAGATCAAAGGAATAGAAAAAGATGAATACATTAAATTATCCAGACTTCTTTTTGAAGAATACTCTAGATCATTTATGCCTGAGGTAAAAGAATTCCATGAGGGATTCTATGGTAAGAACGTTGATTTCGACAAGTGGAGAGAGTACCTTGTAAAAAGGATTATGGAAACCCAGGACAAAATGAGTGAGCATGCATCGAAAACTATAGAAGAGACGCTCGGAGAGACTGGAAGTGGAGTTCTTATTATAACCGACGGAAGACCGATCGAATTCCCACAGGGTACGGATGTCTTTCAGATAAGACCACCATCTTTTGATGATATTGCAAAGACTATACGAAAGGATTATCCACAATAACAGTATGAAAGCTTGGTAAAAAAATTATTTCCCGGCAAATAAAAGAAGAAAAACATAACCATGCTGCTTTCGTGCCTGGCTCGTGTGGAGTGGTGTAAAAAAGAAACCAGGTCTCACGGCAGCACGGCACTATCCCTGTGCTATCCTGTGCTATACTATCCTCTCTATCCTTAAAGGTTTTAGCCTGCACACATACTCAGCAAGTCCTATCCAGAGAATACCAGGAAATGCTGGAGGCTACCTGATAGAATTCCCTACGAACACAACAAAACTGTCCCAGGTATGCCATATCTGCGGTAATGCGCTTCCGAAAACGTTAAGCCAGAGATGGCATATATGCTGTGGTATAGAGATGCAGAGAGACTTGAATTGAATGTCGTTACTTTTGCGCAACCCTCTAGGCACATAAGAACAAAACCGCAACCTTTATCCTGAGATGATAGAATTAAACAATCAGATAGGAGGAGCCAAAAAAACCTATTTCAGTACAATGGATAGGATTTATGGATAGGATAGGAAATTGTTCAGGCTCCTCAATCAGATAAGTTCTTTTACAATATAAATTGTTTTTCCAGTATTATACCCAAATTTATCCTAAATTTAGACCCAAAGTAGCATCTCGGTTCTTCTGATTACACGAATATTATCAACCAAAACAGACCTCTTGATATCTGCAATCCAGACAGAACCGGACCTTCCATTCTTCTATAACCTGCGGTATCTTAGCAGCAATAATTTTCCAGTCAACTACCTCGCCTGGTTTAAATATAAGGAGTCTCAGGGCTTCTCTATCCTGATCCAGGATCATTTCATCGGTATATTCATCACTTGAGCATCTGTTATTCTTTAGATACGGGCATCTGGCGCACACCTCATCAGGCCCTTTAACGATCTCAATGCTCTCTTTCTGGATGACTGAGTAGAGATTTTTAATAAAATCTTCTGAATAGCCCTCTCCTCTGAAAAAATTAAGACATATAAGATGATGGCCCCTTAGCTTTGCATTCATGGATGATTTCTGATGTATCTCATTATGGCAAATTTCCTTCTCCGCTCAGTTCATGCTGCCGCTCTATGTTCATGTTGATAAGTATCTCAAAAATCTTCTTCACCTGTTCACCATCAAGCCTGCGCTCTGTTGCCGCATTCGTCACCCTGTCCAGCACCACTTTGTTCTGCTCAACATCATTAATCGTCTTTCCCTCGGCTCTCTTTGCATCAAGCACTTCCTTTGCCAGATTCGTCCTTTTTTCGATAAGATAGAGCAGTTCCTCATCAATCTTATGGATTTTTTCTCTTACCTCTTTTAACTGCATGTTTTTACACCATTATTCACACCTGTATTATTTACCTCGGTCCTTATCACCTTTCCGTCCATCCCGCGCCACACAGGCTCAAGCCGATCGAGCAGGTCAGGACTCCCAAGCGCGGTATACGCAGGCCCTGTACCGGATAGGCCTGTACCCTCAATACCCAACTCAAGTGCGGCCATCATGGGCTCTGTACTGAAGCCAAGTGCTGCGCAATATAAGAAACCATTCAATGTCATGGCTCTCTCATAATTTCCAGAGATGGCTTCTCTATAAGCAAGCTCAACCCAGGGTGCTATAAATCTTGAGCGCGCCACGCTGGCAGGTGAAGGCTTTTCTTGGCCTGGCACCAGGATAAGCACCTCAAAGTCGCGCTCCACTCTTTTGATAAGTTCCTTTTTCCTGTTATCAGTGATCACAAATCCGCCAAGCATAGAGGCACATGCATCATCGAAAGCACCGGTAATTGTAACTTTTGAATCAAGCGCAGCCTGAACCCCGATTTTTACAGCCTCAATCGGTTCAAGCTTTTCACCGAGCGCATCAAGGGTTGCAAGCACTGCTGCGTTTGCGGCTGCGCTTGAGCTTTTAAGTCCGCTTGATATCGGTATCTCGCTTTTTGTTGTGACCTTTGCGCCGAATTCTGCGCCGAACCGCAGAAGAATAAGTTCAACACAGCGCTCGATAAGGGAGGTATCCCCGCCCCCGTCTATATACCCCTGGATCTTTTTAGAATCTGTCAATATAACCTCGGCCTCTGTTCTCAGATCAATGCCAAAAGCTGCCCCTTTCCATGTAGCTATCGCATTTATTATTGTTCCTGCCCCGTAGGCACAGGCATATCCTGATCCTGATTGCTTCATCTATTTGCCTGCTTGATCTTATCCCGCAATATCCTCAGTTCTTTTAATACAAGTTCTTTGGTAAACTCAACCGGATTCTCCTGTCGATCGTACTTACTTAAAACCCAGTCAATATAATCAAGTTCTTCGAGTGAAGATTCAAACTCAGGTACGTAATTGATAAGTTCATTAAGCGGTATCACCGCAGCGCTCCCTTTCTCCACTCTCTGCTCAAGGCCGTTGACCACAATGATAAAATTATACTTCTGAAAACTAAATGCTCTGGCAATGTTTCTTGAATACCCTTTTATTTGCTGCGCTCGCTTGGCCTCCATGTTTTTGTACATAGACGGGGAATCCTTATATTCAATAAATAATATCGCCTCACTATTCCAGAGAACAGCATCAAACTCCACTTTATTTGCCATGTTCTTATACGCCAGGACATTAAATAGCACACCACTGCACCATAGAAGATTTAAATTACAGCGCAGTGCCTGCTCGGATTTCTGAACATCCGGACGCAATCTAAGAGTGTAAGGCTCAGCTTTCAGTTCCATCATCGATACTTTATCCGTAATTATTTAAATAATCTCCATTCTCACAGTTGTAAAGACTGGTCCCCGGGTATCTATCTTTTTCTTGTTCCCGGTTATATAAAGCTGCGCAATAGGGTCAAGCCTGATATTTATCTCAGAGGGGACCTTAATTATCCTCACCCGGATCTCACAGTCGCTGCCCTTTTGTGCTGCATCTTCTATCTCTCTGGCGCAGCGTGCAGCGAATGCGTCTATATATCTAATGCCTGTGCTCACACCATTCCTGAATGCATCGTCCCATCTGGGAATCCTGGGTAATCCAAGAACATCGCTTTTGTATGAGATAATCTCGTTCATCGCAGCAGGACCGCAAAGCTTTGTATTCTCTTCTGGCTCCACGACCTTTATCCTTATATTTTTATTAAATAACCGCCCCTCCCATGCAGTGAACCCGCACGGGCTCGGGGTATCTCCATATTGTTCGCAGGCCATTGCAATGGCGCTCTGTATCTCCCGCCCTGTCTCTGTTGCAGGAGTATCATCAACATATACCATTGCTGCGATATCGCTATCAGACATGACCCAGTTAATCCTGTACTGGAACTGCGGATACGTCAGCGCGCGTATATCTGTTGAATCATGCAGTATCATGGCAAGGCGCTCAACACCCATCCCGAGATTCATCACAGGGTAAGGTATATTGTATTGTGAAAGCGCAGATGGAGAGTATATCCCAAACGTCGCCACCTCTACCCAGCCGTCCCTGTATTTAGTCCTTGAACCCACAAGTCTTGGGTGATAGGCAAAGACCTCGATCTGAGTATCTGGAACATAGTACTTGCTCCTCTTATCATCAGGCCTGAAATTGAAATTAGAAAAACCGAACTGAGAGAGTAATCCTGCCGCTACGGCTTTTCCGTCCTCGATGCTAACATCCTCATCCATTATGACGCAGGATGCGGAATAATAAGCCATAAGACGCGTGGCATCCTCGGCCTGTTCGCGGCGGAAGCACCTGTCTACAGAGAAGAGCCTGATGGGTGTTGTGCGGTAATCACACATTGCTCCAAGGCTTATGAACCACCCTGAGGTCATATGGCTTCTAAGCGTGTTCTGAGAGCACACAGGGACAAGGGACTTGAATTCAGGAAATACGCGATCGATCATCACAGCTACCCTTGAATCTGATACTTCTAACCTGGCTGCCATCTCAGGAACCAGATCATCCCCTTCGATCTCTCCTTTCTTGTATGAGTGAAGTATCTGTCTTACCCTCTCAATCCTTTCATCATCTAAATCCCCAAGAATGCTTTTTATCTTTCCTATCCTCTCATCTGAGATCCCAACATTGGGCCTTGGAAGACCGCCTGTATAGAAGCAGCGGTCAAGAACAGCAAGCGCTTCATATCCGAATTGCTTATGTATATCCCTGTCCTCTACAATAATCGGGTTCATGGCCTCTTCAAAGCCCAGCCTCATGTATGCTTCGCGCAGGCGCTGGATAGTATCAAAGACAGGATGAGGTTTACCGTATCTTAATGCGTATCTCGGGTATTTTTCATTGACTCCGGGGCTGGATATGTATTTTCTTCCTTCATTCCATGCAGTGTCAAAATCCGCTCTTGTTGCTTCTTTAATTTCATCAGGATTGAATTTCATGAATAGCTGTCTCCTAGAATTGAAGTATTAATAAACCCACCCCTCATCATCTGATCAACTAATACAAGCGCAACCATGGCCTCTGCCACAGGAACAATGCGTGGCGGGATCGTGGGATCATGACGCCCCTTTATTTTTATTGTTTTCTCACTCATATTGCTCATATCAACAGTGCACTGCTCCTTTGAGATCGAAGGCGTGGGTTTCACTGCTATCCTGCACACGATAATCTCACCATTGCTGATACCTCCAAGAATCCCGCCAGCATTGTTGGTAAGCATGCTTATCTTTCTACCATACGTGGATTCCTTAAGAGTAATCGGGTCATTCATCTGGCTACCTCTCATGAGTGCGGATCTAAATCCTGCCCCGATCTCAACGCCTTTTACTGCGCCAATGCTCATTAATCCCTTTGCAAATTCTGCGCTGAGCTTATCGAATACAGGCTCACCCACGCCAGCGGGAACTCCAGGAGCAAGTATCTCAACTATCCCGCCCACGCTATCACCTTCACTTTTCGCCATGTGAACCACAGCCTGCATCTCTCCTGCCGCCTCAGGATCTGCGCACCTGATCGGGTTTTTCTCTGTATTCTCACGGATCTCTTCAATGCTCACAGGTCTTGCGCGAATACCTCCAAGCTCAACCACATGGCCAAGTACCTCAACACCAAAGCGAGCGAGGATCTTCTTTGCAACCGCGCCGGCGGCGACACGGCCTATCGTCTCCCTGGCGGATGACCTGCCCCCTCCACGGAAGTCGCGGAAGCCATATTTTATCTCGTAGGTCAGATCCGCATGTCCCGGGCGCGGGGTACCCTGAAGCTCTTCGTATTTACTTGAGTCAACATCCTTATTTTTGATCATTATCGATATTGGTGCACCTGTGGTCTTTCCTGAGAATACCCCTGATAGAATCTCTGCTTTATCCTCCTCTTTCCTTGGTGTGGTTATATTACTCTGGCCTGGACGGCGGCGGTCTAGTTCTTTCTGGATATCGGCTTCATCAAGTGGAAGACCTGCAGGGCAGCCGTCTATCACTACACCCACTCCATAGCCATGGCTCTCACCCCATGTTGTTATCCGAAAGAGCGTGCCGAAGGTATTTCCAGACATGGGGTGCTATTTAGTTCGACTGTTTATATAAGCACTTTGAATATGAATATAGTGTTTTGCTGAAGGTAAACGATGCCCTTATCTATTATCTGCTTATAAAGACAGGTAGATGAACGAGCTATCATCAATAATAGAAAAAATACAGTCTTCAGAGGATCTGGATTTCGAGGACGGCATGCTGCTGATGGAATCCCAGAACCTTTCCCTCATCGGTGCGCTTGCGGATTATGCGCGCAAAAAGACCGTGGGAGACAGGGTCATGTTCGTATCTAATTGCCATATCAATTACACAAACATCTGCGCCTCAAAATGCAGGTTCTGCGCGTACTTCCGGGACAGGGAGCAAAAAGGCGCTTTTACCCTTACTATTGATGAGATAATGGAGAAAGCAGAAAAAGCATGGAAAATTGGCGCAACTGAACTGCATATCGTTGGTTCTCTTAACCCTGAGCTTCCTTTTGAATACTACGAGGATGTGCTCATCAGACTTAATGAGAAATACCCTGCTATGTCGCTTAAGGCATACACTGCTGTAGAGATTGCATATCTTGCAGGGAATTCGGGAATGAGTATAAAAGAGGTGCTCTTGCGCCTGAAAAGAGCAGGTCTCACAAGCCTTCCAGGAGGCGGAGGCGAGATATTCAATGAGGAAACAAGGAAAAAGATCTGTCCTGACAAAATAAGCGGTGAAGAGTGGCTTGAGGTGATGGAAACAGCACATCGCCTTGGAATAAAGAGCAATGCCACGATGCTCTACGGCCACATCGAGACGCACTCAGATATTGTAGACCATATTCTCAGGCTAAGGGAGCTACAAAAAAGAACAGGCGGATTCCAGGCATTTATCCCCCTGAGATTCCATCCTGATAATACAGATCTGCAAAAAACCGCCAGGATACGATCTGGCCCCACAGGTTCTGATGACCTTAAAATAACTGCCATCTCGCGCCTTTTGTTAAACGGCTATATCAATAACATCAAGACCTACTGGGTCATGGTGGGCGAGAAGATCGCACAGATCGCGCTTCACTGTGGCGCAAACGATATTGACGGCACCGTGATGGAAGAGCGCATCACGCATGCTGCAGGCGGCGCTACGCCTGAGTATATGCCAAAAGACAGGCTGATTCATTTAATAAAAAGTGCTGGCAGGATTCCAGTTGAGCGAACCACGAACTATGAAGTGATAAAAGAATATAATTAAGCTAAGTGATCTTTTCTTTTAATCGCTCAACAAGTTCCTTCTTTATGATAGAATTACGGTTCCCGCCGCATACGCATCCTCTGACTCCGATGATATCAGGCGATATGCGTCTTAAGGATGGGATATCATCAAACTTTATAGTACCTGCAATGGCTGTTTGAAGTCCATAGTCTTTTGCACCTGATACGAACTCAACTAGTTCCTGCTCTGCAAGGAACTCAAATGTGGAGCGGCCGTCCTTTATACCCGTATCCATCATTACAGCATCGACACCTGCCCTGGCACCGATCGAGGGAAGTTCAAACGGCGAGATAGAATTGATCCGCAGGTAATCCGAATAGCCTGAGGCAACTACTTTTTTATTTTTATCAAAATCTTTTACAGAGCGGACAATGCCGGTCAGCATATCCAGTGCCTGTTCTCTGGTCTGGATATCGTATAATCCCACCTTGATGTACTCAGCCCCGGCGACAGCAGCACCCAGTGCAGCAAGCGAGGCAGTTCCCGGTTTATAATTAAAATCTCCTATTGTAGCGCTGACAGGTACGGAACCTGCCACTTTCTTAACAGCGCTTATCATCCAGGGAAAATTAGCACCAAGTGAGCCTTCTTTTGGGTTCTTAACATCTATGATATCCGCTCCGCCAAGTTTGCAGGTATTTGCCTCTTCTACGTTGATAGGGCTTACGAGTAACTTCATAACTATTAAACCAGATAGCGTCTCTTGTACATTTATGTTTCGAATTTGTTATAACTGACTATAGGGTATAAAGAGGATAAAATCTTTTCCCAAAGTCAGCACCTCCGTATGTTTTACAAGTTCACACGAAAAGCTAATATTTATTAAGGCAGGGGTCATAAAGTAAAACTCAAAAAAGAAAAGGATAATCCATAGAAAAACAAATACTATATGTTCAATGTCACAAGTTCAGAAACATTTTCATTAATCATCCTTCCGTTACTTATCTTTACTGCACGGGTTCTGGATATGACTCTTGATACAATCCGTATCATCTTTGTTTCAAGAGGCAGGAAATTCCTAGCTCCATTCTTTGGATTTTTTGAAATAATGATATGGCTTTTTGCAATCGGACAGATAATGCAAAATCTAACCAATATTACATATTATCTAGCTTATGCAGGTGGTTTTGCCACAGGGGTTTTTGTTGGAATCTCGCTAGAAGAGAGAATAGCAGTGGGCACAGTGGTGGTTCGGGTTATTACAAAAAAAGAAGCCACAAAATTAGTGGAAAATATTAAATCTAAGGGCTACGGAGTTACATGTTTTAATGGCGAGGGGACTACTGGCCAGGTAAAACTCATTTACATCGCCATAAGACGCAAGGATGTGGATAATGTGGTGGGAATTATCAAAAGGTTTAATCCGAAAGCGTTTTACTGTATCGATGACATCCGCTTAGCAAGCGAAGGGACATTCCCACCGATAGACCCCTATTATAGGATTCCTTTGCGTACATTCCGAACACTTTTTATTAAGTAAAATACGATTCAGAGTCCTCTCTTGAATATATATATTCCTTTTTGATTAATTTGATCATGAACAAAATCTATTCCTACTAACTTCTGTTTTTCAATATATTCATCAAATAATTTTCTTGTTTTCATTCTCCACTCTAATGCTACGTTAATGTCCTTGTTTTTTAGCTCCTGGATGTTAAGGGGAATCGCGACATATTTTGTATCTTTGTTATCAGAAATGTGATTAATTTTTTCATTTCCATTTTTGATTCTGTTTTCTACATGTTCGCTTCGAATATTCCATTCAACTATGAATCTGTCGGTAGGAAGACCAGAATGAATTTTAGAATTTATACTGCCATAATAATCTATCAAATGATGTGTAATAATACCTCCGAGTTTTTTAATATATAAATTGGCATTGACGCTCTCCAGCGGATCGTACGTCCAAAATATTTTATTAATATCCAGGGTCAGCATTATTGTTCTTAATTCCAAATTTAATTTATAACCGGTACCTTTGCTCTGATAATCTGGAGACACAGCCAGCATATCGACAAGAACTTCGCTGGGATTTGATGTTGGGAATGTCAGGATATATCCAATTAACTTCTCATCAATGAAATATCCAAGAACTATTCCATTTGGACCCATCAAGCTTGAAGCATCCCTGAATATATGTGCAGGGATCACATCGATATCCTCTAAACCCCATACATCTCTTTGAACAATTACTAGTTCGTAAAATTCATCCATTTCTTTTAATCGTCGGATATATTCACCCTCCATTTTCCTCACCTTCCGTTTTAAATCGCATTGTGTTTAACCAACACTTCTTTAAATCCACTGTTTATTGAGCATGTTGAGCAGATGCTACCACACGAATATTTTTTATATTTTTCAATAGTAGAATTTGGAATTTCTTTATTTTCCATTTCATCAATTACCTTTTTTATAATTTTTGCTGCCCAAAGCGCTTCTTCTACTGTTAATGTCAGTGGCGGCTGAAGTCTTAATACTTCATTATATTTACCATAGTATCCAGGATATAATCCATATTCAATACATCTCATTCCTACAATGCCGGCCAAATTTTCAGTAACAATTTCTAAACCAAGCATTAGTCCAAGTCCTCTAATGTCTTTTATCATCTCAGAATTTTTTAATTGTTTTAGTTCGCTACCGAGTAATTTTCCAATTTGTAATGCATTTTCCATTAATTTTTCCTGCTCAACAACATCTAAAACTTTTTTTGCTGCCGCACAAGAAGGCGGATGTCCTCCGTAGGTAAATAGATGTTGTGCCTTCTCCAAAGAATCAACCATTTTCTCCTCACCTATTACTGCACTGATTGGTGCATAGCCTCCTGAAATACCTTTTCCACAAACTAGAATATCAGGGACCACGTCGAAATTCTCTATACCCCACCACCTGCCAGTTCTGCCAGCACCGGTTTGAATTTCATCTGCAATAAATAGCGCATCCCACTCTTTTAAAATATATTGTAACTCTTCAAAGAAATTTTTAGGAGGAATCAAAATGCCAGCATCTCCCTGGATAGGCTCTGCTAAAACTGCAGCAACATCTTTTTTTAACAATGCCTTTATCTGCGCTAATACATCAGAAATTTCCTCTTCCCTTGTCGGAAATGTAACATGATAAAAGCCATTATCTAAAAATAAACCCTCTGTTAGATTCGATAAATTCGATGCCTGCATTGAAAGGCTTGTTGAGCCATGCTCTGAATTTTTAAATGCAATAATCCCTTTTTTTCCAGTAAATTTCCTGGCAATTTTTATAGCCCCATCTATGCTGCTAGAACCAGACAAGTCAAATAAGACTTTTTTTTCAAAATCGCCTGGGGTTATATCAATTAATTTTTCCGCTAATTCAATTGCCTCTTTATTAAGATTATACGCATAACACGAATGTTGTAATCTCATAGCAGTTTTTGCGTATGCCTCTACCACATCTCCACGGCCATATCCAATTATATTTGAAGCAGCCCCAGAAAGAAAATCCAGATATCTATTGCCATCGGCATCTATTATATGATTCCCATCTCCACTTTGGAGCGCAATTCCATATAAACAAGCATTTTGTGTCCTTCCAATCAGCTTTGATTTCTCATAGAGATATCGGCTATTCTTTCCTGGCACATCTATTATTTTTATTTTCATAACTGAGATTAAAAACGTAAGAAAATATGCAATCCCTTCCTTACTTTATCCCACCCACCACAAGGCAGCCTCATTTTTTCGGGAATGATTTACTTGCCATTTAGTTGTTAGCTGTTATTTAATTTATAGTTTACTAAAGTACAAAGAAACTTGAATGGCTGCAGGGTCAAACATGGCGTGATCTGCAGCGAGCGATGCGAACTGGACCCTGGCACATAAAGGGAAGTGAATGCGATATTTTCTCAAGCTTCTGTAGCAACTTTCTACTTTACCACTTTACCCACTTACCGCAAAGCTTACATTACTGTGAAACCGCACAGCTGAAGTGCGAAGCTAACCTGCCGTCAGGCAGGCGCAAATATTTCAACAGCAAGTAGGATAAATTTATATCGCCCAAAGAGAAATCAACAATTATGAAAACAATCACAGTTCGACTGCCTGACCATCTGGCAGAAGTACTCCCTGAGGATGAATCTTCGATCTCTGAAGTCCTGAAACTTGGGTTAAAGCAATTTAAGATAGAAAAAGCAATAGAGAGATATAAAAAAGGCGGCATGTCGCTGGCAAAAGCTGCGGAATTAGCAGGTATTTCCATCAGGGAAATGATACCTGTTGCATACGCCCATGGATTAGAACCCAAATACGACAGATCACTCGATAAATCCAGAATAAGTCCAGAAATAGCAAATAAGCTGTAGAAATGAAAAAAGTGACAGCAATTTGCGACTCCGGACCGTTGATGGCACTGGCAAAACTTGGTGTTCTCTCTAAGGTGTTTTCTGTTTACCCTGCGCTAACCATATCAGAAACTGTTTATCATGAAGTGGTAATATCAGGTTTGGCTATTGGAGCCAGAGATGCTGCAGAAATAGATAACTTCTGTCAAAGCAAGAAGATTGTGATCTTTCCTTCAAATGAAATAAGAGAAGCTTCGCCGGATACATCTTCTGAGCTGCATCAAGGTGAATTAGAGACAATAAGGATAGCTCTACAGCTTTCTGCCGATTATGTATTCATAGATGACTTTGATGCGCGTCAGGCGGCAGAGGAAAATCTTCAGAAGATCTCGACTGACGCGACTATAAAAGGTACACTGGGCATCCTTGTCGAGCTGTATCAAAAGAAATTGATCTCTAAATCTCAACTGAAAGAATACCTTGAAGAAATAAAGAGGCGCAGGGATATCTGGATAAGTCCTAAACTTTGTCAGAAATTGATTGAAGCACTGGATGCAGGAGTTTTATGATTGTCCTGCATCCACCGGTAGTTACTGCCTGGCATCGGAACTAACTGGCGCATTGTGGCGCAGGCGTCCACTTTATTTTTCGAACCGTTTAGAAGTCTCCCTGAGGAGGGCGACTTCCTCATACGAAATAATTCTACCCTCGTGGATTTATCTAGGCGATGTATCGGATATAGCAAAGAAAATAAATATAAACCAGTGTGAGTAATTAAGCTGCATTCGAAGTTCATTGAGCGACATTTTCCTCAGTTACTCAAGTAAAGACAAAGCAAGGGCACAGATTATTGCAGAAGCATTTGAGACTAAGGGGTGTTCAGTTTGGTGGGACAGGGTTATACCTCCCGGGAAAACGTTCGACGAGGTTATCGAGCAGGAGTTAGAGGCTGCGGAATGTGTGATTGTTCTGTGGTCGCATGAATCTGTAAAATCAAAGTGGGTGAAAACCGAAGCCTCTGAGGGTGATAGGCGCGGTATCCTTGTTCCGGTTTTGATCGAGGAGGGTGTTAAAATTCCTCTGGCATTAATCTTTGCGTCCTTTGCGCTCTGTGGTATGAAAAAGTTCAAGTTCAATATATCGCATCTTAGACTCAGATGTGGTTCAGCTAATATAAACAACGAACTGGTACGAACTCGATACGAACTCGATACGAACTCGAGTTGATGAGTTCGTTTAAGTTCGTTTTGAGTTCGTTGTTAATCGTCTTTTTCATTGTTATCTATGAACCAGTTCATAGCCTACTTTGCGGTGAGCCCAACGGTTCATCAAGCAGGCAATTAGATGCCAGTATTCACGCACCTGCGCCCATCTGTATTATCAGATACTGCAACTATGCATTGATAAAAAAGTAGTTAAAGTTATGAGGAATTAACAGGAATTGATAAGAAATGTTTCGAATTGTTTTCGTGATTGACATACTCAACGGCAATGCAGTCCATGCTGTAAAGGGTGAGAGATCAAAGTATCAGCCCGTACAGAGCAGGGTATGCAGTTCATCAGATCCTCTGGATATGGTCTCTGCGCTAAAGCCGAAGGAGGTCTATATTGCCGACCTCGATCGGCTCCAGCACACAGGGGATAACTTTGAGTTGATTAAAGAAATATCAATGAATACAAGAACAATGGTAGATACAGGTGCGGAAAAATTAAGCGATGTTGAGAGATACATCGGGATTGCTGATACAGTGATCCTGGGCACCGAGACTGCATCGCTCGAATTGATCGATGTGGCAGCGAAACTGTTTCCTGGTGTAATCAATGTAAGTATCGACATTAAAAATGGCAGTGTATTAACGAAAGACAGGAATATGGTGATGAAGCCGCAGGAACTTGTAGAACTGTTAAATGGATACGATATTGCGGATATTATTATCCTTGATTTAAATAAGGTCGGTACAGGCGCTGGAATTGATGTGGATTTTTTACAGGATATAGTCGGATTATCAGCCCACAGTATCCTGGTCGGCGGCGGGATCAGGGGTATGGACGATATCGATGCACTGGAAGAGACAGGCGTGGGCGGCGCACTTGTGGCAACGGCGGTGCATAGCGGAAGGATACATCTGGAGCTTTTCCGGTAATGGTCTCATAAAGATGATAAAAGAAATAAAATCAAAAACCGCACTCTCTCCCTCGCAACTCCCGGGTCTGGATTATGCCCTCAATCCTTACATTGGCTGCGGTCATGCCTGCATCTATTGTTATGCGCCGTCAGTAATCCACCGGGATGAAGGTAAATGGGGTGATGTTGCTGAGAGAAAATATGAGGTAACGCGCAGGTGTCTTGAGCTCCTGCTTATGCACGATTTTCCTGTATGCATCCAGACGAAATCTTCCCTTGTCCTGAGGGATATGGATCTGCTCAAGAAGTTCTCAGATACTGAAGTGGGTATTACACTCACCGCACTTGATGACAGGGTGAGGGAGAGAATGGAACCCGGGGCATCATCTGTAGAGGAGAGACTGCACGCGCTTGAGGAGCTCAGGGAAAATGGCATCAATACATGGGTTTTTCTTTCGGGAAGGTGGAGATTATGATTTTTATAGGCTGGTTTTTGAGAGGGTTATGAGGAAGTGTGAGGAGAAAGGATTGAGATGTGAGATGAATAGAAATCAAAATATTTATGTTCGTTGAGACAATTCAACAAAAAAGATGAATCATTTGTCTGAAAAAGTTAAAAGAGCAGCAACCAGTTTGCTGCTTCCTGTAGATAAGGCAAGGATAGGGAACTGCAAGAATTGTGGTGCTTGTTGCATGTTTTTATATAGATGCCCGTTCCTGAATCTTGAGAGGCACAGAGCAGTATGTACTATTCATAGAATCAGGCCCCCTATGTGCAGGAAATATCCAAGAACTAAAGCAGAGCAAATACACAAGCCATGTGGATATAGTTTTATTAATTAGCGTCTAGCCAGAGTATCTGGTACAGAGGCATTCGATATATTTAATATATTAAAGTACCTTAACCACAGCAAATTATGCGAGTAATAATCATTGGAGCAGGGGAAGTAGGGTATCATGTAGCAAAGACGCTATGCAGGAACAATGATATCTTCATAATCGAGAAAGATGAAGAAATCTGCAACAGAGCGAGGGAACTGGATGTACAGGTTATAAAGGGGAACGGAGCGGATGTCAAACTCCTTAAGAGTGCGGATATTGATAAGGCTGAGCTAATCGTAGCAGTTACCGGGGTGGATGAAGTAAATATAGTAGCATGCATGGCATCAAAGCTCTTAAATGATAAAGTGAAAACAGTCGCACGCGTTAGCAACCCGGATTACATAGATCGGCCTGTATCGGTGCGTGAAACAATCGGGATGAGCGCAATGATATGCCCGGAATTATCGCTAGCTTCAGAGATTTATCAGATACTCTCCATACCAGAGGCGATAAACGTAGAACATTTTGTAGGCGGAAAAATAAAAATGATGGAGTTCAAAGTAAATGATCATAATCCGCTCATAGGGAAAAAACTATCCGAATCAAATCTCCCGGAGTGCTGCCTGATGGCAGCCATCTTCCGAGGTTCAGAATTAATGATACCGCATGGCGATGATGTTATACTGAATAATGACAGGGTTGTACTTGTTGGAAAACCCGAGGCTGTAGAGGATACAAGAAGATTATTCGATGAGCACAGGAAGAACTCAGGAAAAATAGCAGTAGTGGGAGGGGGAGAAGTTGGGTACTATCTTATCAAACTTCTAAGTGAGACAAATTTAAAGTTAACTTTAATAGAAATGAATAAAAGGAGAAGCGAAGAGATCGCTCAGACTCTTCCAAACGTCCTTGTTCTTAATGGGGACGGGACTGATGTCGTTTTTATGAAAGAGGAGAACATAGGATCAATGGATGCTGTGGTAGCAGTCACAGACAGTGATGAGAAGAATCTTTTATGCTCACTTCTGGCAAAAAGGCTTGGGGCGAAAAAAGTTATTGCAAGGGCAGACCGTCCTGATTATGCTGAGCTATTTGAGATAGTGGGTGTAGATGTGGCGATTAGCCCAATACAGGCTACTGTCAATGAAGTCTTAAAATTCACTATGGGAATAGGTATTGAATCCCTTGTGACGATCGAAGGAGAAAAAGGCAGGATTATAGAATTGACAGCAAAGCAAGGATCTAAAATAATCAATAAAAAACTCAAGGATGTACACTTTCCACGCGGCGCCATCATCAGTGCAATAGTAAGAGGTGAGGAGGTCATGATACCTGACGGCAACCATATAATCCTTCCTGGGGATAAGGTTGTTATCTTTACCCTACCTTCAGCACTTACGGCAGTAGAAGAGCTTTTTAGTTAGTTGTGGTAAGTGTTCTATTAAGCCAACTTCAAATCTATGGTAATTATAATCATAATTTAATTAAAGAGTAACCTATAAATAGAAATAACTTATATTTAGGGTAAAGAGGAGTAAAATGCGACGAAGTAGGATAGATATTATAATCGACGTTCTGGAGGTTGCGAGGATGGGGGCCAACAAAACGAGTGTGGTCTACAAGACGAACCTGAACTTTAAACTGGCAGACAAATATCTTGAGCTGCTGCAGAACCAGGGGTTGGTGGAAAATAGAACAGATAAATATATAACCACAGATAAAGGAAAAGTATTCTTAGAGAAAGCTAAAGAGATCACTCTACAGCTGTGAACTACCTCCCTATAAGTATGGTGGCTTAATGCTTCATCTAGCAGGACTGGTCTTAATTTTGGCCACAGACCCTAGGCCAGCCTTATAGTCTCAAGGTTCATCGGGGCACGGGTCTCTATCTTGAACTTCCTGTATATTGAGCTTGCAAGGTCCATACAGTTCTTCTCATCCCCGTGCTGGGTTATGATATGTTCTGCCCTCGGCCTCATCCTTCTGACATACTCCAGAAGCTGTACTCTATCCGAGTGACCTGAGAACCCATCAACCGTATCTACACGCATGTTGATCTTGACCATCTCTGTCCTCCCTCCCCCTGCATACACGGGTATCTCTTTCCATCCTTTCTGAATGCGCCGTCCAAGGGTCCCTTCTGCCTGGTAGCCTACAAAGACTATGGTGTTCCTCTCCTCAGGACCGAGTGATTTTAAGTATTCCATGACAGGTCCACCGTTGAGCATACCTGAGGTTGCCAGGATAATGCATGGTTCACGACTATCGATTATTTTCTGGCGCTTCTCCTTAGAATCTACCTGAACAAAGCATTTTGAAAGGAACGGGTTCATTCCTTTATGGAATATCTGGTTTCTCAATTCATTGTTTAAATATTCAGGATGTGTTGTATGAATTGCTGTTGCTTCATATATCATCCCATCAAGATAGACAGGAACATTCCCTATTAATTCCTTACGTATAGCTTCCTCAAGCACAATCATGACTTCCTGGCTTCTTCCCACGGCAAAGGTCGGGATGAGCAGACATCCTCTATTCTCAAGGGTCTCTTTTGCTAACTGCTGCAGGTGCCGCTCAGCATCTTTTCTTGATGGCTGCATATCCCTTGATCCACCATACGTTGCTTCCATCACAACTGTTTCTATGCGTGGAAAATCAGCAACTGCAGGATCAAACAGCCGTGTCTTCTCGTACTTGAAATCACCTGTAAATGCAATATTGTATAGGCCGTCCCCTACGTGGAAGTGCGCTACCGAGGAACCCAGTATATGTCCGGCATTATGGAATGTCAATTTCATATCAGGGCCGATATCAGTGACATCACCGTAGTTCAATGTTATTGTATGCTTTAGAACCTCACGGATCATGGCCGATTCATAGGGGATCTTCCTTCCCTCGCGGGCAGCCACATCGATATAATCTAATTGAAGCAATGCCATCAAATCGCGTGTAGGGGGAGTGCAGTAAACAGGTCCCTCGAACCCGTATTTATACAGTAATGGTACAAGTCCTGCATGATCAAGATGCGCATGTGTCAGGATTACTGCATCTATCTGACCGATCGGATGCACTTCAGGTACGTAGAGATAAGGTGTACCGTTCTCATCTCCGCTCACTGAGACCCCGCAGTCAATTAATATCCTTGTCTCAGGGGTTGATAGTAAGAAGCAGCTGCGTCCGACCTCACGGCAGGCACCCAGGGTTGTCAATCTTACCCATTTATCTTTGGATGATACTCCGCGGTGTATCTTCCTGCCTATTGTTTTCAGTATGGCCTTACGTTCATCCTTATTGGCACGCATGAACTGGCGTATGTTGCTCACTGTGGCGGACTTCATGGGAGGCGTACGAACTACCTTTGGTGTCCATCCGATCTCTTTTGTGATCTCCCTCAGTGTTTCACCGTGCCTGCCTATTACAAGACCTGGTTTTTCAGCTTCAATTATGACCTCGCCTGTGTCCACATCGAAATAATGGTTTGAGATGCCGGACTCAGGAGGGACAATTTTTGAAATTGAAGTAATTGCTTCCTCTGGCTGGACGAGAACCTTTGGATCCGGTCTCACAACCAGTCGTTTTCTTAGATCCTTTGCAAGAGATTTTATAAGGTCGCCGCTATCTGCGAATTTTCTCGGTTCTTCTGTATAAATAACCAGCTCTGGTCCCTCAAAATCTACATCAGATATGGTTATATCTTTAGGAAGTTGTGCTCTTATTTTCTGTTTTAAGTCGTTAAGTACTTCTTCAACTGTCATCGTTGTTCTCCTTCAAAAATTGAAAAATTAAAAAATAAAATCTTTATGATTTTATAGTCTCAAGTATTTTTTTAATCTCGTTTTCCTCTAGCTCTTTATAGCCCTCAGCGGTTATTGTTATCACACGTATGCCATCGCCTGATGCAGCATCACGCTTCATGACATTATGCAGGGCACGTACGGCCAGCTTAATTCCCTCATCAATCGGCATCTTTTCAACATATCTATCTTCAAGTATACCGTATGCGATTGGTGAGCCTGATCCTGTCGCTACTGCTTTTTTCTCTTCGATTACTCCGCCGATGGCATCCAGTGAATAGATGCTCGGTCCGTTTTTATCTACTCCGCCGACAAGAAGCTGGACAAAGAATGGAAAATACCTTGAACTGTTTAGAATATTAGCAAGTAAACTTACTACTCCTTTTACAGTCATGGGTTCTTCCCTGCGCATTTTATAGAGCTTAGCCTCGACCTGCATCCATTTTACAAGCCTCTGGGCGTCTCCTACCGATCCTGCGGTGGTCATAGCTATAGTGTCATCGATTTGATAGATCTTCGTGGCATCCTTACTTGCAATAAAGTGTCCCATAGTAGCCCTTTTCTCGGCAGCTAAGACTACACCTTTATCGCAAACTAACCCGATTGTAGTAGTTCCTTTATATTGCATGTTGTCCATTTTTAAATACCTCTCAAATACCTCATTAGTAAAAAATGAGAAAATTAGCAATCTATAATTCGTTTATAGATATTTAAAGGTTTTTGCTTTTCCATATTAATATAAATATTTTTAATAACATTATCTACTGAATTATTCAAGCAGCAAGAGCTTGTATTTGTTTTAACTGCGATATACAGATGTTCATTAGCTAATTCCTTCATCTTTTCATTCTGATTACAAGCAGAACGAGTATGAGTGAAATTATCGCCCCTAAGATGAAGAAAGTGCCAATAAAATGACTTCGCCAATCTTATATTTTTAGATCTCTAATAAGTCTTAGCCATTATCGCCATGTGCTGAGTTTCTCTCTTGCATACAGGACAAATTCCAGCGCCTCTGCCAGGCTCGCCTTCAGGAATACCGAGAATGCCTGCGCCGACAGCATTCTCCATCGAAAGCCCGCATTCACGTCCGCCGCACCATGGTATCCTGGCGATACCCTCCGGGATTTTATCCCTTACTTCTTCTATTGTTGTACAATCGAATATGCGCTCTTTTAATGATAGCTCAGCTTTTTTAAACAAATTACCGTGGATATCCTGGAATCGCTTCTTTATCTCTTCTGCAATATGATCCAGCGGGATTGTCTCCTTGCTTCCGCTATCCCTTCTGGCAACAGTGGCCACATTATTTTTAAGATCGCGCGGGCCGATCTCAACTCTTAAAGGCACACCCTTCATCTCCCATTTGTAATACTTGGCCCCGGGGCGCTCATCACTCTCATCAAGAGCAACGCGGATGCCCACTGCCCTCATAGAATCTGCAGCAGTACGGCATGCCTGAGTTATCTCATCGCTCTTTCCGAACAGGATCGGGATGACCACAACCTGTATGGGTGCGACCTCTGGCGGGAATATCAGTCCTTTATCATCCCCGTGAACAGAGATCAGTGCAGCTATGCACCGCTCTGATATCCCGTAGCAGGTCTGCTGTGCATACTGCTGCTCTCCGTTTATATCCTCATACCTGATATCAAACGTTTTTGCGAAATTGTCCCCAAGATGATGTGCAGTTCCTATCTGCAGCGTTTTGTTATCTGGCATCAGCGTGTCCACAGCCATCGTGTAATCTGCTCCCGGGAATTTATCCCAGTCCGGGCGTTTTGAGACTATAGTGGGGATTGCCAGCCGCCTGTAGAACTCCTGATAGATGCGCGTCGCTTCTTTTACCTGTTCTGCTGCCTCATCCCATGTGGCATGCACTGTATGGGCTTCCTTGAATGACGTTATCTCACGCAGGCGGATAAGAGGACGTGTGTGTTTGGTCTCATACCTGAATGTATTCACAATCTGGTAGATCTTAATCGGCAGATCGGCATGGGAGCGCACCCACACCTTATACATAGGGTAGATAGCAGTCTCACTTGTGGGGCGCAGGGCAAGCTTGATATCAAGTTCGCTCTGACCTCCATGGGTAACCCAGTAGACCTCATCTTCAAAACCCTTGATATGTTCTGCTTCCTTCATAAACTCGGTCTCAGGGATTAGCAGAGGAAAAAGCGCTTCCTGATGGTCTTTATCAAGCAGCTCACGTATGATCGCGTAAGTTCGCTTCCGTACCTCAAAGCCAAAGGGGAACCAGACATACAGACCTTTTACAGGGTAACGCACATCCATTATCTCCCCTATCATTAGGATTTCATTATACCATTCGCTGAAATCTGATCTCGTAGGAAGTGCTGCTTTCTTATCTTCTATCTGCTTTTCTGCCATGAACGTCACCGTATGGGGTGTTACTATGTCTTATTAGCTATAAGCCTTTAGGCAAATTCAAAGCATTTTCCACGGTCCTGATATCTGAAGAATAAGCGTAAATATTTATCATTTGGTGTTTATTCACCGCTGATGCGACCAACATTGGATGAATATTTCATGGAGATTGCCGCCATCGTAGCAAAACGTTCCACATGCCTTCGGAACCATGTCGGCGCGGTGATAGTGAAAGATAAGAGGATTCTTTCCACAGGATATAACGGCGCGCCCCGAAACCTGGAGCACTGCCTTGATATAGGCTGCATAAGACAGCAGAATAATATAGAATCAGGAACCAGGCATGAGCTGTGCCGCGCTGTGCACGCAGAACAGAATGCCATTATACAGGCAGCGCTCCATGGGGTGAGTATCGAGAATGCAACTGTTTACTGTACCCACCAGCCATGTATCCTCTGCGCAAAGATGATGATTAATGCTAATATTAAAAAAGTGGTCTTCGGGATAGATTATCCTGATACGGATGCCTTGAAGTTTTTTGATAAAGCCAGGGTTAAAGTTGAACAACTGGTATTAAGCCCTTGAATCTTTATATGTCTGAGATAACTTATTTATTTAATATAATTATACTGGCGTTGTGGTTGATGCTTCCAGCTTATGTTGCCAATCCAGCGGCCGTGGTGTTCGGAGGCGGAACACCTATTGACTTTGGGAAGAACTGGAGGGACGGGCGGAGGATACTCGGTGATGGCAAGACATTCCGCGGGCTGATAGGAGGCACAGCATGTGGGATCATCATTGGTCTTCTACAGAGACAGATCTCGCAAGTGGGCGATATCCTGATAACTCCATCCCTTATCGCTATTGTAACCCTCTCTTTCGGTGCTCTGTTTGGCGATATAGTAAAGAGTTTTTTTAAACGAAGGCTCGGACTCGCTCGCGGAGCAAAACTTCCGCTTTTCGATCAGCTCGATTTCGTGATCGGTGCATGGGTTCTTACGTATGCTTTTGACCCACAATGGTTCACTCAGAACTTTGAGCCTTTGATAATAATTACAGTTCTGATCCTGACGCCAGTACTTCACCGATTGACTAATATCATTGGATACTATATAAGATTAAAAAAGGAGCCGTGGTAAATGAAAAATCTTGCAGATGCCCTGAAAGCATGTGGGGCCATACGATTAGGGGATTTCACCCTCGCCTCAGGAAAGAAGAGCAGGTATTATATCGATATCAAAAAAGCGAGCACGAATCCGCATCTTTTAAAACTGATAGCCTGCCGTATCCTGGAGATACTAAGGCTGCATTCTATATCAGCAGATTATATCGGCGGCGTCGCCCTTGGAGGCATACCTATTGCTGTTGCAGTATCCCTGGAAACAGATCTGCCTCTTCTTATGATCAGAAAAGAAATAAAAGAATACGGTACAAAAGGGCAGATCGTCGGGGAAACCGAGCGGGGGAGATCAGTTATATTAGTTGAGGATGTAACCACAACAGGCAGCTCTGTACTAAAAGCCATTAGAACATTAAGAGATGAGGGACTGGTTATTCGGCATGTTATAGTGGTAGTGGACCGCGAAGAAGGGGCATATGAGAATCTCAGGGATGCAGGCGTTGAGCTCATACCGCTCATCAGGCTAAGTGAGTTGCTGGAAAAATAAAAAAGATATCAGATTATAGACTTCAACAGATCCTTATCGCGCAGGAGACCTAAAAGTTTCCTATCACTTGATATTACAGGCAGCTGATCAACTCTGTTGCGCCTCATCTTCCTGGCGCAATCACTCACCTGTGAGCTTAATACTGCTGTCTCAGGCTCACCTATATGTTTTAAAATATCTTTCACAGGTGTATCCGGCAGCTTGATCTTAGATACGCTGTAGTATAAGTTCATCGTATCACGCAGGGATTCCCATGTCCATGCATCATCATCCGATCCTGCTGACATGTTTGATACCTCAGTTCTGTCCTCAATCGCACTTGCGCTGATGAGATCCTTATCAGAGGCCACACCTAATAGGGCCAGGTTTGAATCTAATATCGGAACGGCCTTTACATCTGCAAGATCCATAATAGCGCCAGCCACCAGAATGGGTGTATCGCTCCAGACAGCAACAACACCATTCGCAATATATTTACTGATCGGCTCGGTGATGTTTAACCGTGCTATTGCGCCTACTATATCAGCTATAGTAATAATGCCAGTAAGAGAATGATCCTCGACTACGGGCAGACGTCTGATGTTCTTATCCAGGATCACGCGTGCTGCTTCAACTATAGATTTATCAGGTGATATTGTTACAGGGTTTCGAGTCATTAATATTGCTATCTGTTCCTCCTCAGGGTTCTTTAATAGATCAGTTCGAGTTACAATCCCGACCAGATTACCGTTTTTAACAATAGGAACACCTGATATATGTTTTATCTTTAATATCTCAAGGACTTCATCCCTTGATCCTGGTAACTCAGCAGAAGCAACTTCCCGGACCATCACCTCTTCAACCCTGACATTTTCAGGAGTATCAGCCATTGCCATTATTATCTCACCTGCCACTTTTTCCACGAACTATAAGTACAGGTATTCTCGAGCTGCGCACTACTTTCTCGGCAATACTTCCCAGTAAGAACCTGTCAAGACCGCTTTTTCCCAGTGTCCCCATCACTATAAGATCCACCGAGTTCTTCTCAGCATACTTAATTATTTCCTCAGCAGGATTTCCTTCAACTGTAAGTCTCTCAACTTCCAAGCCCTCATCCTGTGCCCTCTCAGCCACATACCTTGTAGCCTCATTGCCCTCCTGTTTTAAAAGTCCGTACATGCTCTCCCATGCTGCGTTCATCGGGACTGAAGCAAAGGCTGCAGTATCAATCACATAGATAGCATATAGCTTTGCTCCAGTACTCTTTGCCGTCTCTATTCCGTAATCAATCGCTCTTTTTGTATGCTCCGAGCCATCTGTTGCGATTAATATTTTTTTGTATAATTTACTTGCCATATGTTCTCTCCTCCCATACTTTAGATTATCCCGATAATATCATCCGGCCTTGCACGCCTCACCAAACTGCCTAATGGATTCCTTGTACCCCGCATATTACTTGATTTTTTAGTCAGGATCATAAGCCTTGCCTTTTTCCCCTTTCTAATCGAGCCTAGTTCTTTATCGAGCCCTAGTATTTTTGCTCCATTTAGCGTGCACAGCTTAAATACTTGTCTGTCATCATAAATATGCGTTTTGGCAAGGAACTCCATCTCAGAGAACATGTTAACAGAATTGAGCATTACGTTATCGGTCCCGGCTGCAACGAGGATGCCCTCATCCAGCATTTTTTTTACTGGCGGGGTTCCTGAACTGGTAAGGAAATTTGAGCGCAGACAGACAACAGCGGGTATATCGGCTTCTGAGATGGATTTTATATCCTTTTTATCGGCATGAGTCAGATGGATCAAAAAATCAGGTTCAAGCTCAAGAGCAGGAGATATATCTGATGAATCCCTCTCACCTGCATGGATGGCAAATTTTTTTCTTTTTAATCTTGTCTGCCTGACAATATCCCTTATGGAACCGATCTCTAGATCACTGGTGCTGCTCAGTCCTGTTCCATCGCACAGGTCAAGGTAGCTCATATCCTTATCAGAAGGTCTTCCGAAAATCTTTACCTCAATCTTATCACTGGATCTAATCGCATCCCTGAGCGCCAGGACACCAGTTAGCCCGCCTTCGCGAAAATCTGCAAAAGCACATATGCCGGTTCTTACCATATCGTCAATGCATGTACTCATAGAGATAACCATGTCTTTATATGGTGTATCCTGCAGCACCCTGTGTTTTAATCCATCAGGAGGTTGCACGAGTTCAGGAAGCGGCAGGTATGGCGGGTCTTTTATCACAGAGTCGCCTATATGCGTGTGCGCATTCACAAAACAGGGTGCGATTATGGTATCTGAGGTGATTGCGCGCTCTTCGATATCTTTTATTACGCCGCCCTCTATAGTGATATAACCATCAACAGGCTCAAATTCATCGCCGCAGATTATGGTTCCCTCAAAAGTCTGTTCCATGCGGTCTTAACTTCTTTTATAATATTTGCGTTTTTCGTTGTCCAGTCTCTCTACCATCCCTTCATAGAACTCGCACCACTCATCAAATCCGCATCCAGAATTGCACGGCATGCCGTCTCTGAATTCCCTGACCAGATCAAAGTACTCCTGCGGGAACCAAGGCGCCTTAAAATCAAATTGATCAAAATCGCCCCAGTCCTCAAGCGTATTAAGCGGTTTTAATCCGCTCTCAAGCGCGATCCCATAGAGCGGCGTGTTGGGATATGGTGTAAAAAACGATAGCAGTATATCCATGTGCGAAAGTCTGCCTTTCTCTCCGTATGCGTATATTATCCTGTGGATCTCATTGAGCGTACTTTTGACCTCTTCCTCCGTGTCCACGCCTGGAATCCCGACCATGAACGAGCCGCGAATATCGATATCATGCTTTATGCATTTATCGATGCAGATTTTGATCTGGCCTACCTTTGCTCCTTTGTTCATTGCATCCAGTGCATCCTGGTAACCGCTCTCAAAGCCGATGAAGATCTCATGTATGCCGGCTCTGCGGGCAAGCGCCCAGGTATCATTATCCATGCGCGCAAGATGCTCCATCCTGCCGTTTACGCTTGTCAGGCGAATCCCGGGTTCTCTCTCGATCAAAAGTTTGCATAGCTCTTTCACCCGCCTGGTATTCAGGAAAAAATCACTATCCCGTATCATGAATGTATCTATATTATAGGTCTCTGCCAGGTGCTCAAGCTCAGAAAGCACGATCTCTGGCCGAAGTCCTGACCAGCGCCTGCCGCAGAACAGCGGCTCTGAGCAGAAATCGCACCCTGAAGCGCAGCCCTGGCTTGTATAATAATCAATGCAGCGATTCCCGAACTTATAACCCTTGATATGCCGCTCAATATCGATCATATCATAGGGAATGCGCGGGAAAACACCAATATCCTCAAACTCCCGATCAGGGTTGTTTATGATGCGTTCCCCATCTTTATATGCAATGCCCTGGATTCCATTCAGGGGTTCGTTATTGTAAAGCCTATCCACTATATCCCTGAAGGTCAGCTCGCCCTGTCCTTTAACAACGATATCGATATATGGATTTTTAAGTGTCTGCACAGGTTCTGTGGATGGGTGATAACCTCCCCAGATAACAGGTATATCAGGATAGCGCTCCTTGACAGCGGCGCAGATGTTTATCCCGTCCCGGATCTGGTAGCAGGTCATGCTGCTGACTGCAAAGCAGAGCGCGCTCTTGCATGCGTCAAGGATCTTCTCCTTATAATCGTTATCGACTGCAGCATTGATGATCTTAACATCAAAATCATCCCTGACCATTCTCCCTATAGCAAGCAGTGATAGCGGAACATTGACAAGAGGAACCTGGAGGGATGTGGTCTTCTTATCAGGGACTGTGGCCGCATGTTTGACAGGCATAGGGTTGAACAAAATTATGGTGCTCTTTTCTTTTGAATGCATGAGATTCACTTCGTCCTCCGGGGTGCAGGGGTAGCGGATGCCCTGCAATGAATTGCAGGGAGGAAGCGTACCCCGCCTCCCAGTAATCGTAAATTATATATCCATTGAACGCTATTATCAATAGTATGTTGCAAACGCTGATGGTTAAACTTGGTGCTTCTGAAGAACAGCATAACGCTCTTCTTGAGACTTTGCACAGGTTTAACGAAGCGTGCAACTACATTGCCAATATTGCTTTTGAAAAAGGAACTGCAAATAAGATTGAGCTTCAGAAAATCGTTTATTATGATGTTCGGGATAAGTTCAAACTTTCTGCACAACTGACCATCAGAGCGATTGCTAAAGTGTCTGAAGCGTATAAGCGAGATAGAACCATCAAGCCCGAATTTAGACCCGATGGTGCTATTGTCTTTGACCAGAGAATCCTTTCCTGGCGAAAGCTTGAAGCTGTTTCTATCCTGACAATTAGCGGAAGGCAGATTATTCCTATCCGCATAGGTGAGTATCAAAAGGTTAGAATGGATAGAATCAGAGGGCAGGCAGACCTTATCTATCGAGATGGAATATTCTATCTTGCAGTTGTAGTTGATGTCCCAGAACCTTCCAAGTTCGATGCTGTAGGAACTCTTGGAGTAGATTTGGGAATTATCAATCTTGCTACCGATAGCGATGGAGAAACCTTCAGCGGGAAGCAGGTTGATGAGGTCAGGGAACGAAATGCACAACTCCGTGCCAACCTCCAGAGTGCAGGGACTAAATCCGCTAAGAGGCATCTTGTGAAGCTCTCTGGCAGAGAACGAAGATTCCATCGTGACGTTAATCATGTAATTTCCAAGAAGATTGTGGCTAAAGCAAAAGACACTGGCAAAGCTGTTGCCCTCGAAAATCTCGAAGGCATCAGAACCAGTACAACGGTTAGAAAGGCTCAGAGAAGCCGCAATCACTCCTGGGCATTCAGGCAGTTGAGAAGTTTCGTCGAGTATAAGGCTGCTCTTTCGGGAGTACATGTTATACTTGTTAATCCCAGAGGAACTTCTCATATCTGTCCTATATGCGGGCATAACGAGAGAGGGAACAGACCAAATAGGGACACTTTCAGATGTGTAAAGTGCAATTTCTCTGGTTGCGCTGACCACATAGCAGCTATCAATATAGCTGCAAGGGCTGCCGTCAATCAGCCTATTATAGCATGTAATGAAGTCAAAGCCGTTATAGGAATTGAGACCGAGCATAGTTATAAACCTCCATCGGGGGTAATTGACTTAATGTCTGTTTCAGTTTATAAGAAGGGATAAACATTTTGCTATTTTATTTTTAAAAATTTTTTGTCCACAAGACTTTAAGTAAATTACAGAATAATACCCTTCTCATGGCACAGTTTGAGGTAGATATCTTTAACAGGTGTGTTGAAGTTGACCTTCATGATTACTCCCACAGGACCGCAATAATGGCAGCGCGTGAAAAAATCAAAGAGGCCTATGAGCATGGGTTCAGGCATATCAGGCTAATACACGGCTCAACGGATATAAGGCATAAAAAAGATGGAGGCAGCATCAAATTCGCGCTGCGCTCCATGTTAAGGAGCGATGAACTTGCCAGGTGGGTACAGGAAAAAGAATCAAAGAACCACAGGATCAGGGATGAATCGATAACCCTTGCGCTCCGTCCAAATCCGGCGCCAGTGGATAGGGACTGGAAAGAGATGCCCATGTGCGATTATTGAATCATCTCATCCATCTCCATATTCTCCCATTTTCTCTCCCCAAGTACAATCTCAAACTCCTGAGGTGTCAGTACCGGAGCATGAAATCGTTCAGCATCATCGATCGTGATCCTCGGACATGCTGTGTTCACGTAAGCATCGGCCTTGAATGCCAGCAGTTGCTCTGGAGTTACAAGATCCATCAGGATAATGTACCCTATCTTCCCATGCTTATCCGCGATCTCTTTGAGTTTTTGTGCCAGCTTCATTCTGTACTGTCCGCTTTTTGTTGAAACGATTATACCGAAAACTTTTGCGCCCGTTGCTCTTGCAATATATCCACCCCGCTTCCGCAGGAACCTCTCAGGAGAGACCTCGATTGCCTGGTTCAAGAAAGGATCTGCTGCAATCACTCTCTTTTTAGTTGCAATCACAACACCCAGAGGATGAAAGATGCCGCTGCCTATATAAATAAACTCCTCGCAATCAACTCGCGCTGCCGTGAAGTTACACCCCAGAACCTGGCCTGGATAGCCTACTCTTGGATCTCCCTTTCCAATAATGCACTCTTTTCCATATTCTTTTATAACTTTGCAGGCTTCTTCTAATTTGTGGACATGCTGCACCGTGGTTATCAGGCCGATCTTATTGGCCTTTAAGAGATCTAAAGCAGCCTTTACAGCGGGTATGATATCTATGTTTGAGCGTGCCTCAATAAAGACCACATTCTCATACTCTCCCATCCCTGCATGTCCGAAATGGAAAAGCACATCGACCCTGCCTGCCAGGATGGTATCGATATCACAGGCTCCAAAGCAGGGGTTGCCTGAGATAATGACGTTTGCCCGGGTTTTTTCTTCAATTTCCCTCGCAACACTGATCGCCTGCCTCTTCAGGCCCTCAGGAAACTGAAGCCCTACCTTTTTGCAGTTTCTATCTTCTATGGTTTTAAATATACGTTCCAGATCAAAATCGAATTGTTCCATTATAGAAATTTATTGTTTATAGTCTGATTCTTAAGTAAACTACCTCACGCTTGTGCTGTGAGGCTTTCCATCAGCGAGTTGATTATCATGCACAGCAAAAAGCATATCCCAATGAGCATCAGTCCTGATCGGGATTACGACAGTTTTCTTGGGAGAATATGTGATTTTAAAAGCAGGATTGCCTCTTTCGGTATTAACAAATTTGAACCATCTTTTATTGAGCCTGATGGAACTGTGCTTGAATCCGTTTTTAACAGTCTTACGTCTAGCCCAGACATCTTTGCGGGCTTCTTCAACAATATCAGATGGCAAAAAGGAGGTTTCACGAATGGATGAGTATGTTAAATGGTGCAGTTCAGTACTTGACGCTGCAGAAGGCAGCTTATCAAGTGTGATATTGAGAACACGGAGATATTCAGAGAAGAATCTATCTACAATATCCTGTTTCTTTGAAGTTAACTCTAATGCATTAAGAACAATACATTTTCTCAAGGTCTTACCAAAATCTGTATTGGTTAACATCGGATATATATTTAACGGAGATGAAGAAAGGGTACGATTCCTCCTGAAGCTTCCGCAGGCAGGTTTCCTCTACCCCTGCACCCCATACTATGAACCATAAAAAACAAGCCGCAGATTCCGAGTCGCGCCTCGGAAGGGCGCAGACACGTATGCCTGCAGGCATACGTGGATTCCCGCTCCCGAAGGGTAATCGGTATGCGGATAAACACAGATGCGCTAGTGTATATCTGCGTTCATCTGCGTTTATCTGCGGTTTTATTTCTCATGGACATTACGGTTATTCAAGGGAGGATAAGATAAGGGAATTGATCGAGGAGAGGGAATACCTGGAATCAAGGCTATAAGATAGCTCGGTACTATAGTTGGAAGCTGGAGTTATTTTTATGTAATTGAAAATCAATTATTCAATATGTCTGAGGCAATAAGCTCAAAAGAAATTTTACATGAATTAAGGGCAATTAGAGAAGATCTTGATTATATTAAGGGCCATATGGTAGACATTGACTCGATTCTAACAGAAGAGGATTATCTTTCTTTGCAGGAATATAGAAAAGAAAAAGCTTCTGACATACTTACTTCTCATGAGGATCTTAAGAATGAATTGGGAATATGATGTTTGATATTAAATATTCAAGGCAAGCGGTCAAATTTCTAAAATCTCTTGATAAGAAGCTTGTTTTGAGAATCCTCAGCAAGATTGAAAAATTAAAAGAAGAACCAATCCAGCACGATTCTAAAATGGTTGAAGGGTATGGTGAGAAATTATTTAGAGTAAGGGTAGGGGATTATAGAATATTGTATGAAGTGGATTATAAAAAAAATCTGATAGGGATCGTGAAGATAGATAAAAGAGCGAGAGCTTACTGATGTTTAATTTTTGAAGCTTAAATATAAAAAAGAAAAGTTGAAGGGATTTCTCCCTTCGTTATATATTTACTTTCTCTGTCTCAGCACAAGATATGCTACTGCAATCATGCCAGCGATTGCGAAGACTGCTTCAAAGCCTGGCGTTGGTGGTGGCGTTGGTGTTGGTGTCGGTGTTGCTGGTGGTGGTGTTTCTCCTGGTGTTGTTACTGGTGGTGTTGTTACTGGTGTTGGAGTTACATTTGTTGGTGGTGTTACTCCCGGTGTTACTCCCGGTGTTACTCCCGGTGTTACTACTGGTTCTGGGCCTTCCCCGATCTGGTAATCAACCTTGGGGTAGAATCTCAGATCACTGCTGTCTGCAGTCCTGAACTTCATTTCACCCATGAGGTCTATAGTAGCATCTCTGGTGAGGCTCAGCGTAGAATCGGTGTCTATAGTGATTGTCTTTGCCGTATTATCGATATTTGGATCCTTGAATACTCCATAGGTGTCAGAACTCTTGATTTCTCTTACAGTCGAGCTGATTACCCATGTGTATCTGAGCTGCACCATATCCGTGGTTGCACCAGCGAACACACTGTCAACATAAGTTACGAATAGCGGTACATCGCTTTCACCTGCGATGCTCTTCTCGACATAGGTAAATATCGGTTTGCCTCCAGCACCTGCAGAGATAACCTTGTCATCCTTTTTGACACCGTCCTTGCTAAGTGTGAGCCATACCTGTCTTGGTGTTGCCCTGGCATCGATCGAGTTAGCCGTCAGTGTCCAGCCATCTCCAACATCCCAGGTCTCACCGACTGTTAAGGTCTTCTTATCGACTGCAGCCGTTCCATGCTCCAGCAACAGCTTGGATAGTTTATCAACCTTGCCGTTGAGCGCAACGTATTTCTCTGCCTGCCAGCCTATGATCCAGTATTCGCCTTTCGAAGTGAATGCAGTTCCTACTCTCTCCAAGCCACCGGCTGTAGCATCTGCCCCACTGCCGTTGAACGCTTCTTTAACAACTTTTAACTGCTTGGGCTCAGCCCCGGTGCTATATACTAAACCATCTTTTGGTATTTGTCTGGCAGCAACACTGATGTTAGTTATTTGTAGCTTCTCTTTGCCCAGGTTGTCTTTCAGGTCATAGAAGAAACCTGCAAATGTCTGGGGTGTCCAGACAAGCTCTGCAACGTTTGATGCATTAAAACCACCTGCAATTGCAGTCTGATTCGCTACTGTACCTCTGACTTCATAGATTCCTGGCTGGGTACGCATGACCATCGGGTAGAACCTGAGTTCGTTACTGTCTGCAGTCCTGAACTTCATTTCACCCATGAGGTCTATAACAGCATCTCTGGTGAGGCTCAGCGTAGAATCGGTGTCTATAGTGATTGTCTTTGCCGTATTATCGATATTTGGATCCTTGAATACTCCATAGGTGTCAGAACTCTTGATTTCTCTTACAGTCGAGCTGATTACCCATGTGTATCTGAGCTGCACCATATCCGTGGTTGCACCAGCGAACACACTGTCAACATAAGTTACGAATAGCGGTACATCGCTTTCACCTGCGATGCTCTTCTCGACATAGGTAAATATCGGTTTGCCTCCAGCACCTGCAGAGATAACCTTGTCATCCTTTTTGACACCGTCCTTGCTAAGTGTGAGCCATACCTGTCTTGGTGTTGCCCTGGCATCGATCGAGTTAGCCGTCAGTGTCCAGCCATCTCCAACATCCCAGGTCTCACCGACTGTTAAGGTCTTCTTATCGACTGCAGCCGTTCCATGCTCCAGCAACAGCTTGGATAGTTTATCAACCTTGCCGTTGAGCGCAACGTATTTCTCTGCCTGCCAGCCTATGATCCAGTATTCGCCTTTCGAAGTGAATGCAGTTCCTACTCTCTCCAAGCCACCGGCTGTAGCATCTGCCCCACTGCCGTTGAACGCTTCTTTAACAACTTTTAACTGCTTGGGCTCAGCCCCGGTGCTATATACTAAACCATCTTTTGGTATTTGTCTGGCAGCAACACTGATGTTAGTTATTTGTAGCTTCTCTTTGCCCAGGTTGTCTTTCAGGTCATAGAAGAAACCTGCAAATGTCTGGGGTGTCCAGACAAGCTCTGCAACGTTTGATGCATTAAAACCACCTGCAATTGCAGTCTCGTTTGCAACTGTGCCGCGTACTTCCACGCTGGTTGCCTGTACAGCCGCACTCGCAGGCAATGCCACTGATAATAGCATCAACACCGCCAGTGCAACTGATGTTATTCTTTTACTCATTATTATTTACCTCCATATCCTAATATGGTTTTTGTATCTCCTTCGAGATGCCGGTTTTACGGCAAGAGTGATTGTTAATGACAGAACTTCGTCCTGCCGATATCGCTAAACCGACCCTGTCCTGACCGCCTTGCTGGAGGTCATCAGAGTTGGTTTTCATTTTTACACTCTGTTAATCCCGTCATGGATTACATACCCATTACATAAGGCTGTATTTAAATCTTTTTTGGTCGGTTTTAGTAAAAACATGCATGCACAGGCACAATTGACGATTGATGATTCACTTATTGTCGTATTCAGGCTGATATCCGCGACAACTCCACAGGTTTTCTATCGATATACTTTATCGTGATGTTCAAACTCAAGGAGAATTACAGTTTCGTTTTTTCTTATCAATCATGTAAACAAGCACAGATGAACCAACATGAACTCTCCGTTTACCTTTTAACACGTTTCTGAGTGGTTTACCCAGTTCAGGATTTTTGCTAATCTCGATTATTTTGTGGATTACCCTCTGATAAAGAGAATTGTCCTTCTTTTTTAGTGCTATAGCATAGTTCTTTGATTTCCGTAATATGCTAACCGCAGATGAACGCAAATAAACGCAGATGCGTAGCAATAAATCCGCGTTCATCGGCGTTTATCTGCGGCTTTGATTTTTAGTTCTAAACTTTCACTTTGTATTATGTAAACTAAATAATTTATCTGTCATAGATGTTTTTCCTGTGACCGACTTTCAAAACCAGGATATCAAGTTTTTTGTTATCAATATCCATTATAACTCTGTAATCACCAACCCGTAGCTTGTATCCCGGTTCTCCAACAAGTTTTGTCACATAAGCTTCGGGTCTTATCCTGATCCTTTCTAGTACGGTGATTATCTTTATCTGAATGTTTTTTTCCAATTTTTGTAGTTGTCTGAGAGCTTTGGCTGAGAAAATGATTTCATAGGTCATAGTCCCAGCTCTTTCTTGACCTCGGCTAAGGTGTAAAATCTGCCTGCCTTTATCTCAGCGCGTGCCTCTGCTATTTCTTTTTTTGTCTCTTCGCTCAATTCTTGGGAATCCTCTATTAAATCCCAGATTATTTCTTCATAGGTCTCTTTGTCAGAAAACTTTCTTTTGACAAGCTCTCTTTGTAAATCTTCACTTATCTGGATTGAAGTTGCCATATAATATCACTATAACGTGTTATAATTCATTATAGTATTTATGCTCTCCTGCTCTTAGCTTATGCAGCTGTTGGATTTTATACGACATGTATGGCATGCATTTAGAAGGGTCGGAAAAAAAGTTTTAAGAGAAGTTATTAAAGGAAGAGAGAAATCATATACAGTGATAACAATGTTTTATGATAAAAGATTGAGGAATAGAAAATGAGAATAAAAATTGATCTGGAAAGTGACGCACTCTATTTCAGAATAAGCGAGGACCAAATAGAAGAAAGCGAGGAAATAAGCAAAGGTCTCATTATAGACTATGACGCTAACGGAAAGGTTGTGGGAATAGAGATACTTAACGTAAAGGAAAAATTCAAAATGGAAGATCTGACTGGTCTTAAACTGGAAATGCCCACTGTTGCAAAGGCGGAAGCGTGAACCAAAAGCAGGTTCGGCCGATGAATCAGGATGTTTAATCCCTTATCCTCCTTATAATCATCAGCCCTGTAATATTTACAATCAATATCAGGATGACCGCGGTGATCTCCCTGTAATTCAGTCCTTCCCTGGATTTAAAATCAAACTGTTTATCAGAATCAAGGAACAGGTATTCCTCGTATGTCCCGGCATCGCCTGCTGCCCTGAGCGTATAGCCCGTGTTCAGAGGAAGCCCTGCAAAGATAATCTCTGAGCCTGTGCCTTCTGATACTTTCCGATCCCCGCTCCATAACGAGACCGTATATTCTGAATCGGCTGTTATAAAGACGCTTGCATAGTTCTTTATATTGATGGAACTGCCGTCTGCGTACTGGAGATGATTGGGAAGGTCAAGAACGCTCAGCAGTGTCGGAGCGATATCCTTCTGTCCGTACTCTCCATCTATTATGCCCTGCATAGTATTTGGAGACATAATGACAAGAGGTATTCTCAGGCTCTCCATACTTGAGGAGTATTTATCTGATGCGTGCCCGCCTCTTTGTGCATTCCTGCTGGCAAAGGACATACCGTGGTCGGCTGTGAAAAACAGGGCAATATTATTCTCTGAGGTAGTTTTATATAGAGGGGATATATCCCTGTCAAGTTCCTCAATCAGCCTGATGTATCTACTGTCTCCAAGATTATGACCTCCGCTGTCGATTGCACCTATATTCACGGTCAGGAGGAATTTCTGGGATGGATAGTTCTCGATCATAAGTGTCGCAACGGCATTGGCAGCATCAATACCCCATCTGTTATAAGCAGAATATTTATCTACACCCGACCGGTTATCCAGATATACAGGGAGCTTCATCTTCCAGTCGTACATCAACTCATAGACTCCGGCAGGTGGATTTTTAGTCTGGATCGATAACAGAGGTTTATCAATTGAATTATCCTTTGCAAACAGTATTATATCCTGCTCCTCACGCATGTTAAAGAAATCGCCTCTCTGCATCACGGCCAGGTTGATAAATCCGTGCTGCCTTGTAATATCAAAAATAGTCGCATCAGGATAGCCAACCACTTCTTCGTTCGCCTCTGAGTAGCCTGTGACAAGGATGGAGTGTGCGATGCCTGTTACGGGCTTGTTAGTTCTGATATCTATTATCCTTGTTCCAAAGCTCAGGTTCTGGGTTCTTGCTTTTAAAAGCTCGCTGTCGTCAAGCGCATAAGGTGTGAGTTCAGGATAATAATATGAAGAACCCAGTCCATCGACAATAAAAAGAATAGCTCCACCGGGTCTCTGGATATCATTTAATGTTATTTCCGATACACCAAAAGCGGTATATGAGAGAGAAGATAATAGTATTAAAGTTATTATATTTATTTTAATAAGGTTTCGCATAATGTTTCTCCAGCAAATTTAAAAATCTGCGTTCATTTGCGTTCATCTGCGGTTCTTCATAGTTCTCATCTCTCTAATAATCTTATGGATACATTTACATTATAAGTGATATAAAATTCAACTGTTCATCATCTCCAGTTTCCTAGAGATTTTTTCTTTTAGAAGCCTGTTGATCTCCTGGCCGCTTACCTTGCCCCTGAATTCCTTCATGACCACGCCCATCAGAGGACCAGCTGAATCCAATCCTCTTTCTTTGATAAAATCGATTTTAGATTCGATGATCCTATCGATAACTGCCTCTAATTCCCCTATCTCAACCCCGATCCCAAGAGATTGGGCTGCCCTATCGACTGTAAGTTCAGGCTTATTTGCAATCGTTTTCAGGATACTCCCGATTGCCTCATTCGGGATCTTTCCCTCTGAGTGAAATCTGAAAAGATCCACAAGGTGCCCCTCAGTAACATTATCTACAGGTATCCCCTCTTTTTCAAGCTCAGGTAAAGTCGTCTCAAGGGTACGCACAACCATGGTCGAATTTGCGTTCTGTACCTGCTGCATTATTCTCTCAAACAGGATAAAATCCTCTGATCTCGCAATCATCCCTGCGAGTTCCTCATTCAAATTAAATTGCTTTATATACCTTGATCTGCGCTCATCAATGAGTTCAGGTAATTTAATACTGCGGATTCGCTCCTCTGTTATTTCTACAGGAGGAACATCGGTCTCCGGGTACATGCGTGCTGCGCCAGGAAGCGGCCTCATATAGGCTGAATTCCCATCTGGAAGCACGCGTCTTGTCTCTTCAGGGATGCCCACAAGTGCTTCTTTTGCACGAGCAATCACAGCCTCAAGCGCGCCCCTTGCTCTTTCCTTTGCATCAGCAACCATGACCACGCAATCTTTATCCTGCGCACCCAGTGCTCCTCTGAGCGCGCTCACCTCATCCTCTGTTATGCCGTAATCTGGAAGCTCATCTGTATGGAATATGCCTCCAACACCTGATTTTTTGGCATAATCTGAGAATTCCGTCCCCAGGCGCCTCCCGGGCTGGACCTCTTTGCCCGCAAGTCCTGCAAACCCGTGCAGGTTTACCGCAAGTATAACGCCTCCTCTCAATGCTTTCAATATTACTTTTGAGGAGGTGTTCGCAAATACCGACGTGACATCCACAATCCTATCTGAGACAGATGCACCTCTTTTGCTAAGTTCATCTCTTATCTCCAGAAGCGCTACCTGCCTTGCTACTTCCCGCTCCACGATCATCTCTATTAGTTCAAGTGCCTGCACACCTTTTATCTCAACCCTTGCGCCCTGTGATATTGAGATGTTGATGTCCTGCCTTATGGTGCCAAGACCGCGCTTGACCTTGCCTGTTGAGCGCAGGATCATCCCGAGCTTCTCTGCAATCTCCCTTGCATGCGAAGGTGAGACGATATCCGGTGCAGTCCCGATCTCAACAAGCGGGATACCGAGGCGGTCAAGTGAATAAACCACTGAATCCTTGCGCTCTTCAACCTTCTGGGCAGCCTCCTCCTCAAGACAGAGCACATCTATCCCCACGCGGCCAGAGGATGAATCAAGATATCCCTGGGTAGCCAGAAGACCCGATCTCTGAAAGCCTGATGTATTGGAGCCGTCGATAACTATCTTTCGCATGGTATAGAGCTCATCCACGATTCTCATGTTCAACATGCGTGCGATCATGAGCGCATAGTCCAGAGCTTCCTGATTCAGCTCCCGCGGCGGCTCTTCATCCGCCTCGACCAGACAGATGGTATCATATGCTTTATAGATGAATTTTTTTGTAAATTTTACTTCTTCAAGCGCTGCCCTGTCAACCACGCCCATTTCGCTCTGTGTCGGTCGAAGGTACCTCATGAATTCAAAATTGGATTCCTTTATATCACGAAGAAGGGTAGGGCTGGCGCAGAAGAGTTTTTGCTCAGTATCAAGCTGCTGGTGAATCTCAAGTCCTGCTTTTAATCCAAGTGCCCTGTAGTCGTGATCCATGGATGTCTCTGATATGAGACAACATATAAAATGATTGTTGTTTGTCCATCACATGCTATAGTTAAGTGCTTAAATAACAGTAAATAAAAAACCGCAGATAAACGCCGATGAACGCAGATGCAGGTTATCTGCGTTTATCTGTGTTCATCGGCGGTTAATAAGCATCTTTTAAGCCATTTAAAATTTACGGCAATCCGAGGGCTTTTCTCTTGGTGTTGATATGTGCCTCGATCGCATCTGCGGCCTTGACCGGATCAAGCTCTACGATCACCTTTCCTCCGGTGAGCGACTCAACATCGTTTGTGAGCACCTTAGCCACAATTGGTGATCCTGTGACCGGAGGCACGGGTGAGAGATGCAGCAGCAATCCGAAGGCCACTGCGAATGCTCCATCAGCCACAGCCTTCTGTTCCAGGTACTCTGGTGCGGATGCCGCAACTGGCAGGGCGCTCGGGTCGACTCCCAGCGCTGCTGCGATCTCAGTCACAGCTACGCCTATTCTGCCGATATCAACACATGAGCCGTAGTTGATGCACGGCGGTATCCCGAGTGACTTGCAAACTGCCTTCAGACCTTCGCCTGCCTGTTCTGCTGCCTGGGGTCTCATGAGTCCTTCGATCTGCGTAGCTGAACTGACACAGCCTGCGTTTATCACAAGCATATTGCGCTTTATGAGTTCACGGGACAGCCTGACCGAGACTGTATCATGTTTTGTCTTTGCTGTAGTGCAGCCCACAACTGCCACTATTCCCTTGATGCTTCCTGCCTTTATGGCATCGATCATGGGATTCCAGCTTCCTCCAAGTGCAGCTTTGCAGCTCTCAACAGAGAAGCCTGCCATGACATCTGATTTATATCCGGGTATATGGACCTTGCCGTTGTTCCTCTTCTTGTAGGCATCTATTGCCATCTTCACTATTTGATTTGCCTGTTCATCTGCTTTCTCTGGCGTAAAGTCCAGGTGATCTGTCACACCTGCCATCCTGACGAGTTTATCGACCGAGATAACCTTGGTATGAAAGTTATCCGCCATCGTCTTCAGGGCGGGTGTGGAGCAGTTAAGATCCATCATAACAAGATCTATGGCTCCTGTGGCAATGAGGAACTCCTGGTTTATCCAGTTACCTGTCTGTCCAGCAAATCCTTTTGCTGATGTGGCTGAGCGCTGCATGAGTTCCTGGCCTGTGCACATGGAACCCAGGAGCTTTATATCCTTAGCACCTGCCTCTTTTGCGAGTTTTTGCATCTCAGGGCTCTGGGCTGCCTTCAGAACAGATGTTGCCATAAGCGGAATGTGCCCGTGCGCTACTATATTAACTGCATCCTTATCGATTATACCGAGGTCTGCTGAAGAAGTGGTCGGGGTTGGGGTTCCAAGGAGAATATCCTGCAGCGTGATTGTAGCTACAAGTCCCATATATCCTGTGGCTATTCCTACCCGAAGAGTTGTGAGCAAAAGATCCACAGGGTCTGTATCTATTGATGTTAGCGTCTTTGTCATCGCATCGCCCACCTCTGCGTATGTTCCGCCAGGTATGATACCAAGCTTCTTCCATATCTCAAGCCGGGTCTTTGGTGCGAACTTCTCGACAAGAAGCAGCGGTTCATCAGAACCCTTCTTTATCTCAGCAAGCACTGCATCAGCCAGGGCAACTGCCAGCTCTTCTGTTGACTTTGTAGTATCTAATCCAAGGGCTCCTGCAACTGCCTTGAGCTTTCCCGGGTCCTGTATCTTAAATGAGGTCTTTCCCTGTGCTGCTGCCTTCAGGGTCTTTGCGACCAGCTCCAGATGGTGGGTATAAGCCGCCGCGCCTCCTGCTGTGAGTCTCAGGAAGTTTCTGGCCGCTATGACATCAGCGGTCGCACCGCATATGCCTGTTGTAGCTCTGGTTGTGATCCTGCACGGCCCGTGGCTGCACAACTGACAGCATATCCCCTGTGCTCCAAAAGTACACTGGGGCTGCTGGGCATTATAGCGATCAAATATTGTGGGTATGTTCATCTTACTTGTTCTCTCGTACATCTCCTGTGTGGATTTATGTGCCGAGACACTCTCTTTAGCATTATCTACTGCATTATCTTTATCTTTGCCAAATCCGATTCTCTTCAATAAATCAGCCATTTATTATATGCCTCCAAATTCTTGGTTATGACCATAGTAATCTCCTATAAGATATAAAGATATTCATTATGGCTTATAGGGAGATGCTCCAGATAGCCTATTAATAATTAAAACTGCATCAAATAACGGAAAAATTCTTGTAGTTACGCTGATAATACTATTATATTGAGAACTTATACAATTACAGGGGGTGATGTATTTTTAACCATGAAAAAGACCTGGTATCAGCTTGAAGGCTCAAAGCCGGCTGAGATATGGACTATACTGCACTTTCCATATACAGCAATGAACCTGAGCTTCCTTGCAGTCGGGTTCGGGATTGCAGGTGTTAACAGGTGGGATGTTCTTGTGTGGATCATGATCGCGTACTTCCTCGGGCTTGGGATTGCAGCACATGCCTTTGATCAACTGCCAGGGATGGGCAGCAGTTATGTAAAATACCTGGCACCCGGAGAACTGCTGCTGTTGGGGTTGACTGCCGTTAGTATAGCCGTGCTGATAGGCATATACTGGATGGTAAAACTTGCTGCATGGCATCTGCTGTGGATTATTCCGCTGCAGACTTTTTTCGTATGGGCATATCCGAACTCCAGATTCATGAAGGGATTCTTTCACAATGATTTCTGGTTTGCAGTATCATTCGGGTTCATCCCTGTAATGGTCGGGTTTTATATGAATACATTAACGCTCAATGGAACATTTCTTACATGGGCGGCTCTGGCAGCATCGATCTCTGCTATAGAGATCACCCTATCAAGGTATGTAAGGGCAATACGGAAGAGCTATGCTGAAGATAGAGAGAAATACGGCAGCAGCCCTGATTATAATGAAGCCACTGCAGTAAAGCGCATGGAATACTATACACACAAACCTGAGATTGCTCTTAAGCTCTTATGCCTCATGAGTTATTTTCTGGCATTCTCTTTCCTTCTGAGGTAAATAATGAAAATAGCAATTGCTGGTGCAGGAATATGTGGTGCATACCTGTACAGGCTACTGCACAATAAAGGATTCGATGATGTAGCTGTATACGAACAGGAACAGCAGCATAAGACAGGCTGTAGCATTAGCCCGTGTGCATGGGGTACTTCACTGGGGTTTGAGCCGCTTGTTGAGCATGCTGGACTTGATCCGGCCAAATACACACGGATGCAGTTTGATCATGTTATGATGGATGAGATGAGAATAGAAGCATATGCTCTGACCTTTGATAAACCGCTTCTCATATCTGACCTGCTGCAGGATGCAGTAATACAACAATCACCGATAGATACTGCAGAATACGACAGGGTAATTGATGCTACCGGTGTTTTGCGTGCATATTTACCAGAGATAAAGGACGATCTTATCTTTCCATGTGTTCAGTACTGTATTCGCAGCTCAGAACCTCTTGATATGAGTATTAAGATCAGCAGGATAGGGTATGCATGGATTTTTCCTCTATCTGATGGCATATACCATATAGGGGCAGGCAGTCTTGTGGTCAAGCCGCATGATATGCTCAAAAACCTGAGCTGGGTTAAACAAGGTGTTAAACAAGGCGATAAAAATGAAAAAAGGGAGGTAATCTGCAGATGCGCCAGTAAAGTTCGCTTAACCGCACCGATCGGCAGCAGGCCGTACATATTCAGGAACATATGGGGTACAGGCGAAGCGATCGGATGTGTGGCTCCGCTTGCAGGCGAGGGCATCATTCCTGGGATGAGAAGCGCACAGATCTTAGTTGAGAACTGGGATGATCACCTTGCATATGAGCGTGCGATACTGAATGAGTTCTCATGGATGGAAGAGGAACGCAGGGTAGTGGACAGGCTCAGGAGAGGAGAGCGGATTGGTATAAGAGACGGCCTGATACTTAAAGAAACTACAAAGAGGATGAATATGAAACTTCATCTCTGGGATGCTTTGAAGATGTTGATGAGGGCGAGGAAATGAACAGACAGTTAGAGTGGTATAGATACCTGGTATATAATAAGAGTGTCCCGGGCAGCCTGTTCACCCTTATACACATGCCCTTCATGCTGGCGTTTCTGTCTCTTGTTGTAGTCGGGACAGCCGCACTCCAGGTTATAGACTGTGCAGTTCTGGTTCTGTCTCTTGCAGTTGTGTTTCTTTTACTCTATGGCGAGCACATGCTTGATGACACTACCCTTGCAGGGAAACCCTGGCAAACCGTATTCGGTGATACCACTCTTGTATCAATAGGTATCTGTCTGTTCATACTGGCATCATTGATAGGGATATATGCAAACCGCCTGCTGGAATCTCCATTTCCCGTTGTGGCAGTTGGTACTGGCATACTTTTCTGCGTATTATACGGTCTTGAATTCTGGAGCTTCCATACAGTAGAGTTCGGCGCCCTGGGTATGGCAGCAATACCGGTATCATCGTATCTTGCACAGGTGCTTGCTGCCGGTCTGGAGGCAAACCCGTTTATCATAGCAGGTCTTGGTATATTCGGTTTTGGTTATGGCTATGTGATGCTTGCACTGTATGAGCATACCAAGACGCAGGAATATAGGATTGCATGGAGGTTACTCGGACTACATTTCCTTTTGATATACGCACTCGCCGGTGCATTATCCTCTGGAAGGGTGTGGATGCGATAGGGTAGATAATGAGAACATTCCAGGAATATCTTGATCAAATAAGACCCGGAGTAAATGATCGTATAAAACACATAGCTGAGAATAAAATATCAGACCCGGATATACTCCCTATGCTGCTGCGAGGAAAAAGGATACGTGCCGGGCTTTTGCTTCTGGTTTTTGATGCTGTATCTGACAAAGACCGGGATCGATCCTGTGCACTGGATCTGGCCTGCGCTGTTGAACTTGCTCACAGTGCCTCGCTTATCCTGGATGATATGCTCGATGAAGATATAGAGCGCCGTGGGCTGCAAACCCTGCATCTTACCAGAGGGCATAAGAAGGCTATGCTGGATACGATAGATGTTTTGAGTATTCCGTATGATATCGTGGCACCATACGGAGAACTATATGTGCAAATGCTGGCAGAGACGCAGAGAGGAATGGTCTCGGGTATTATAAAAGAGCTGTTTCACAGACCTGACCTGCCAGCCATTCCTCTCTATGATGCCATAATCACCCGGAAGACTGGGAAATTATTCAGCCTGGCTACTGCGTGGGGATATCTGATAAGATCCGACGGCTGTAACCCGGTATCTGGTGAAACATGCCTGTATGGGAAAGAGGAAAGATCGTTTGCAGAATACGGGCTTAGATGCGGTAAAGTAATGCAGATAGCTGATGATATAGCAGACTTAGAGCAGGTAATTGAAGGGAAAAAGATCAGCGGATTTGGTTCAGAGCTGTTGCTTCTTGAGTGCATGAGCATAGATAGGCCTGTTAAGGAAGCCCTTCTGGATCGTAAGAGCCTGTCACCGCATCTATCCAGGATAAAGCAGTTATGGTCACATGAGGGCATACAGAGAACCATTAGCAGCACTCTTGATAAGGAGATTATCAGATCCAGGGGAATAATATCCTCCGTAGATGTGCCATACATAGAGTATAAGAAGATCCTGCTTGATGCACCATCCGGGATTGCAGATATGGTAATCAGAGAAGGATAGAAAGAAAAAATCAAGCCTTAGAAAGGGTTAGCTAAACAAATACCTTTAGTATACCAATGGTATCACCAACCATTATAATAGCAGTAAAGAACTCACTGTGCCATATCACTACAGCGCAATAATGGAGTAATTTATCTTTTTCTCTCTTACCCTCTCTGCTGCCCTGTCTGCCATCCCGCCTGATGCAAAAATGATCACATTGAATCCCCGAAGCGCTGCAAGTATGCCCGATTGAACCACGTCGAACTCAATATCATACCTGATCCCCATCCTGTTCATCAGCACCTTTGCAGATGTGCCCATTGCTCCGATCTTATGGTTCTTCTCTCTATCAAGAATATCACGAACGTTCTCTATATCTGCCGCCCTTGAGCCCCCTTCAATGATCCCTGGAACCCTGATTATGGTTATGCTGCCAGCAAGTTGCTGCAGATCCCCGCTTACATCCTTAACAGCGATATCCTCCCCCTTCTTGCCGCTAAACACCGCCCTGCCCTTTACGCCTGTTGAACCTTTGATAGCAACCAGCATGCCATCTTTGATCTGGAGGCAAACATCATCGCCTGCGTAGATGTCACAGCCTGCTATTGCACACCTGATATTCATCACCTCGATATCGACAGATTCCATAAAATCAAGAACTGAAAGCGGCACCTCACCCTTTGAGATTCCACGTGCGCGAAATTCTCTGAATGTCTGGACTATGACAGGATGCTTCAATCCAGCCTCTGAGATCAGTTTTTCATCCGCGAAAATATGCCCTGGAACTCCTGATCTGAAAACCTCTCCTTTATTGAGTATATAAACTCTATCAGCCCATGCAGCAGCAAGATCAGAGTCGTGGGTTGATATAATGATCGTTTTTCCTTCAGCGTTTAACTCATCCAGGATCTCCATCGTATCAGTAACCCCGCGCACATCAAGACCCGATGTCGGCTCATCAAGCACTAACACATCAGGCTCCATTGCAACCACACCAGCAATCGCTACCCTTTTCTTCTGCCCTCCGCTTAAGTTAGCCGGGTTTTTCTGTGCAAGTTTTTCGATATCAAACCTGTGCAGCACCTCTCTGACCTTTTTCTGTATATCCGCCCTGGATAATCCCAGGTTCTTCGGGCCAAACGCGATATCCTCAAGTACGGTGGGTGCGAACAACTGGCTGTCCGGATCCTGGAATACAAGACCCACCCGCCTCCTGATCGTATCGATATTATCTTTGCTGATATTCTCCCCGAATACCTTTATTTCCCCTCCTGTCTGCCTGATCAGGCCGTTAAAATGATAGAATAGCGTTGTTTTCCCGCTACCGTTTGGACCGAGCACAGCCACCCTCTCGCCTGCATTTGCTTCAAAATTCACACCTGATAGAGCATTTGTTCCGTCACTGTAGGTATATTCAAGTTCAACCGTTTTTATCGCGTTCATTATTACTTTTACCTCATAAAAACCTGTCAAGTCCTATCAGTCCGATAATCCCGAACGACAGCACCAGTCCAAACATTATATCCTTTTTATCTAATGGCAGGTAATCCCCCGGATATTTCAGACCCGGCCTCCAGGCGCGTGAGATCATGGCTATGTAAATCTCCTCGCTTCTTGCGAATGCGCGTGTAATAAGCAACCCGCATATTGAGGCGATATTATGCATCCGCTTCGTAAAGCCCTGTTCTCTTGAAAAACCGCATCGTGATTCCTGCGCTAACTTGAGTTTTTTTCCCTCATATGAGAAAGTCCTTATGTACCTGGTCATAAGTGAACAGATCTCAATAATGGTCCTGGGAACACCAAACCAGCGCATGCTCCCAAGCAGCTCGTTCTCAGGGGTTGTGATTACCAGTAGAACCAGGACAGAAGCAGAGGCGAATACCCTTGCAAAGATAAGAGAACCATACTCGATTCCCTCAGAGTAAACTGAGATAAATCCAAGATCAATTATGTTTACCCCGTAGGTAAGACCCTGTATCGCGAGGATAAACAATGCCAGAACCAGCGGGAAAATGATTTTTTTAGTGTAATCCCGAAATACACCAAGCCTTAGCGCAATGAAAATGCATAATATGGATATGATGACCGGAATATGCCAGTTTTTCATTACTGTCATGGCGATAATCAGGATAAACGCTACAAAGATCCTGATTCTTGAATCGATCATTCTGCCTCTGTACCCGGATTGTGATCTTTTTTCCCTTAAGTATCTGCCTATTATCAGGGAAATGAAGAAAGTAATCGTAACCACTATTCCATTTAAAGGGTCTGTCGTAAGCCACTCTGGCATCAGGTTCTCCTCCTCAGTTCAGTCCAGAAATATCCTGTAAAGAGACCGCCTATAATCCCAACAAAAGCAAAACCCAGGGGCTCACCAAAGCGGGCCATCAATCGTACCCCGATTCCGTCAGAATCTGCATCAGGGGCGGCAAGCGCCTCAACAGTACTGTCAACGCCCGCCATATCCTCACCTTTCAGATAGCCAATATACGCGCCTGCGGCAATAACCGATGTGATTAAAACCATTAGAACAAGAGCGGTTTTTGTGAACCTGTCCATACTATGGCTTTCTGTGTCGATCAAGTCCTGTTTTGTCTCAGATATGTATTTTATCACATAACCAGTGAATGCAAATTCTGCAAATGCAAGGGGCAGTTGAGTGGGAATAAAGCCCAGAGAATATAATTTCCAGTAGTACATCACATTTTCGGGATTAAGGGAAAGGGCAAGTTGAAGGGCTGTCATAAGGTATGTTAAAATACTTCCGATAAGTCCTGCCATTCCTGCAGAGAACCACAAAGGAGAGAAATTCTTAAGCGATCTGTACACAAGGTAACCGCCAAAAGCTCCCACTATTCCCATTGAGAATACGTTTGCGCCTATGGTCGTTAAGCCGCCGTGGGCTACGAATACCTGGAAGAACAGGGCAATTGCACTTATTACGACCGCTGCAAACGGGCCTATGATTATTGCAGCAAGCGGTGTTCCGACAGGATGGGATGATGAGCCTGTCACTGGCACAGGGATGTGCCATACCGAGATCACAAAAACCACAGCACCGATCAATGAGATCCTGGGAAGATACACCGGGTCGACTGCGATACGTTTATTGATTACCCGAAGACCTGCTGCAATAACGATTGCAGATAATACATACCAGAATAAAATCCACTGCGGCTCCAGAATCCCATCTGATATATGTATATTGAGTCCTCCTAAATCAAGTAAACTTGATTTCACTAAAGTTTACTTGATATAAAAAGATGATGGTCAAGAACGATATAAATAATCTATTTGTATGTTCGATATCAGTATTTACTAGTGCTACTATGCGATAGTTATGGATATGCCAGATAATACGGGGGATAAGTTGAATCGTATCGAATTTCATGGCAGTGCAGGTCTTGATTTTGACACTATAACATTCCTTATCCTGTCGAGCATACTGGCATCTGTAGCTTTGCTTACAGATTCTACTCCTGTTCTAATTGGCTCAATGGTTATTGCACCATCATTTGATACTATTGTAGCGATACCTTTCGGTATTATCAATAAAGACTGGCAACTCGTGCGCACGGGAACAACAGGTCTGCTGGTCCACTCCATAGTTATATTTGTCGTATCATTTAGTACAGTCTGGGTACTCTTACATACGCCCTTAATCCCTCCAAGCCCAGCACTGGCAGGCCGCGGATTAGTCAGTGAGAGATTATTATTCGGGGGCTACAGCATAATTACAGCACTTGCAGCCGGCGCGGGTGGTTCTATTGCAACAGTGTCGAACAGGAGAGAAAATATAGTGGGTGTGGTAATAGCCCTGGCTATAGTACCTGCTCTGGCTGCGGCGTCTATTGGATTTCAGGCAGGGCCTCTGTCAGGCTGGGGCGGTCTTATGCTCTTTGCCATCAATGTATCAGGCATAATCGTCGCCGGGTTGATCGTATTAATTGTTCGTATAGAATATGGGAAGACAAAAAAACGCGTAAAGGAACACGATTGAAGTCATAAAAGACAATACCGAAAGATTTATCATGATATGTGTAAAAGATGCTAAACACATGTTAAATATCACAGCCAGCCCCATTTCTGAGCTTGCAAAGCTTCTCGGATTCCTTGGAAACGAGCAGCGCCTCAGCATTCTCAAAGCAATAGCAGTTCAGGAGAAATACGCAAGGGAAATCTCAGAAGAACTCGGTATCTCAAGGCCGCTGGTCAACATATACCTGAAACAGTTCGAGAAGATCGGGCTTGTAAAAGGCAGGAGCGAGGTCTCAGAAGAATCGCCGTACTTCAGGAGATACTACAAATCAGTGCCGTTCGAGCTGGTCGTGAGCCTGGATGTGATTCAAAATATGAAGGAGGAATGAGAAATGAAAATGAACGAAAATTGGATAATAGTCGGGATTGTAGCCCTTTTCCTTACTCTCGTCGTGTTAAATCAGCTTGGAATTCAAGTAACTCCGCTTGCTTACCTTCTTTACTTCGTTCTTTTAATTACGATCGGTGTTATTATAATAGACGGAATCAGTAAGTTCGCAAACAGGTTGTTTGATGCTTTGGCAAAAAGGCAGGCAATCAGTAATGAAGAAATAAATACAAAAATAGAACTCCTGATGCAGAGAACGCAGGTTATAGAGAATAAAGTAGATAAAATCAATACAATACTTGAGAAGGTCTCAGAGTAGCAGGTGATAGAAATGGCAATAGGGACTGGTGAAATATTTATTGTCTTGCTGATGTATGCAATTCCACTGATAGTGATTGTATATCTGATAATTCTGGCTAAGCGCTATGTAGATGCAAAGGTGCAGGAATCAAAAGCATCTACAAACCTGAACGCATTGAAAGAATCCCTGGATGGGATCGAGAAAAAGCTCGATAAAATAGATAAAATACTTGAAAAAGTGTCGGAATAGTAGGCGATTACAGATATCTAAATTTCTTCAGAAGTACCAGCATCAACGGCATATATACCATCTTGATAGCACCGCCTTCGGCGTCCCTTCGGGTGGGGTTATATCGTAAATACGCAATCAGAGCAAATCTCCATAAGAAACTATAATAATCTAAAACCATGTAATATGTCCGAAAAGTGATGATAACACATGGTTGATAAATACGAAAAGATAATCGAGCTGGCAAAACGCCGCGGGTTTCTCTGGCCATCGTTTGAGCTGTACGGTGGAACAGCCGGTTTCTATGATTACGGGCCTCTCGGCGCAATGCTCAAGCGCCGCATTGAGAATATCTGGCGGGATATATTTGTAATAAACGAGGGCTACTATGAGATAGAGTCGCCCACAATCGGTATAGAGGATATCTTCATAGCATCAGGACATGTCGGAGGCTTCTCTGATCCCCTGACCGAATGCCAGAAGTGCCATGAGGATTTCAGGGCAGATCATCTCGTCCAGAACATCGTAGATATGCCCGATACCCTGAGCGCAGATGAACTCACTGAGATCATCAATAGAAACAACATCAGGTGCCCTGAATGCGGCGGAAAGCTCGGTAATGTCTATGAGTTCAACCTGATGTTCAGGACCAGCATCGGGCCTGGCTCAAAAAGGGCAGGATATCTTCGCCCCGAGACCGCGCAGGGGATGTTCGTGGATTTTCCGCGCCTCCTGAAGTTCTACCGTGACCACCTGCCATTCGGTGCCACACAGATAGGCAAAGCCTACCGCAACGAGATATCCCCGCGGCAGGGTGTAATACGCCTGAGGGAATTTACGCAGGCTGAGGCTGAGATATTTATCGACCCCAGAAATAAGACGCATCCTAAATTCAAAGAGATCGCTGATATTGTTCTTAACTTTTATTCCCAGGAAGGACAGATCAACGGGGAATCACAGCAGATATCAATCGGTATGGCTGTAAACACAGGAATAATCGCACATGAGTTCATGGGATACTGCCTTGCCATAACATACCAGTACCTCACACGCGTGGGTGTGTCACCAGAGAAACTGCGCTTCAGGCAGCATATGAAGGATGAGATGGCTCACTATGCTGCTGATTGCTGGGATGCCGAGATACTGAGCGATCGGTTCGGATGGATCGAGGTAGTGGGTATCGCCGACAGGACGGATTATGACTTAAAAGCCCATGCTAAACAGAGTGAAACATATCTGACTGTATATGTGCCGTATGATAGACCTAAAAAGGTTGAGCGCTTCGTAGTCAAACCAAATATGGCGGTTCTCGGACCCAGGTTCAAAGGAAAAGCAGGGAAGATAGCAAATGCGCTGAAGGCATTAAGACAGGAGGAGCTATCTGGTGAATTTATAGAATTGATAATCGATAGTGAGCATATAAAGCTGGAAGGGGATGCCGTAGTATTTGAGACAGTGGCAGAGGAGATCCATGGTGAGAATATCATCCCGCATGTGATAGAACCATCCTTCGGGATCGACAGGATAATGTATTCACTTCTTGAGCATTCATACTTTGAAGAAAAAGCTATTGAGGAAGGGGAGGAGGATGAGGTACGGATAGTACTGCGCCTCCCGCCACAGGTTGCTCCGGTTCAGGCTGCTGTACTGCCTCTTCTTACACGCGAGGAATTGATAAAACCAGCGATAGAGATCACAGAATCGCTTCGCAAAGCCGGTATACTCGTTACTTTCGATGACTCTGGTACCATAGGTCGGCGGTATCGCAGGAATGATGAGATCGGTACACCGTATTCTATAACCGTGGATTACCAGACTCTGGAAGACGGTACTGTTACAATCAGGGAGAGAGATTCGATGAGACAGGTGCGCGCCAGTATGAGTGATATTGCAGATAATATATGCGACCTGATATACAGAGGCAAATCTTTCGGGAATGCTGAAAGGAGAGTATAAAGCTCCTGTATGTTTAATCTTTTATTCCATGAACTGCTGCGAAAAACGTTTCATATTACAGGTTCCTTAATCCCCATAATCTATTATTTTATCAGTAGAGAAACCGCCCTGATCGTGCTCTCATCTGTGAATGCGCTCATCCTGTTGATCGAATGGCTGCGCCTTAGAGGAAGAATAAAGCTCCCTGAGATACTGCTGCGCCCGCATGAGAGTAAACAGGTCGCAGCGTATATATATTTTAATATGGCTGCCCTGATATCCATTCTTATCTTTGATAAAACGGTTGCCATAGCTGCATTATTGATGCTATCGATCGGAGATGCTGCATCAGGGCTGGCAGGTTCGATGATAAAAGGCGGGGATATTCGTAATCGCAATCGCAATTATAATCGCAATCAGGCTACAAAAAATATGGAATTCAAACCCCTTCCAATAATGGCTTTGATGTTCGCAGTATGTATTCTGATCGGGCTTGTTCTTTTAAATCTGCCGCTGGCAGAGGATATGACCCATTTATCTTTCCTGGTATATGCGGCAGGGGCAGCAGGAGCCACCTTAGGGGATGCAGTACCTGTACGGATTCTGGGAAGGCAGATCGATGATAACCTTATGATACCTCTTTTATCAGGATTGTTTATGACGGCTGCTGCTTTATTTTGAAAAAAGTTAAAGAATGGCCAAGCAGACCATTTGTGAGCGATATTCACAATCGCTGGTATTATAACCATAGCGTACCTAATCCTTATACAAGAACAAGACAAAAGGAGGTGAGGATATGGGAAAAACTGTAATGATTGCTATTACTGTATTGGTTCTGGGTCTGAGTATAACGGCACAGGCCGGGTTCTTTGATTTCTTTCAGACACCGAAAATATCGCTGGATCAGAACCAGACAACGTACGTGACGCAGGACGTATCGAAATGGGACAACCTCAAAACCGATTTGCAGCAGTTGAACACGTCTGAGAATATCACATCCCTGAGTCGCATAATGCAGCAACAGAACGTTGATGTTGTGCAGGTTGATGTGACCGACCAGGATAATTACATTGGCACATTCTACATAGTCAAAGATGTGGGGATTGTATTTCAGCCACCAGAGCAGCAGGTAGATCGTACATTCAGGGTCTCTGAACAGGATGTCAGAAGCATCATAGATATGCTTTCGGATGGAGAAGTCAGCCTCTTTGAACGTATAAGAATCTGGATGATACTGCAGAATAGCGAAGTCTGAACTGAAGGTATTCTCTATATATAAGAGATTCTTTAGTTCATTTCTTATTTTTTATTCTAAATCTTCTTAACGCTGGCCGATTGACATGACGGGCAGCTTACCTTTTTCCCTATCGCACGGAATGTGGATTTACAATCCAGACATCTGTACTGGGTTACATTCATTTCTCCTGGCTCGATATCAAGATTGGTTGAAGAGTCCATCATACACATGGTTTCACCTCCAGTATAGAATCATAATAATGGAGTCAAGGGGTCAGAGGAAACCCGTTTGCTTCAGCTACGGGATGAATCTGACCCCCTTGGATTAATGTATGCAGGATTAACGAACCTGCGATCGTTTTCTTGTGTCA
>DYGR01000078.1 GCA_020724545.1 Candidatus Methanoperedens nitratireducens
CTGTGTTTTATTGGGTAGTCTGGACATTATAAAAAAATAGTTTTTACACAATCTGACGACTTCCTGATGTACTTTAACAATAAATACTCAGGTAAAAAAAATCTTGAAGAAAGGGAAAAGCGCAAGAGAAAATGGAAAAAGATCGACAGAAGCATTCTTGAGAGGCTCATACTTACAGCGCTCAGTGAACCTGATGCGATTCTAAAATACATGCAGCGGTGGGAGGAGATTATCAACAGCAACCAGGACTGGAAGCAGTATCTTCCGCCTAATAAAGAGACTTTTCTATCAGTAATCGGGCTGGATCGGAACTCGCTCTCTGGCGATAAAAAAGAGGTTGAGAGAACCATACGTGAAAAATACAGGTACCTTGAAAAAACCGCGCAGGTCAACCTGGCATACAGCGTGCTTAAAAACACATCACAGAGAGAGGATTATCTGTGGCTTCTTGAGAACCATGAGATGTTAAACACGTTATTTAACCTGTTCAAAAAAGAACAGGAAGAAGCTCCGGAAGAGATCAAGAGAAAGGAAATGCCAGACCTGAAGGAGGTACTGGGTGCGCTAACTGATCTGCTCGCTCAGAGAGCTCGCAGAGAAGCTAGAAAAGGTAAAGATGAAATGCCGAGCATGCATGAGGTGATGAATGCTTTATCCGATCTGCTCTCAGAGAAAGAAAAAGAGGAAAAAAGATCTCCCAAACGGGCCAGAAGAGGCTAAGAACCTTATGTACAATTCTCATAATTTACGCCGAGGAAGGGATTTGAACCCTTGCTTACCTTTCGGTAAAACAGGTCTCGAGCCTGCCGCGTTAGTCCGCTCTGCCACCTCGGCACAGGTATGGTTTTAATATAGTTCGTTAGCTATTAACCTTTGGAAATCACATAATATGATTCACTATATTATATAAGTATTTATGAGGCTTGATTCTTATCTTGTAGAAACGGGTTATTTCAGTTCACGCGGGCGCGCAAAACGGGCCATTATTGAAGGTTATGTGAGAGTAAATGATAAGGTTATCACCAAGCCCTCGTATGATGTTGCCTATGCTGACAGGGTTGAGATAACGGGAGATCTGGATAAACCTGCAGGGTACTGGAAACTTAAAGAAATCCAGGAGAAGACCAATCTTATCAGGCAGGGTGATCGTGTGCTGGATATAGGTTCAAGCGCAGGAGGTTTTCTACTATTCGCCTCTGAAATCGCCTCCCATGTTCACGGTATCGAGTTCAGCCGTGAGTTTCGCTCAGAACTCAAAAGACTTGCGCATGAGCGCCCCAATATAACAATAGAATTCGGGGATGTGTTTACAATGCCTGTTGAGAGGGAGAAATTTGATGTTCTGCTTATGGATATCACTGCAAGTCCTTTATCCTCTATAAAAGCACTTGAGAACGTACTTCCTGCATTAAAAAGCAAAGGTTTACTGCTTCAGGTGCTGAAATTACCAAAAGAGAGAGAAAGAGAGCCTGTTCTCATGAAGCTATCTTCACTGGGACTGGAGATTATTCAAATACTGGAACCTGAGAAAGAGGAAGTATATATTATAGCAAGGAAATGACATTAATGTCTCCAGTCTTACCCTCTCACCTCTATACCCACCACTCCTTTCTTCATCTTCAGATCAACCCCTCTGTGTTTAAATCTGCTCCACAGGTTTATCTTCCTCGAATGCTTTCCATAGAGCGCTTTCACATACTCCTCCCACTCTTTTTTACTCATCATCTCTCTCAATAAGAAAACGCATTCTGTCGCTTTCTCATATGCATAATTGTTCTTTTCCTTTATCAGGGATTCAGCGAACTCCTTTAGCTCTATCTCTACCTCCTCCCTGTATTCTTCCCTCAGATACTCAAGCAGTCTTATCTTCGATACTGAATCGAAGTAATAGCTGCTCTCTTTATCTATCAATTTACGCATGAGCCCTTTGTCGCCAAGCCTGATCCCTGCATCCACGCACAGCCCATAATACTTGAACGAATAGCATACCTCGAAAAGAGAGCGCAGGACTTTATCTATCTCATCCTTCTTTTCGCTTTTATCTATAGAATCAAGAATATCCCCATAAAGATACCGATCGCCTTTTAGCTGCTTTTTTTTCTCTCTATCGCTTACTACTTCTTTAAATAATCCTACTGCTTCATCATGTGCTCCTATCTCATGATAATACCGCATCAGGCCTGGATAGAATCTCTTTTTTCTGGCAAACTCTATCGCATCGTCCCTATCGATCCGCAGATATAACCTGAACCTGCTCTCTTCATTCAGAGAGGTCTCAGTTTCAATCAATTTTCTGGCTTTTTCTACCAGTCCGCAGTTCACCAGAAACTCAATATATGAGCGCTCATCCAGAAATTCGTTTATATATCCATCAAAATCCTTTAGTCTAATCGCATTCTCTGCCGCAACCATTCGGTTGATAAACGGACCAAGCATGTCATAACCATCTTTATCCATTAACTCATTTAATCTCTCAAAATCCTCCTCCCCAAGTTCTTTCTTTGTAAATGCATCACATAAATTCTCAAAGATAACATCTCCAAAATAGCTATCTGAATAGTCATCGTAAAAATACCCATACTCTTCACTATTTTCAATAAGAAATTCCAGAATATAAAAAATCTGCTCCTTTGTGAGTGCATCTTCATTGATTTTTATGAACTTTGCAAAATCATCCACGAATTCGGTGTCAGCGTAGGCATATTCCCCGCGCCGCAGCCTTGATCTTATCTCTTTATCCAGTGATTTAATCCGTTTCTCGCTCGTTTTCTCCTTGCCTGTCTGATAAGAACCTAAATACATCAGGCTTTCGGGATTCATGATTATCAATTTCTCTATAACTCCACTCAATTCCTCCTTATCCATGCCTGCCAGCCTCTTCATGATCTCATCCCCATCTATGTACTCTTCATTGAAATACTGCAGCAGCAGTGCAACACCATGCTTGCAGTTTCTTCCATAAGGGCATGAGCACTTACTCTCAAAATCGCCCAGATCTACCTCTGTCCTGTATCTAACAGTCCCTACTACCTCTCCGAATAATTTTTCCTTAAACTCAATCGCATTTAAAACTCTTCCTTCCTTAAAATACTCAAAACCACGCTCAAATATGGCTTCACTATAAACTCGCTGTATTTCCTTCTCTTTTGTGCTCTTCATCTTCGTGGGGTCAAGGGGTAGAGGAGACCCCATCCGGGGGGGTGAAAGGAATCGTACCCCTTGCATTAGTATATGCAGGATTAACGAACCTGCGATCGTTTTCTTGTGTCAATAGAGGAGAATTTTTGCAGCAGATACTCGAAAGTTCAGCTCTGGAATTCTCGAAACCAGTTAGAGCCGCATCGGAGCTGTTAGAAGACGTTTTTAAATCCAGCACACTGACCCTTTCAGGTACGTTTAATACTGGATCACAGTTGCTGCGAACGTGCGGAATATCCGTAGGTGTGTATGTATTTCTTTCTTCTAACTGCTGCATATTTTAGTATGCCTCCTGGTCAACCTGTTAACCCCGCCCCCTCACGGAACAAGCCCCTTCCGAAAGGGAGGGGTAATTGACAGACCCGATCTATGGTCATGTGGTGATTAGCGAATTTGAGCTAAAGGTAATTGATAATTATCTGGCCGTTAATAAACACTCGATTCCAAGAGATATTGTTAGTGTGGCCTCAAAAAGATATAAACATACGTAAATATACGTGAAATTACGGTGTATTTATTTGGATGAATTTATATACCTTAAAAAAGGATAGTTGATTATCAAAAACTCCGGTGATCGGAAAATGAAAATAAATCTCGAAAAAGAAGATATTGTAATTGTTCTGGCTATTATTGTTGTTCTGGTAATAATATATGGTATCTTAGAGTTGTTCTACTCTGTACCAGGTCGATGATCCTGAGAGCAGAGAATTTTTTCACTTCTCTGATACCACTTCCCTGACAACATCTTTCAGTACATCCCTTAGTCTGCCCTCCGGATCTGACAGGTCATCTGCGATAATATCAAAAATAAGATCAAGACCGCCAGGACTTGAGACCAGATAATCCCTTGTAATTGCATCCAGTTTCTCACAGCAATCGATACATAACTCCACACCCTCGATCTCAGCATCATTGGCTGGCTCAAGGGAAGTATGACATATGAAACATTCACTCATAAAATTCCCAAGATACGTGATGTTTTATTTATAGCTTTGGTTTCAAGTCACAGAGTACAGGACTGCGTACTACTTTGAAATTATTATATATTATATAAAGTGTTTCTATTGTTTTGCTGCTGATACCTGCTTTTAATAATCTTATCCTCTCTTCAGGAGTTTCTAACATTGCATTCCCCCTATACTAGCCCGTTCTTTATTATGACACCGTACTAACTTCAAGAAGATAAATGTTATGTTTTAATTTAATGTGCTAACCATAACTTAAGATTTAAAGTAATAAGGATAACTCTTATTCCAACCTCATTTTAATATACTCCCCCATCATAACTTAGCCCGATCATGCCCCCAATCTTCGAAATCTTCCATAAGGACATCTGCGGCCGCATCGGGCGTCTTGAGACCTCCCACGGTACAGTGGAGACGCCCACAATCATGCCTGTTATTAACCCCAATATCCAGACGATTAAGCCTTCAGAGCTTCGCGAATTCGGCGCCGAGATCATTATCACTAATTCATATATAATCTATCGCAGGCCTGCGTTTAGAGAGCGCGCCCTGAGCGGTGGATTGCATTCCCTTCTTGATTTTGACGGCCCGATAATGACGGATTCGGGTTCATATCAATTATCCGTGTATGGGCAGGTAGAAATTAATAATACACAGATCGTCCAGTTCCAGCAGGAGATCGGTTCGGACATAGGCGTTCCACTCGATATACCCACGCCTCCATATGTTCCATTCATGCGCGCCGAGTCAGAGCTTGAGATAACCATAGAGAGAGCAGAGGAAGCACTCGGTTTAAAAAAAGATATGCTTCTGGCTGCACCTGTGCAGGGCTCTACATTCCCTGAACTGAGGGAGCGGGCTGCGCGCAGGTTAAGCCAGGCTGGTTTTGATGTCTATTTTGATGTCTATCCCCTTGGGGCGGTAGTCCCGCTCATGGAATCGTACCGTTATTCGGATCTTGTTGATGTCATTGTGGCATCAAAAAAAGGACTTCCACCTTCGGCACCTGTACATCTGTTCGGGGCAGGACACCCCATGATGTTCTCTCTTGCAGTAGCCCTGGGCTGTGATCTGTTCGATTCTGCCTCGTACGCTCTTTATGCCAAGGAAGGGCGGTACATGACAGTGCGGGGCACATATCATGTGGATAAACTCCATTACCTGCCGTGTTCCTGCCCGATATGCACCTCGCATGATGCAGAGGAACTGATAAAGAGCGAGAATAGAGAAGAGCTGCTTGCGCGCCACAACCTCTATGCGACATTCGCTGAGATGAGGGAGGTAAAGCAAGCCATAAAAGAGGGGAGCCTGTGGGAACTCGTAGAGCAGCGGTGCAGGGCGCATCCAAGGCTGTTATCCGGGCTCAAGCGAGCGCTTTCTTATTCGGAGTGGATTGAGCAGTTCGAGCCGATATCAAAATCCACGTTCTTCTACAGCGGCCCCGAATCAGCCCAGAGGCCAGAGGTGTTGAGATACAGGAGAAAGCTTAAAAATCTCAACCTTAGAGGCAGGGTACTTATAAGGGCACAGAGGCTTGATAATGAGGATGAGTTCGACCGGGTGCTGGATTTTAAACCGCCCTTTGGCGCATATCCACTGGAACTTAAGGAAACGTATCCTTTCAATGCAGAAGTGACGGATGAGCCGGATTATGAATCTCTTACTGTGGCGCTCCAGAACACGCTGGAGCTGATGGAGTCGAATCCTGAGGCTGAGTTTACGTTCGTGTATGAGGGGGAACATCCGCTGATGGAGAAAATAGCGCAAAAGGCTAAAGTGATTGGTAAAGGAAGAGGAGGCGCGCATATGAAGTTATGAGAGGAACGCAACCGCAAATTTGTTCATAGTATACTGCGAAAAATTTAAGCTTTATCAATAATATATTGTTGATAATGGTGTATGAAGAGATACTGATCAGACAGAACAGGCACTGGAGGGGAGAAAAATTCCCCACAGGCATAGAGAGGGATATTAAGGCAGAAGTTGTAAGATTTCTTGATACAAAATATATCCTTGTGATCACAGGGGTCAGAAGATCAGGCAAGTCCTACCTATTATATCAGCTTATGGATGCCCTTTTTAAGAAAGTGCCATCTGAAAATGTGCTCTATGTGAATTTCGATGATCCTGTTTTCCTTGGGTTGAGAACAGAATCGAGAAGCATTGAGACACTTTACAGGGATTATTTAAAACTCAAAAATCCAAAAGGAATAAAGTACCTGCTCTTTGATGAGATCCAGAACGTTCCGAACTGGGAGAAGTGGATAAAAGCTTACTACGATATGGAAGAAGGTATAAGATTCATAGTAACAGGTTCAAATGCCACGCTTTTATCTTCTGAACTCTCAACGCTCCTGACGGGAAGGAACCTTCAGTTTGAGGTATTCCCCTTTAATCTTAGAGAAGTGCTGAAAGCAAAGGGCGAAGATATAATCATATCGCCTGATCCCGCAGAGATTTATCTGAGGAACTACAGGATAAAAGATACACTGAGGCATCATCTCGATGAGGTTCTGAAATGGGGCAGTTTTCCGGAGATGGTTTTTCTTGATGAATCGCACAGGGAGGTGGTCTTAAAAGAATATTATAAGGATATCCTGTACAGGGATATTGTTCCCCGCTTTGAGGTGAGACATGTGAATAAACTCGAAGAGATCGCCTATTTTGTGATAAGTAATATCTCAAATGCAGTAAGTTACCATAATATCGGGAAACTGACCGGGACGCATGAGAACACTGTAAGAGAATATTTTACTTATTTTGAAAAAGCCTATCTTTCTTTTCAGGTTGCCAGGTTCTCATACTCCCTGAAGGATCAAATAAAAAATCCAAAGAAGATCTATTTCATTGATACGGGGATGAGAAACGCAGTGGCTTTCAGGTTCTCCCAGGATATCGGGAGACTCTGCGAGAACCTTGTTTTCATTGACCTGCGGAGGAGAGGGAAGAAGGTTTATTACTGGAAAGGGAAGGGTGAAGTGGATTTTGTGGTTATGGAAGATCTAAGAACGGAGCAGTTGGTTCAGGTATGCTGGGATGTCCGTGATGTTAAGACAAAAGAGAGGGAAGTGGAGGCGCTAGTGGAGGCTATGGAGAAGGTTGAAGTTGAGGAGGGAATTGTAATAACGGATGATTATTTTGGGGAGGAGGAGAGGGACGGGAAGAGAGTGAGGTTTGTGCCGCTGTGGTGCTGGCTGGTGAGGGGGTGATTGGGAAAACGAGATTCGTTCTATAGTCTCCTTCTCTACAAAATTCCAGTATCGCTATCGTAATTCCAAGCTGGATTTTGTGCACAGCTAATTTGCCAGTGGATACTCATAATCTCAAATGAGTTGAGAACCATATACAGCCGTTCTATTTCTCTGCCCGTATAACCGGCTTTTAGCAACCTGATTCTCTCTCCAGCAGTTTCCAGCACCATGTTTTTTACTTCCTTGAGTTATGTGTTCTTTATTACACTTATTCAATAAATTACCCATATTACTCACAAAGTATTTATAATTTTGCATATATTCAACTTATGAAACTTATGGGTAAGAAGATACTTGGTACTTCTAAGATCGCTGTTGGTAGGAAGATTTCTTTGTTAAAGGAGGTTGCTGATAAACTTCATGCGGATGTTGGTGATACTATTGTTTTTTTTGAAGAAAACGGTAAAATTGTCATAGAGAAGGCTTGAACATGGCTTAATTTCTGATAAAATCAAGCTCAGCTTTAAATAAAGTCATCACAGCGTTGGGGCGCAGGGGTAGCGGAAGCCCAGAGCTTTAGCGACGGGAGG
>DYGR01000079.1 GCA_020724545.1 Candidatus Methanoperedens nitratireducens
TTTGAAGAGGTCTGTTAACATGGTTAATAGAAATCATAGCCCGCACTATGAAGAAGTTATAGCCCTTAGAAAAGCCTTTAATTCAGTAAAAGAAAGGCAGAGCCTGAATCCGCCCGGGGACTTTGAAGAAAGAAAAAAGAGGCTTAAATCCTCAAGGGAGCTGTGTGTGGGAAATGAAGAACTTCTGAACAAAGCTATTGATAACCTGAGGAGAAACGGCATCAAGGTACATCTTGTCAGAGAGAAGCAGGAGGCAATTGATGTCATTCTCGATGAAGCAGGGAATGAGAAACATATTGTAAAATCTAAATCAAACGTCACAAAAGAAATAGAATTAACCAAGGCCCTTGAGAGAAAAGGATTGACAGTCATTGAGACCGATATTGGAGATCGGATCTTACAGATACTGAATGCAAGACCATCCCACCCCACAGGACCGGTAACCCATCTCTCGGCAAGAGAGATTGCTAAGAAACTATCCACGTACTACAATAAACCCATAAAAGAGAACCCTGAGGAGATCGTACAGATAGTACGGGAGGATGTGATCTCCAATCTCAATGATGCGAGAGTGGGAATCACAGGGGCAAATGCCATAACCGTTGAGGAAGGCTCGATTGTGATGACCCATAATGAGGGGAACATCTATGAGGTGATGCGGAAGAAGAAACATATAGTTGTGACCTCAATAGATAAGATCTATCCTGATATTGAAGCCGCTATGAACATGATAAAAATCCTGAGCTACAATGCCACAGGCTCAATAATACCATCATTCGTTGAAGTAATAAGCGGCGTGAGTAAAACAGCGGATGTTGAGAAGAAATTCATTAAAGGGATTCACAGTCCTTCTGATATTACTTTAGTACTGCTTGATAACAAGAGAACTGAACTGGCAATGAACGGGTTTAAAGACCTCCTCCAGTGCATAGGATGTGGGAATTGCCTGCTCCACTGCCCCATGTACAATACTATTGGCAATGAATTCGCCAGGGATAACTATCTGGGTGGAAAGGGGCTTGCTTATTATTCCCTTTATAACAATGAAAAAGATGGGGGGCTTGAGTTATGTTTGACCTGCGGCAGGTGCAAAGAGAACTGTCCGCTGGGATTAGATATACCTGCAATAATTAAAAAAATAAGAAGTAAAGGGGTCTCTTCGGATATCCATTATTTTTTAAAATCGCATATGATATGGGCGTATTACCAGATGCTTTTGAGATTAAAAACCGCAAACAAATGATGCACCGATCGGGATTTGAACCCGAGTTATGAGCTTGGAAGGCTCAAGTCATAGCCACTAGACCATCGGTGCGTGTCTTAGCTCTAATAGTGCATTCCACCATAAAAAGCTTTATCTTGCATCGTCCCAAAAAAACTAAAATAACTGCATAAGCAGGTTAATGGGGTATAATCTATGCATAAACGTAACATAAGCGAAACCACAACACTGGGTGGAGGGTGCTTCTGGTGCCTGGAGGCCATCTTCAACGAACTGCGCGGTGTAGAGAAAGTTGTGTCTGGCTACTCAGGCGGCAGTGTGCCGAACCCATCATACCAGGAGGTCTGTACAGGGACCACAGGCCATGCTGAGGTGGTACAGATCACGTTCGATCCTCAGGTTATCTCATTCAGAGAGCTTCTGGAGGTCTTCTTCACAATCCATGACCCGACGACGTTAAATCGTCAGGGCCCTGATGTTGGCACGCAGTATCGTTCAGTGATATTCTATCATACGCAGGAACAGGAAGCTGTTGCTCAGGAGGTGATAACCAGACTTGAGGCGGCAAAGATCTGGGATGCACCTATTGTAACTGAGGTTACACCGTTCAAAGCGTTCTACCCGGCAGAGGAGTATCATAAAGATTACTTCGAACGCAACCCTGAGCAGCCGTACTGCCGTATAGTGATCGCGCCAAAGGTAGTCAAGTTTAGAAAGCAATTCCTGACGAAGCTAAAGGCTTAAATAAAACAAAGTGTTAATAGGCACTAACCTCTCCAGACTACTGGATAAATATTAATATTAATTACTTGTTAGCAAAGTGTTAATAGCGATTATCTACAGGTGGAAAGGATCGGGCTCGTGGTCTAGCTGGTTATGACGTCGCCTTGACATGGCGGAGGTCCGGAGTTCGAATCTCCGCGGGCCCATATATTTTAATTTTTAAAAAAAATCTGGAAGCATTCTTATGTCAACTACTCAGCCATAAAGGGCAGGAGCTTGTAAATATATGAAAGAGATATTGTTCGTGGGCAGATCCAATGTGGGTAAATCCACTCTTATCAGGGCGCTCACAGGCAAAAAAATCCCGGTAGGCAAACATCCGGGTGTGACACGAAAGCCTCTGCGTATTCCCTATCAGGATTTCCAGATAGTGGATATGCCCGGGTTCGGGTTCATGAGTGGTGTATCAGATCAGGGCCAGGAGGCTATCAAGGATAACATCGTTCATTACATAGAGAGCAATGCCGGCAACATCGCACTTGCAGTGATGGTGGTAAATGCAAGTTCTTTTGCTCAAATTGTGGACAGATGGACTGAAAGAGGCGAAATACCAGTTGAGGTTGAGCTCTTTGAGTTTTTGCATGAGTTAAACATCGATGTGATCGTGGCCGCAAACAAGATAGATAAAGTTGGGGATGTGGATGGGACGCTTGATGGGATCGCACAGAGGCTTGGTATGACGCCTCCGTGGAGGCAGTGGCTTGACAGGATAGTGCCTGTGAGCGCTAAGAAGAGAAATATCGGGAGATTGAAGGAGGCTATGCAGAAGAGACTGGAGCAGGCAAGAAAGAATGATGGGGTTAATGTTCTCAAAAGTTTTATGTACTTTTGAGAACATTCTACCTTGCTAATAGCATGAGTGGGAATGGCCTGATAAGTGATATGGAATCGTCAATCTCTTCAACCATGCCGGGGTAAAATTGCTTGAATAAAAAGAGTATCTGCTAAGAGATGCGGATAGGAACAGGATATGTAAACTGGTGCTGGCAATCCTGTTACTGGAGGGGGTGCAGATTCTGGTAATATAGAGTGGAGGTATAGACATGAATCGGTGGGCGCTGGCTCTCTTAATCGTAACCGTAATTGCAGGAATCAATGTAATTTCTGATAATAACATATTATACCAGAACGGTGTTGCTGATAACATAGATCACAATACCTATGACATAAATATCAGCAACAATGAAAATGGATATCAGCTTGCCTCCTTGAGCGAGTATATACCCACCATGAAGAACAAACACAAAAAAACTCCAAAACCAAAAGAGAATCCAGAACCAACTCCGGAACCTACTCCAGCAGAAACTCCAGCTCCAACGCCTGCTCCTGAACCAACAGAAACCCCGGAGCCAACAACTCCAGAGCCAACTGAGACCCCGGAACCTACTCCAGCAGAAACTCCGGAACCTACTCCGACAGAAACCACGGAGGCAGCTCCAACAGAAATTCCAACAGAAATTCCAACAGAAACTCCAGTAGAAACTCCAGTAAAGACACCAGTGAAGATTCCAGTAAAGGCTCCAGTAAAGACACCAGTAGAAACCCCAATGGAAACCCCAATTGAAACTCCGGGACCGACAAAAACCCCGGAACCAACCCCGACACCTGCTCCAGCACAAACTCAGGTACCTGCATATACTACAGAACCTGTTGCCAGCATAACTAATTTACAGAATACGACCTATGCATCCACATATATAAACTGGTCATGGACTGATCCTGAGGATTCGGATCTATCTAAAATTATGATATATATTGATGGAGTATTCCAGATTAACGTCTCCAGGGACGTACAGTTCTATAATGCAACAGACCTGGCTGCCAATACAGAATATACCATAGGCACGCATACTGTTGATAGATGGAGCAACATTAACCAGACACGGGTTAATCATACTGCCAGGACAGCGGAGATAACCGGTACAGCGCCGCTGACAGTAGAGGTAATAACTAATTCAACAAAAATTCCAGCCGGAAATAAAATCCCGATCATAGCTCATAAAGATGTAATGGTAGAGGCTGCTGCCGATGAGACTGCAGATGCGAGCATCGATCTTACAGTGAGAATCGCACCTTCTAATAAAAGCGTTAATGCAAGCGCAGTTGTGCCAGACGATGTAAGAATAATCAAGTATATTGAGATAGATGTAACTGCGGCTGAGAATATATCAAATGTGACCTTAAAAGTCAATTACACATCTGAGGAAATCAGCGACCTGGACGAAAATACTCTAAGTCTCTACTACCTGGATAGCATAAACAATACATGGTATAGAGTAAGAGATTACACAGGAGGGGAGATACCAGGAGGTCCTTACATATATGATGCGGGAGTAGATACTGATATTAAGTATGCATGGGCTGACCTGAACCACTTCAGTACCTTCGCACTCGGGGGTGCTACAGATAGTGACGATAGCGACAGTAGCGGGCCATCAGGCACATGGGGCGGTAGCTCCTCCTCAGGCGGAGGCGGTAGCAGTACATCAGGTGAGGACTACAATAACATAGAGAGAACCGAGAAGTACGAGATGAATATATATAAGGGTGTGAGCACCAGCTATCAGTTCACACAAAACGGTCTTGTTGAGTTTGTTAATATTACGGGCAATGTTAATGCTGATTCTGTGACCACAATTGTAGAGGTGCTGCGTAACACGTCATCATTTGCAAATACATCAGCTCCAGGTTATTTATATAAGAATTTTAATATATGGGTGGGAACCGCCGGGTTCGCTGTGCCAGACAATATCAAGGAAGCCACTATCACGTTCAGAGTGGATAGGGCATGGCTGGATGAGAAGGGTATAAGCGAAGTGGTTCTGTACCGCTACACAGATGGCGACTGGATACTGCTGCCCACGATGAACCCGCAGGATATCAGGGGAGAGGACGGATTTGTGCGCTATCATGCTATCACGGATCGTTTTTCACCATTTGCGATAGCAGGGGTGGCAGGAGAGGAAGTATTTATCCAATCCACACAATTACCCACTGCTACTGCCGGGACTACGGCCACAGCCGCTGTAACAGGAGCAGAAGCAACCCTTTCCTCTTCCTCTGATTGGAGGACAGTTCTAATTATGGCTCTTGTGGGCATAGTCGCAGCAGTCCTGCTGTTTATCAGGAGACGGATGATATAGTGCCGGGTATTCCTATGCCCGCAACATCTGATATGTTTCCCTGTGATTTTTCCAGGGAGTCTCTTATTGCAGTTCAAAAGCTTATCGCTGAGAAAGCGATTATCAAAGATGACTTCGGTAAGCTTCGGCTTATTGCAGGTGTAGACCAGGCGTTCATGGATGATAGAATCATCTCAGGGATCGTGATACTGGATTACAAGTCTCTTGAAGTTGTGGAGCGCGTCTATTCTACCCTGATCGTGGATTTTCCATACATCCCTACATTCTTAAGTTTCCGTGAAGGATCTGCAATAGTCAATACTTTTAAAAAATTGAAACTGATCCCTGATATCCTGATGGTGGATGGGGCGGGTATCAATCATCCCCGCAGTGCAGGTCTTGCCACGCATGTTGGTGTTGCTCTGGATGTGCCCACTATCGGGATTACAAAGAGAATCCTGTGTGGATCTGGAGAAGAGCCCTCTTTAGTCGGCGAGGCGAATCCTCTTATCTATAAAGGACGGATTGTGGGATGGCTTCTTAAGTCCAGCAAGAGAGGCAGGGCGATAGTGATAGCTCCAGGCCACAGAGTTTCACTTGATAGCTCACTTTTGATTACAAAGGCAACTCTTCGAAGCCACAAGCTCCCTGAGCCTACAAGGCTTGCGCATGAGTATGCAAACGGATTGAAGAAGAACTTATTGTAGGAATCGGATCTTACTTCACGGTGCATGCCCTGCATCTCTGTGGCATCTGCTACATGATATCCCCTCCTGGATTATCGGGCTTACGAAAGCTTCGTGGCACCGGATACAGTTCTTCTGGATAAGATCAAGGTTCCTCTGAGTAATGCGGATGACCTGTGTATCCTCAAAAGTGAAAGCTATTGAGTGGCGAATACCATTCTCTGTTTTCACGGCATACTTCACAACAAAATCCTGGGGAATGTGGCAGTCGTTGCAGGTAACATTATTATGACTTGAGGCGATCCAGCTTCTGAACTGATCACGCATAACATGGCAGTTCACACAGGCCTCTGGCTCATCTCTCAGGTATGAGTACCCTTCTCCATACCAGAAGGTGTAGATACCCAGACCAATAAATACGCCAGCAGTTATTATAAATAACCTCATATCCATGGAGACCATCCGCATTTAGCTTATAGCTGTGAGGGCAGTATGCTCTGCCTGGCGGGCATAATCAATTGAAGCCCCCAGTATCCTTGCCGCTTCCTGCCGACTATGGAATCCCATGCTGTTCTCTGCGCTGATAAAATCCCAGCGGATGAAAGCTCTGCGGTGCAGCCTGCGGGCTTCCTGAAGCGACTCGTTTGATACACCTTTTTCCTGAGCCAGGATAATAGCATCCTGGGCATCTATCAGGGCATTCTCAGCCCGATTCAATAGAGAAAAGGTAATATTCTGGGAATCCAGTACCCGCTGCCCCATCTCCTCCTCAGAGAAGGAATGACATGTGATGCAGGCATTATTTATTTTGATAAGCGGGGTGCTGATCCAGTGATCCGTGATCTTAACTGCTCCCACCCTCTTGTAGGGCATGTGGCAGTCAGCGCAGGAAACGCCAGAGCGGGCATGAATACCGGTCGACCAGAACTCAAAATCTGGATGCTGGATTTTGACTAAAGGTGCTTCTGTTTCATTGTGTACCCAGTCAGTAAAATTAAGCTCATCGTAGTAAGCCTCAATATCTTCGATTCCCAGGCCTTTTGCCCACGGGAATACCAGGTAGTTGCCCTCTCCTCTGAAGTAGTACTCTGCATGGCACTGGGCACACACATATGTTCTCATCTCCTGGTGCGTGGCCTGTGTGATGTCTATTCCCCTCTGTGCCATCGCTTCCCTGAATGCAGGGCGGGAGATACGCAGGGCAAGTGTGTCTGCATCATGGCAGTCAGAGCATGAGACCGAGTGATTTGGATTGAACCTGGCCATAATATCGTTAAGAGGTGTGGCATAGAACCTCTCGACGCCTAACTCATTCATTATCCGTGGAACATTACTGCTCTTACATGTCAAACAGGTACCGGGTTTTCTACCTGCAAGCCGCTGCGTTGCAAGCATATCCTCTAAAGCCCACAGGTGTCCCCTGTCCTCGCGATAATCCACTGAAAAGGAATAGCCAGCAAAGAGCCTGCGGTAATTGGGATATTTATCCAGTCTGGAAAACGCCTCTGAACCTCCATAGCGGCCGTACAAGCTGTAATCCGTGAACTCGGATGTGTTCAGTGTTCTGTTGTAGTCTTCATATTGCATCGGGAAATTCTGTCCCCATACAGCAGGGTCTGGCTCATTCTCAGGGATATCCACAACTTTAAAAAACGTTTGTCTTGCCTCCTGCTTTCTCTCAAAGATGCTGACCAGCAGCCCTGCAACTGCAATGGTAATAACAATCACTGCTATCAAAGCCAGTATCAGTTTTACTCTGTTCATTTCCACTCCCCGTTTGTAAATTAATCATCAACCTTTAAGGATTTATCTTCCTGTGAATTAATACTATCTGTGGGCAGTTGCACTTTTAATTGTGGCTCTTCCCCTCTAATGCAAGTCCTTCAAAGGCTCATTTTGCAGCGCATTCTGTATTATCTGCATTACTTTGGCAT
>DYGR01000021.1 GCA_020724545.1 Candidatus Methanoperedens nitratireducens
TATCAGATAGAAAAGTCGATTTTATTGGGAAATCTGGACATTATATTAAAATAGTTATTACACAATCTGACGTATCAAGGGTTGCGCCCCTTGAGGACGCACACACATATTGCGAAGCAATATGTGGATACGCAATCGACTGGCGTGACAGTCGACGTGGATACGCAATCAACTGGCGTGACAGTTGGTTAACGCCTGTGGAGATTGAAGCCTCTACTTTAATGTCCCTGGAATACCTCAACAGTATTCCATACGTTAAAGCAAGTTCGGTCTATGAAGCAGGAAGCTTCACAGCACAAGCGTGAGGTAATTCACACATCCAGATGATCCCCGGTCGCAACAGATTTTAATCTGTAGCGCTTCTAAGCGTCTATGAACTTCATCCATGCGAGCGATTTTCATCTTGGTTATGCCCAATACGGGCTCTCCGAGCGCTTTCGTGATTATGCACGGGCTTTTCATTCTGTCATAACATATGCCATTGATAATAAGACCGATTTCATCCTGATCTCTGGCGATCTCTTCCATAAAAGAAATATAAATGCGCCCACGTATGAACAGGCATATAAAGTGCTCTCTCTTCTGAGACAAAAAAGCCCATCCACCAGTGTTTATGCCATTGAGGGGAACCATGACCTTGCATTCCATCAGGATGGCAAGAGCTGGCTTCAGATCCTTGATTCCCAGGGTTTACTTAAGCTCATAAGGCTAAAAGAGGCTGGCGATGCTAAACTTATGGGGGATTTTGTTGAACTTGATAACGCCCGTATCTTCGGTGTAAGATACCTTGGCTCAAGTACGGTCTCCATAATTCCCCGGATAGCGGATGAGATAAAAAAAATAAATGCTGCACAGGGGGAGAAATACACAATCCTGATGATGCACTTTGGCATTGAAGGGCAGATAAGGCATGAGGCTTCAGGGGAGATCCCATATAATTCCCTTTTGCCATTAAAAGAAGTGGTGGATTACCTTGCGCTCGGGCACTACCATATACAATATGAACTGGACGACTGGATCTTCAATCCTGGCAGTGTTGAGATGATAGCAATGAGCGAGTACGGCCTGCCAAAAGGTTTCTATCATATCAACCAGAGCGATAGAAAACTTATAACCCCGGTAACACGCCCTGTCAGGCGTATCAAGCTTGACATAAGCAGTATCAAAACCCCTGCTGAGCTGTATACAAGGGTAGAATCAAAACTGGACAGGGAGCAGATAATCCGATCGGATATGAGCCCGCTCGTTGAACTTATGCTCTATGGCGAGATGAACTTTCCAAAATCGGAAGTGAACATAGACCGCATAAAGGATATGCTGGTTGCCCGCTTCAAGCCGCTGTGGTCAGAGGTTAAAATCCTGAGGAGCAATCTGCAGTACACCATCAATGAAGGGGATGTGCGCGGGCTGACGCGCGAGCAGATAGAGCTTCGTGTTTTCTCTGACCAGGTAAAGCTTGATGGAAGATACCAGGATAATGCGGAAGAGATCGTAAAGACCATGATCGAAGTTAAAAAGATGGCTGCTGCCGGGATCGAGGAGACAGCAATCCAGAAAGAACTGAGATGGTGCTTTGAAAAAATGAAGAGTTCACTGTCAGATAATAAAGGCAAGAGGGAAGTTAAAAATCAGGTTAAAAATCAGGAGCCCAATACCCGCCAGACCCTTCTTTCGCATATGGGAGATATTTAAATGCTGATCAAATCAGTGGAATTAAAAAATATCAAATCCTACAGCCATGAGACTGTTGAATTCCTGGAGGGTATAAACGGGATATATGGTCAGAACGGGCACGGGAAGACCACTATTCTTGAATCCATAGGCTATGTATTGTTCGATTTTTCATCCTACAATGCCTCTGACCTCCTGCGCCACGGGGAAAAATCAGGCTATGTGGCAATTACCGTGGAAGGTAATGATGAGATCGAGTATACGATCTACAGAAAGATAGGAAGCGACTACTACATTAAAACACCTGTTGATGAAATAAAAGGAAAAAAGGATGTACTGGACTGGATCGCAGGCAATCTTTTCTATAGCGTGAGATCCCCTGATGATCTGCCCTCTATCTTTGAGAACGCTGTGGGTGTTCCACAGGGTACGTTCACAACCGCATTCCTTCAGACTCGAAGTACGCGGAAGAAGATCTTTGAGAATATCCTGAGAGTGGAAGAGTACCAGGATGCGTTTGATAAGCTACTCCCTGTGATTAATTCCATTAAAAAAAACATTGATTCGATGGATATGGAGCTGCTGCCGCTTCGCACCCGTACAGAGAAGTATTCTGATGTGAAAAAAGAAAAAGAAGCCCTGCAGATAGAGATTGACGGGTTAGAAAATGAAAAAAAAGAAATAAACACCAGTATCTCAATTCTAACAAAGAAAAAAGAAGAACTGACGAGCAAAAAAGCTCAAATTGACGTTCTCTCATCACAGATAGACAATGAGCGTGTACGTCTTGAGGGGCGAACAGGCCAGCTTGAGAAAGCAAGATCTGATCTCAGCCGCGCTGAATCTGCAAGGAAAGTCGTGGACGAACTGCTGCCATCTGAGGAAGCTTTCAAAAAAGAGAATCTCAGGCTCAAAGAACTGAATACAGATCGCGTGGAGCGGGATAGGTTAAAAGATGAGATCGCAAGAGCTGATTTTAAAATAAGCAGTCTTATGGAAAAGCTTGAGCGTTCATCAAAGCTCTCATCCGATAATATAGAGCTAGAAGAACGCAAGAAACTGCTTGTTCCCAGGATAGAGGCAGCGCACAGGCTTGAAGAATCGATACATGAGCTTCAAAAAGACCTGAGGGAGCCTGTGGCAGGCGTAATCTCAAATCTTGCAAACCTGAGGGAAAAAGAGCAGCGCATGAAAGAATTGGATCAGGAGATCGAGAACCTCAGGATAAAAATATCACATCTTTTACCATTGAAAAACAGGCAGCTTGAGCTTGAGGCTAAAATAAAGGACTTAAAAGAGGACCTTGAGAATCCCCTTCGCACACTCTCATCTGAGATCTCGGTGTTAAAAGAGAAGGAGGGCCAGGCTGAGAGATTGCGCCAGGAGATCTCCTCACTCACAGAAAGGAAAAACAAACTTGTGCCTGTACTTGAGAAACAGAGGATTATGGAGGATGAGATTAAAAATCTCTCATCACTCCTGGAGTCGCTCACCCGTCTTGGCTTTGAACTGAGACAGGCAGTAGAAAAAGAAAAACGGGCAAATCTGCTTATATCAGAAGTCGAGCAGCTTGGAAATAAGGTAGCCGATCTTGCCCCCCTGATCGAGAAACAAACAGTACTTGAAAAAGAAGAGCAGGAACTGAACCAGCGCCGTGCCGCTGTAAAATCCATGCTGGAGCAGACCAGAAATAATATGAGGCTTGCTGGGGCAGAAGGGTCATGCCCTGTTTTGAATGGAGTTAAATGCAGGTCTGTAAGTGATTTTACTAAGTACTTTAATGATGAATTAAACTCCCGCACAAAAGAGTTAGAGGAAACAGAGAACAGGTTAAACCGTATATCGAATGAGCTAATCAGGCTTAATAACCCCAGAAAACAGCGTGAAGAGATCGCTGTGCTCATTGCCTCAAAGAAGAAGGATCTCGACGCCTATAGTGGTGCATCTGATGAGGTTGAGTCATGCAGGTCCAGACTTAAAGAGCTGGCAATATCGCATCCGCTGCCAGGATCTGGAACTCTTACAGGAGGCGAGGAAGAGAGAAGTAAAATTTTAAAGATGCTTGAGTCTAAAAGATCAGAGTACGATAAAATAAAAAACATTATCAAGGAACTGGACAGTGTGGAAGCACTGATCAAGTCAAAAAACAAAGACATGGAAGGCTTTTTTAATCTTACTGCTGCCATTGCCAGATGCGAAGAGCAGATAGGTCTTCTCAATAGCAGATTTAATTTGAATATCGGACTCAATAATACAAAAGCCCATCTTGATAAGATCAATCTTGAGATAAAATCACTGGATGAGAGCTTAAAGGATTTAAATGATCCCTCAAAACAGATAGATAAGAATGAATCCCTGATCCTGTGCAAACAGAGGGACCTTAATGCTTTAAAGGAAGTCCCTTCATCGATCAAGGGCTGTCTTGAGCAACTTGCTCTGCTCAATAACAGGTTCCACCTGAAGGACAGGCTGGATGGGAATCAGGAAGAGCTCAGGCTGGTGGATGAGATCATAAAAAATAAGACAGCAGAGCTTAAAGCATTGAATTCGCCTGAGAAAGAATACGAGGCATTGAACGAGATCATCAGGAAAAACTTAAAAGAACTTGAGGCACTCGCGCATGTCCCTGAATCGCTTGAATCATGCAGGCATGAGCGCGAGGATCTAATGTCAGGGTTCCTGAGGTTCAGGGGACTTGATGAGGCGATAACATCCGCGCAGGAGGCAATTACAAAGCTTGAGCCTGAGCATAACAGGTATCAAGAGCACCGTCTCCTGGCTATTAAGGTGGATGAATATACAAAAGAGGCAGGGGAGATCGAAGAGAGTATTGTGCTGATCAACGCTGCTCTGAATGAGTACACCAGAAAACATGAGGCACTTTCAAAAGAATTCAGTGAGCCTCTCCTGGATGATACCAACCTGAAGCTTGAGGAACTCGGGAGAGCATCAAGCGGCAAGGCAGAAGCAGTGAATGAAAAGAACAAGAACCTGCAAAGGCTTGTGCGGGATCTGGCAAATATGGAGTCCTGGCTTCTTAGAATAAAAGAGATTGAGAAGAAACTGGAAGATGAGAAGCAGTTTCTGTCTTTTTCAAATTTTATCCGTGATACAATAAAAAATTCTTCCGAGCATATCGTCAATGAATTTATCGGTGAGATAAGCAGCGAGGCCAGCGGTATCTACTGTGAGATAATGGATGGTTTTACTTCAGCACTTAAGTGGGCGAATGATTATGATATCGAGGTCGAATCAGAGGGACAGATTAAATCGTTTAAGCAGTTAAGCGGGGGTGAACGTATGGGTGCTGCTCTTGCTGTTCGCCTTGCGCTCTTAAAAGTGCTCTCAAACTGCGATTTCATGTTCCTCGATGAGCCCACGCAGAACATGGATGAGATAAGGCGGGAAAAGCTCTCTGATGAGATCTTAAGGATCCGCGGCTTCAAACAGGTCTTTGTTATATCCCATGACGACACTTTCAATGAGAAATATGAACATGTAGTCAGAATACAGAAGATTGATGGTGAAAGCAGGGTAGTATCATGCTCGACTTAAAAAGCATCTCACTTCAGTTCGATTCAAGACTTGAGGCAATAAAATCATATGATGCAGAGCGGTCTGCACTATCGGATGAGTACAGAGGCGAACTTGAAAAATTGAAGGTTATAGACCTTACAATGAACAGGATGCTGCCTCCCTACAGCGGGGCGAGGCTCCTTGAGCCAGGGAAGCTCATCCGGCCTTTTCATTTCAACTGGAAGAACAGGCATGATGCTGTTGAATGGATCGATTCTGTGCTCTCAGGCGTACCGCTGGGCGCTGTCGACGGCAGCCAGATATACCCTGATAAGAGCTATGAGATCCCTTTAGCGGTCATACAGACCTCGCGCATATTCAACAGGCATACCTGTGACTGCGATTATAACCAGGATACTGAGGCCACGATCATCACCCCTGATGAGTTCGATACTGCAAGTGTGTACTCCTTCGGCAGAGAATATATTGATGCGCGCAGGTTTGCTATGGAATGCGAAAGCATCATGCGGCTCATGAGGCAATACCAGAGGATCTATATCCTGCTTGATGGGTCGCTCATTCTCTCCCATATAAATGCCCTGAACAGGAATATCAGATCGATCTACATCAATGCCATCATCAAGCTGCTTGAAGCTTCAGAGACCACAAAAAACCCGGTTATTGGTTTTGTCGATACAACAGCGCCGCACGATATCACCCTCATGATGCATTTTCTCTTCAGATTAAAGAAGAGCAAACTCTCTGATACGCATCTTTTTTCAAATCTCCTCTGGGGAGAACGGACAGCAGCTTTTCTGTGCGACAGGGATGATCGAAGAGATAGAGCTTCAAAATGTGTACTTGACTGCTATGGTAAATTCAAGGACAGCATAGCATTTTTTTATATAAGGGTAAGTAATGGCCTTCCTGCGCGGGTGGAATTTCCTTCATGGGTACATGAAGAGGGGCTGATCGATAAGGTCGCCGATATTATCAGGGCCGAATGCGTGATCCGCGGCAATTATCCCGATATCCTGATGCGGGCGCATGATGCTGCGTTGATCCGGTTGAATGAGCATACCCTTTTTTACGGAATGCTTGATAATTTCTGCAAGGTGCATGGTATTAAGATAAATAAGAGCGCAAAACATTTTCATAAACTGATGAACAGGAGGATATAATGGTATTAGGAGACATAATCAGGGTGGAAGATGCGAATACGTATATAGTAAAAATACCGCCCGATGCTCAAAAGGAGTGTATCAGCAGGCTGGTGAAGATAAAAAAAGATTACGGGATTATAGTGGGTGTCATAAAAAACATCGCTCATATAATACGCGAGGAGCTCATTCCTTATATTGATCCTGACATGCAGCCAAAGTATGCTCCTTTTAATGAGGATTTCAGGAACAGCTATTACACCGTTCATGGACTGGGGATAATCCGCAACGGGGTCGTGAAATACAGTATAGATTCACCGCCGGATATCGGGGATAGCCTTTCACTGCTTGGTCCGGATGAGCTAAGGGAATTCCATACCATTAATGGCAAACCCAGTATCGCGTATTTCCAGTCAAACAGAGATACGCTTGACAGATCAGTTCTTCTTGGCATGGTGGAACAGGTAGAGGTGCATTATCCGGAATGCAGCGCGATGCTAAGACTGGTTAGAAAGTATATTGAGAGGGGCAAATGGTAGGAACTGTCAGATCTTCTGATGAAGAGGGTTTTACTTTTATCTCACGTGAACGCCTCCCCAGAGGTATGTTTGTGTGCTACACAGACGCCGGGAAAAAGATCCTCTGCAGGGTGAAGTGCGGCGAGCCGCTCAACCAGTATCCACAGGAATTCCTTCTGGATATGAATATAGAAGCGGATGAGGTATCTGGATTCTATGGCCTTGATCCTGCAGATTTTAAATACTATTCTTACTCAGCCGCTGCAATAGGTTATTTTGATGCCACATTAGGTGAGTTCATAAATCCGAGGACAAACCCTGCATGCGGGCAGAGGATAGAACATGCTGGATCGGATATCCTGAAAGATATAAGCAAATTAGAAAAAGGCGAGAGAGGTTCGGCATTTATAGGGACTGTTCTCGGGGCTGAGGCTGATATAGTATTATCTGTGCGGGATATGGTAAGCCAGCACATATCGGTCATTGCATCCACAGGCGCGGGGAAATCATATACTGTGGGTGTTCTTGTTGAAGAGCTGCTGAAACCTTATAACATGGCACCTGTTCTGATCTTTGATCCCCACGGCGAATATTCTTCTCTTAATGAGATATCAAATATGCCTGAATTCATTACTTCTTACCGTCCCGGGGTTAAGATCGTAAAGCCAGAGCATATAAAAATAAGGGTGGGCGATCTCCTTATCAGCGATTTTATCAGCATAATGGATGACGGGACCATATCTGATAAGATGAAGACCCTGTTTCGGTCTGCATATAATAACCTTAAGAACAACCACAAGAAACCATTCACGCGCAATGAGCTGAAGCAGGAGATCGAGGCGTTGCGGGACTCAAACAATGAACCAACAATAGAGGGGATCCTCTGGAGGTTCGGGAAATTATATGCTCCTATATTTGATGATTTCCAGACCATACCGCTTGCCGAGTATTTCAGGGTCGGGCAGCTTACGGTTATGGATGTTTCAGGGATCGAGGAGACATACCAGCAATTGATCGCCTCTGTCATGCTGCGGCGGTTATTCGATGCAAAGGAAGGAACCGAGAATAACAGGTATAACGAATCCCATATCGATAAGTTCCTGCCTTACCCTGTGTTTGTTATTATCGAGGAGGCGCACAGGTTCGCGCCCCACAGCGGCGAGGCAAAATCAAAAAGTATCCTGAAGACAATACTCTCAGAAGGCAGGAAATTCGGGATCGGGATATGTATGGTCTCACAGAGGCCGAGCAAACTTGATGCAGACTCGCTCTCGCAGTGCATGACCCAGATCACTATGCGCATAATCAACCCCGGCGACCAGCAGCAGATCGCCCAGAGCATTGAAACAGCAAGCAGAGACCTGATATCAGAGCTTCCCTCACTCGCAAAAGGCCAGGCGATCATCTCAGGTGTGGCAATAAATACCCCGACGATGGTCAGGATTCGAAAGAGGCTCACAAGCGATATAAAAGGCAGGAGCAAGGATGCGCCGATGATATGGCAGGCGCAGAGAAAATATGAAGAGAAACATCAGGCGCCGGAAGTGAGAGCGGATAAGGAGATGGATATAGGGGTGTGAAATAAGATATTATCAATCGTGTGCTATGATGTCCTTCGCTGAAGTGAACACATTTGCATACCCCGTGCGAATTCCGCAGCGATTGCGCTGTTTTATCCTCTCCAGTGCTTTTTTGCTCTTTCAAATATCTCATCTACAGTCTGTCCTTCATAAAGACGCCTGGAGATTTCTACATAATCTGTGGGCTCGCGATGAAGAAGGGTAAGAAATCGGAGCGCTGCGGATGGGCCAAGAGCCTGATTTAATGCTTCTATCCCTTTAATCCTTATTTCTACATCATCCATTACTTCTATGTTTTCCATTTTCATTCACTCTCTAATATAATCAATTGGGTTCATAACTTTAATCTTAAGGTTTAGCCTTTTTGCCTGTTTTATCAGTTCATCATCACACGTGAGGAAAAATCCGGCTTTTATATAGTAAGCACACGATAGATGAATGGCATCTTTAGAGGATAATCCTCCTTTTTGCTGAAATAGCTTTGCGTTGTCATAAATATCCTTCTCTGGCCCTACTCTCACTCTGCAAAGGTTGGATAACCTGAATATTTCCATCTTTCGTTCAGGGAATGGACATAAATAATTTTCATCTTCATGCATGAAAGACCAGACTAACTTTATATTACCTTTTTCCGCTTTTATAAAAATCTCTTGACAAGCTAAAGCTTCCATCTGAATTCTTATCTGATGTGGATCATCAAAACCTCTTTGAAAACAGTTATAGTCAAGATAAATTAAACCCATTTAACGTCTCCAATGATTTGTAGAATTTCATCTGCAACAGATATTTAAAATTCTTTTGTTATGTATTTAAGGTTGTTGTTTTTGGGAGACTGTTACATTACGTGTTCGTAAGATTTTTACTTCTTTGCGTACTTTGCGGTTTAAAGTGTGAATTACTCACCGTAAAGTCGGTTGCGATAAATACCCCGACATTAGTCAGGATCAGGAAGAGATTAATAAGTGATATAAAAGGCAGGAGCAAGGATGCGCCGATGATATGGCAGGCACAGAGGGAGTACGAGAAGAAGCACGAGAAGTCGGCGGTAAGGGCGGATAAGGAGATGGATATTGGGGTGTGAAATAAGATATAATCAGTTCTGTTCTAGCGGAACCTCAGTATTCTCGCTGAGTTCGGTGGTGGCTCTCTTTTACGCTTAAACCATTTGAGATATCAGAAATCTGCTCGGTGGTTAAACCAGACAACCAGTATGATGAAATACCGGTTTTCCATGCTGCGTACCACAATGACCAGTCATTGGTAATTAAGGTGGCACTTTTCATTTCTGCATATGAGATTACAAATACGTCCATCCCGCCAAGCATGACTTCTGTTTTTGATTTATTCCAGCCCGGTACATCTTTATCTTCCGGATCCTTTCTGATTTTACTGAGCTCGGAAGAATTCGTTACGCATCTCTGAAAATACAGGTTAGAAGATAGCGAGTAAAGAGAGTTCAAACTTGGATCTATCGTAAATGGATAGATTTCTACAGCCACCTGCATTAATTTCTCTATGCCCTCATTTGCCAGTTCCGCTGGAAGAATTTTGGATAATACAGTTCCGACCTCTACAGGTATTACAGAGGGTATTACCAACTCATTTACTCCAGATATGCAGGATTCAAAAATTTGAGATGCCTTTTTATGAAGAGAGAGCAATGTTTCTTCCTTCGGGAAGCGAAGAGCATGAACCAGAACATCGGAGTCGAGAATTAGTTTCAATAAAATTCACCTTTTACTCTGGTCTTTCTGATGTATTCTGTAGGCTCTATATATTCTACAACTGCCTTTTTGGTTTTAGCAAGATATTTCCTGTAATCTTCTACAGTAATCAACGGCTCCTTTTTGGAGATAAAAGACTTGAACAACTCAAGCTGCTCTTCAAGAGCCTTGATCTTTTTATCTTCTTGGAGTTTTTGCATTTTAACACCTGATTTCTGAGGCTTTAAATTATATATTGTATTTGCCAATACCTTCGCCATTAAGGAGTATTAATACTACCTATTTTCGTTATCAATACCTTCACCATATGATTATAAATAATATAATATGAATTAATTCTGGGATATATCATCAGTTGTATTCAATAGATATATCCCAGGAACTTGTATGTTCAACATTAATCTACATCTTCAAGGTTTAAAAACCTGTCTGAATTCGAAAAGGGTATAAATCGATATGCTTGGTTCCAATAGCAGCATTTTTGAGCAAATTACAAGAATACAATGAGAGCAGAATTCAAACACTTCGAACTCGCTTAGCACAAATATGATTCAGGATGCTATTCGGAACTACATAGATTCGGAAGTACTGCTTTTATAGTAATCTTTAAATAGAACCTGTTTCATGGGCAGAATATAATATGAAGTCGGTTAGAATTTTGAAAAAGAGTGGACATATCCCTTTGCTGGTACTTAAAATTTGGAAATGGTCATTATGAGAGATTTTACACTTGCCATGTACAGTAAGCTTTGCAGTGAAATAAAAAGCTCTTCATATGTGCCTATCACAGTTGAAGAATACTGCAGAGGAATCGGTGAATCGCTTGAAAAATTCATAATCTTGCGGCATGATGTTGATAGAAAGCCTGATCATGCACTTAAGCTCGCACAAATAGAGAATAAATTAAATATAAAATCGACCTACTACTTCAGAATGAACCCAAGGGTCTTTGTGCCATCTATTATTCGAGATATATCAGATCTGGGTCATGAAATAGGTTATCATTATGAGGCTTTAGATAAGGCAAAGGGTGAACTTAATAAAGCCATAATGATTTTTGAATCTGAGCTTAAAAAATTTAAAAAATTTTACGCAGTTAAAACAATATGTATGCATGGAAATCCCGTAAGTTCCTGGGACAATAAAGACTTATGGAGCAAGTATGATTTCAGGGATTTCGGTATACTTGGAGAAGCATATAACTCTGTGAACTTTGAAGATGTGGTGTATTTTTCTGAAACTGGTAGAGATTGGAGCGGCAAATATAGTATAAAAGATAATGCAAATAACGCTTTTAGAGAGAAAATAAGCAGCACTAGTGATCTAATAAATCTTATAAAAAGAAATCGACTCAATTATTTTTATGTAAATACCCATCCAGAGAGGTGGGATGATGGTATGGTAAGCTGGAGTATGCAATACATGTCACAAAATCTCAAAAATATAATAAAATTATACATATATCACAGGAAGTATAATGGATCGAGGAAGTTACACTACTAAATTTGATTTCCACATTCATAGCATATATTCAAATGATTCGTGGGTGTCACCACACAAAATCTGTAAAATAGCCAGGATGCAAGGTCTATCTGGAATAGCTGTTACAGATCATAACAGTATAGAAGGAGCATTGAAAGCCAGAGATTTCGCTGCCGAAGACCTTTTGGTTATCATAGGATGCGAGATAAAAACAGACTCTGGCGAATTAATAGGTTTATTTCTAAATAAAGGGATTAAGAGTAGCAATTTCATGGAAGTAGTGGATGAAATAAAGGATCAGGACGGGCTAATTGTGCTGCCTCATGCATACAAAAATAAGCAAAAAGACCCAGAAAAATTAATAAAACAGGTTGATGTTATTGAATGTCCCAATGCAAGAACCTCATCCAAACTTAACCTTAAGGCAAGTATACTTTCTGAAAAATATAAGCTGCCGAGGATATCGGGAAGTGATGCTCATTTACCCCTTGAAATAGGCAGGGTAGTGACATGTTTTCCATATTCTTCTCTTGAATGTGAAGAAGTAAGAAAGCTGGTGATTAACGGGCAAAGGAAAATAACAGGATGTGAATCTCCGTACGCTTTAAGGATGCTAAGTATGTTTTTGGGAAAATGTAGAAAGAAGCTTAAAAAAAGTGATTAAATGAGTGTATTAATTACAAACGCATGCAGTGAAAAATCATTAGCTGTACTTCACAGTCTTGGCACTAAAAAAATAAAAGCAGTAACTTGTGATAGCAAGAACTTATGCCCGGCTTTTTTCTCAAGATACAGCCGCTATAGGTTTTTATACCCGGATCCATCAAATTTCCCAGTAGAATTTATAAATACAATAGTGAATTTTCTAAAAAAAAAGAAAACTGAGATGGTATTCCCTGTAAATAGTACCGAAACGCTGTTAATCTCAAAATATAAAGAAAAAATTATGCCCTTCACTAAAGTTCCATTTGAAGACTATTCTAAAATGATAATACTTCATGACAAAGGTACTCTTATGAACATAGCATCTGAACTTGGCATAAATGTACCCGAGACGTATTCTATAACCAAGAATACAAATATTAAAGAACTTTCCAAAACTTTACAATATCCAGTAGTTATAAAGCCAAGAAAAGCAACAAGCAGCGTTGGGGTATCTTATGCTAATAATAAAGATGAATTTATTATGAAACTGGAAAAAACAGTTAATATGTTCCATTCCTCTAATGATCTCCCGATAGTACAGGAATATATAAAAGGTACAGGATGCGGAGTATCAGTACTGATGAACCATGGAGATCTAAGAGCCTTCTTCGTACACAAGAGACTTAGAGAATATCCAGTTACAGGTGGGCCGAGTACATTAAGAGTCAGCATAAGGCACCCTGAAATGGAGAAAATGGCATTCAAATTGTTAGAGAATCTAAAATGGCATGGTCTGGCAATGGTGGAATTCAAACTAAATGAGAAGACCGATACACCTTTTTTAATTGAAGCAAACCCAAGAGTATGGGGGTCTATATACCAGGCTATTGTCTCAGGAGTGGATTTTCCCTATCTGCTGTATAAAATGGCAGTTGAAGATGATGTTGAAAGGACATCCAGTTACAGGATCGGTATTAAAACCAGATTCCTGTTAAATGACCTGAGGTCATTTACGGGGTATATGAGATTGAACAGTAATAAGGTAAGCACACTAAATGAATTTTTAAAACATGATAAATATACCTATTATGATACTTTCTATCCTGATGATCCTTTACCAGCATTTATGTTTACTTTTGTGGCTATCCAGAAATTATTTAATGATAAATATAAGATAGCAGGGGGAATAAATGAAACTATTAGTTGATATAGGACATCCAGCGCATATGCATTTCTTTATAGGGTGAGCTATGGCAGAGGTAAAAAAGAAAGAGGATAGAATATTTAGACAAAGTCGGCAAATATACTTCAAAAAAGGTGCAGAGGTAATTAAAAAATTTGTTTTCTATTTGGGTTTATGTAATAGTTGTGCTAGTTTAAAAGATAAATTCAGTATGTTCATCTGGATACTTTTAAGATCCAGTCTTTATCCATTGACATCAACAGATAAAAATAGTAAAGAAAAAATATTATATGAAAAATTTAGCTCGATCTACAAACCGATCATAACGGTCAGAAACGAGGATGGACTGTTTAAGTGTAGAGGGTGGACAGATGATATACGAATCGTAAATCCTATTACCGAGTATGAAATTCGTGAATATTTTTCATTAAGGGAAGGGGTCTTTATTGATGTAGGGGCACATATAGGAAAATATACTATTATGACGGGAAGAAAGCTAGTTAAAGGGAAAATCATTTCCATAGAAGCTGATCCAGATAACTTTGAAATATTAAAGGAAAATATAGTTTTGAATAATCTTAAGAATGTAATACCATTAAATTTAGCTGCATTTCGTGAGAATGGTGAAATTGCATTTTATAAAACCATATCACCCCACACTAGTGGATATAGCATTTATTCGAGAGAACATACAAAAACCATAAATGTGAAAGCAATGAGGCTGGATGAAATATCAGATAATTTAGGATTAGGAAAAATTGATTTGATAAAAATAGATGTAGAGGGTGCTGAATACGATGTGTTGGAAGGAGCAACGAGAACATTAAGAAAAACAAAGATAGTGATATATGAGACAATATGGGGAGATAAATCAGAGAAGTGTAAAGATTTACTAACAAAGATGGGTTTTGAGATAAATAGGTTGGGTAATAACATAATAGCAATAAATAGATTAGATGATAAAAATGGAAAAATTAAGAATACTTGTAATTTTTAATTCACTAATGGGAGTTATAGGCGGCGGCAGTAGACACATAGTAGAAGTAGTAAATTATTGGATTCCAACGTATGAAGTTACATTTTTGATTTCTAACGCTGGACATGAAGTTGCAAAAGAATATATAAAGCCACGCCAAAATAAACATGTAATAGTGTATAACACTCCATTTGACTACAAAAAAAATATTATCGTATATGTATCCAGACTTCTAAAAAGTATTTTATTATCGCTAAAGTTAAGGCAACAAAAATATAATGTTGTAATAGCTCCAAACTTCTTGCCTCAGAATATTGTTCCCACATTGTTTTTCAAAATCAGAGCTAAGATTGTTGTATATTTCCATGGTGGCCCTCCTTCTTTGAGAAAAGAGGAAATGAGGAAAAGAGGGACGATTCAGAGGATTATTTCTGTGCTTAACTGGGAGTTTTGCATCTTTTTTGCGAGGTTCTTTGACCTCATATTTGTTGTAGAAAATACCACGAAGAAATATTTTATTGAACGGGGTTTTGATCCAAAAAGAATAACCGTAGTAGGTAACGGCATTCCTTTTGAGCAAATATCAAAAATAGAAGTTGATAAAAAAGAATATGATGGGATATTTCTTGGGCGGTTAGTTCCAAGAAAAATGCGTGATTTAATAAATGTATGGAAAGAAGTGGTTAAGATAATTCCTGATGCAAGGCTCTGTATAATAGGGGATGGGCCAGAAAGAGAAGAGTTAGAGGCACAGGCTAACAAATATGGTTTAAATATAGTATTAAAAGGCTGGGTATCGGACGAGGATAAATATAGACTTATAAAAAGATCAAAGGTATTTGTTTATCCAAGTTACTATGAAAGTTGGGGGATTGTAGTGGCAGAAGCCTTAGCTTGCGGCTTACCTGTGGTTGCATATAGTCAGTTAGCATATAAGGAAGTATTTGGTAGTTCTATTATCGAAGTAAATGTAGGAGATGTAAAAGAAATGGCAAGGAAAATAAGCGATATTCTCAAAGATTATATCAATTATGGGGATACTGCCGTTGAAAGAATAGAAGCAGTATCAAGATACGACTGGAGAGAAGTTGCAAACTATCAATTAATAAATATGCAAAATATGATTGAAAAATTATGAAAATATTAATTGGGGTTTTCCACCCAAAACAGGTGTATCTATTTAAAAATACAATCGACAATCTGGTGGAAAAAGGTCATGAAATCAAAATAATTGCAGTGGATAAAGAAATTACAGGATATTTATTAAGGCAATTAAATATTCCATTTACTATAATTGGAAAGAACCAGCCAAAATTTTATAAAAAACTATTTGAGCTGCCCAGATTAGAATACCTTACATATAAAGTCTCAAAAGAATTCAAACCTGATATTTTTGTTGGTCGGGCATCACCATATTTAGCACAGGTCAGTGCACTTTTAAATAAACCTTTTATCTTAGTTGAAGATACGGAAATGGCCAGAGCACTACACAGGATTACTGTACCTTTAGCACAATCTGTAGTAACTCCAGAATGCTATAAAGATGATTTTGGAGAGAAACATATACGCTTTAATGGTTATTTCGAACTGTGTTACCTGCATCCTAACCAATTTAAACCTGATGCAAGTATTCTAGATGAGATCGGGTTAAGTAAAGAGGACAGGTTTATCATTCTAAGATTCATCGCATGGGGAGCAAACCATGATATGGGATTATATGGGATAAAGCCCGAAAAAAGAAAGAAATATATCTTACAATTAGAACAATATGGACGAGTTTTTATCAGTTCCGAATCAGAGCTATCACCTGAATTTAAAAAATATGAGTTAAAAATATCCGGAAATAAATTTCATTCTTTACTTAATTATGCACAATTATATCTTGGAGAAGGAGGCACTACAGCAGCAGAGGCAGCCATACTTGGCACTCCATCAATACACATAGAGGCAAATTCAAAAGGCAGGGCTACCGGTGAATCCAGTGGCAACTTTCTGGAGCTGAGGGATAAGTACGGCCTGCTGTACTTTTATCCCGATGAAGAGCAGGCGCTTGAGAAGGCAAGGGAAATACTTGAGAACAAGAACTCAAAAGCTGAGTGGGGATATCGAAGAGAAAAGTTATTAAGAGATAAAATAGATGTGACTGCCTGGATGACCGACTTTATAGAGAGATATCCCGAGAGCTTTTATGAGTACAGGAGGGGAAATAACGTTTGATATCCGTTCATTATGATGAAGAGTGTGGATATGGAAAAATTGGGCTTGAGCATTTTATTCATACGTATGGTATTATTTTAAGTGAAAAAAGCTCAGTAAATCTCGCATACGGCGATGCTGGTAAAAATACTGGCCGCAGCTATAATATTCTCGTCAGCAATGATAGTTCTAACCTGGATGCTTTTGAAGATTTGATATATTATAGCCCTGACATATTTAATGGTGTTCTGAATTTAGAAAATTTTCACGAATTTATAAACAGCGTACCTTTTATCTCTACCGGCAAAAATTCTATTAACATAAAGCTTGATGTTTTTTCTTTTATCGGGAAATGCCTGTCCGGCGATTTAGAGTTTTTCTGGAAACGTATATCGAACTCTGAGAGGGAAAAATTAGGAAGAATTCCATTTATTGACGTGTACGAACGAATGTTATTCTTAGTTCTATTACGTGCATTTGAAGAACTCAGGCTCCCTTTTGTGTGCAAGGCTTTCTGGCCAGGAAAGAGATTTGCCGTATGTCTCACCCATGATGTGGATGAAGTGAAAAAAACATACCAGTGGATCACAAGGCCTTTCATATACTTACAGAATATGCAGGCGGATCTATTCAGGGGACAGCTATACTCATTATATAGCAGGCTGCAGGGCAATGAGCCGTTCTGGACATTCAATGAGATCATGAAAATTGAGGATAATCTTAACGTCAGGTCTTCTTTTTATTTTTTGAAAGAAAGGAGTAAAGCAAAGGTTTTTGCTCCGGGCACATGGAAGTTACTGGGGCGGAGGTATGATTTCAACGATCCAAAAGTCAGGGAGATCATGAAAGAGCTGTATGCTGGCGGATGGGAGATAGGGCTGCATGGTTCCTATGAGTCGTATAAAAATCCCGATATGCTCGAAAAAGAAAGAAATTATCTCCAGACTTCTTTTGGCGGCAGAATAAGCGGCACCAGACAGCATCATCTGAATATCGAAATTCCAAAAACATGGGAATATCACGAAAAAATAGGGCTGGAATACGATACTACCCTCGGTTTCAAAGACCAGATGGGTTTCAGAGGAGGGACATGCCTGCCTTTTCATCCGTATTCAGAGCAAAAAAGGCTGAATTTGCTGGAGATCCCACTTGCTATAATGGATGCTCCTCTGGTTCAAAATAAAAAAGAGGTTCTATACGGTGATTTTGAATCTATGGTAAATATAGTATCCGGATTCAATGGGGTATTAACACTTCTGTGGCACCATTCCATATTCAATGAATATGAATTCCCGGGATGGATAGGAGCTTACGAAAAAATAATCAATTTTTCTAAGAAAAATAACGGGTGGGTCACAGGTGCAGGTGAGATCTCGGACTGGTGGAAATGGAGGGAGAGAACAGGTTTTGAGTGGGATTATGAAGGAACAAGGCTGAGAATAACACCATATCCAAAGGAAAGCAGCCATTTTCTAAACATTTATCTCCCTCGGAAGACTATTGAGAAAATCTCTAATGCAGTGGTTATTGAGACCAGTGAGGATTTGTTCACAATAAAAACAAATATACTTAAAAATGATGGATGTGTAGAGATAAAATTCTCGGAGGTGAATCATGGCAGTTGAATTGAAAATTGCTGGTGAGGATGATGCCGTGTTATGGGACAAAATCGTAGAATCTTCACCACATGGTACTATATTCCATACGTGGAAGTGCTTGAAGATAATAGAAAAGTACTCTAAAACAAAACTCTATCCTGTAATGGTATTGAAGGACATATTACCCATCGGATGCATTCCTCTTTTTCTTCAAAAAAAAATATGGATGAAGCTTTTATTCTGCCCTCCACCCTATATAGCTCTCCCCAGGCTCGGACCTGTGTTGGTGAACTATGATAAATTAAAGCAAAGTAAAAGAGAGTCGATGCTCATGGAGTTTCAAAAAAAAGTAGATGAGTTTATTTTTTCTGAAATCAAGCCAGATTATCTGACACTTAACTCTGCATCCATAGAGGATGCACGCTGCTACATATGGAGCGGGTACTATGTTGAGCCCACTTATAATTACATTTTCCGTTTAGATAATGAATTAGACATAATATGGTCAAATATTAAGAAAAATACTAGACAGGATATACAGAGAGCACAGAAGCGGGGTTTTTCGGTAAGAGAAGGTAACAAAGAGGATATGGTGCGTATTTATGAATCAATGGTGAAAAGATATGCAGAGCAGAACAGGAAAGTGAATGTCCCGAAAGAATATCTGGTTGAGATGTATGAAGCATTATATCCTTCTAATCTGAGGATTTTTGTTGTAGAGCAGGGGAATAATTTCATTACAGGTTCTATAGATGTTTATTTCAAAGATAAGGGCATGTCATGGATAGGACATGCAAAAGCAGATTCGCATGCTACTGATCTGGTATATTGGGAATGTCTTAAATGGGCATACGATAACGGCTATAAATATTATGCGGTAATGGGGGCTGCCGGCGTGGAAAGGCTCTATAAAGCCTCTTCTAAATTCAATCCTGATCTTGTGGTATCTTTTTCTGCCAGGAAATATTCTTCATCGGTTTCGAAATTGCTTTCGGACTTTATTGAGAAAAGTGCTCATGTAAGAAACTGGTTAAACAAAATCTGATACTTAACAGAGATACAAAAAAGTCAACGAGGTGCTGAACTAATAGATGGAGTTTCTTAAGAAAGTATATCGAAGAGTACGCTACAGTTTAATATTTAGAGGCATCTTACATATAATGGCGATGAATTCACCTCATGACTATTTAAGTAAAATATTTTATAGAATGAGAGGAACGAAAATTGGCAAAAACGTAGGTATTGCTCATGGTGTTTTCATCGAAGAATCCAGGCCCCATTTAGTTACTATCGAAGATGGTGTGAACATAGGTCCAAGGGCAATAATCGTAGCCCATGATTCATCGTATCATTGTATAAATCCTAAAATACCTATTTTAGCAGGAAAGGTCATCATACGGAAAAATGCTTACATAGGAGCAGGCGCAATAATCCTGCCTGGCGTAACTATAGGTGAAAGATCGATAGTAGCTGCGGGAGCAGTGGTTACAAAAGATATCCCTCCCGGCGTGATTGTAGCCGGAATTCCTGCGAGAGTCATTAAAACTGTAAACGAAGGTCTTTGTAAGTTTAAAGACTGAAATATCTATATGTCTGGATGTTTGAGACAAATGTATTAATAAAATATGAAAAAAACATTATTGTTCTACTCAGCATTCTTTTTATTATTCTCAATTATACAGAAAGGAGCAGGCGTACTTACCAAGATAGTGCTTGCAAACGCCATAACACCCTATGAATACGGAATAATAACATTGGTAGCGATTTCACTGCCTGGATTGTTTCAACTCGTAACGAATCTTAATTTCTATCAGATACTTTCCCATGCTGAGGAAGGCAGGAATTATTTCGGGTTCACATTGGTATATAGTTTATTGATCACGCTCTTTTTATCTATTTTATTGTTCCTGTTCAGTAAAAGTTTTTTTGGATATCTGAATTTGCCTCTGGAAAAATGGGAGCTTTTTTATCTGGTAATTATAATCTCACTGCTTCCGCTCAGCATACTTGTGGATTTCCAGGGGCTGCTCACAGGATTTAGATCTTATTCTCTCCCGGGTATAATAATGGCTCTCCCTTCGTTATCCAGGCTGCTTATTATTATATATTTAATTTATTCAGGCATACATTCATTTGAAATAGTAATTCTTGTTTTTGCACTTTCTAATGCAATTCCTCTGATATTTATATCGCTATCGAAACAATTCAAGGGATACTTTGGTTTAATAAAGTCAATCAATATCCCATCAAAAAAAATGTTTGCTTTCGGCACATCGCTTTTCATTGTTGGCTCTTTTTCTATGATAGGGCAGAACCTGATCAAAATAGTAGTAAGCCACGACCTGGGTATAGAATGGCAGGGCTATTATGATGTTTCCTTAACCATGGCCTCTATCCTTATGTTCGCCATCGGGACCATGAGCTTTGTATCCATACCTGAAGCCACGAATTCAGGTAAAAACGCAGTGTATGAAAAAGGCGGACTGGGCGATGTAACGAGAGGACTGTTCTCTATACTAGTATTCCTGTTGATAATACTGTATTTCTATTCCGACTATATAGTAGTAAAACTTTTCTCAGAAGACTACATGATTGCATCCGAATATGTATTTATACTGGCAATTGGCTCTCTTTTCCTGTTTGTTCAGATGTTCCTTGCAAACCTGAATCTCTCCTTTGCTAAAAATGCAAAAGATTATACATCACTTACCATGATAACTATGCTTCTTATACCTTTGTTCTTTTTCTTGACTAAATTCTCAATAAAATTTTTTGAGGCGGAGGGTTATGGGAACGGGTTTATTGGAGCATATTTATCCTATACCGCGCTAGTAATTTCATATACCCTGTTAACAATATACTACTCACGCGATCTATCCCCGCTAAAAATTCTTTTGCATAGATCCGACAGGCTTGCTGCATCATTTATAATTACATTCTTATTGTTATATTATTTAAGTTTTTCTGCCCTGACAGGGATACTTATATCTGGTATTTCGTTTACATTGCTTGTTATTGCCTCAGGTTACCTGAGCAGGTCAATGTTCCTTGAAATGTTCAGAAGCTCAAAAAAGCTTAGCCAACAATAACCGCTCCCTTTATACCGGGATACTCCTTTAAATAGAACGTAAATGTACCCTTGTCATTAAACGTATATTCAAATCTCCTGTCAACATCAATGACCACTGTAAAAAGACCCTCCTGGCTCACAAGGGTGAATTTTCTATCTCTTATGTCTTTATTTACCCACCTCACCGCATCTCCTGCACTTATGGAGACCTCCTCAGGTGAGAAACCTCTCATAGTATCTATTAAAACCGCGGCATATGTCGGAGTATGTGCAGGGACGGGCTGCGGAGTTAATGCCGACGCTGGAGTTAAATCTGGAACTGCTACCGGAGGTGTTTCTACAGGCACAGGAACTTCTTCCGGCTTCTTCAGCCAGTAATGGACATCGTAGGTATTGTACGGCGATGACAGCACCAGTTTTACCTTTGCCGGAAGCTCAAGGTCAGATATCTCTATTGTCTCTTTTTCCTCACGCACCTCTCCAGGCTCCATCTCAAAAGACTTTTTATCCACTAGCCTGCCGCCTATGAATATTTCGAGATCGTAGCCCGTCCTTTCTCGTTCATATGACCTGACCCCATATATGAAATATATGATATTTCCCTCAGGATAGTTCGTGTACGACTCAGGATATATGTACAGGGAGGAAAATCTCTCCTGCCTGGCTGAAATAATTAGCACTGATGCGATGACTATTCCTGCTGCTATGGAGATAACCACTGCCTTCTCAAGCTCTGTGGAACTCCTGAACCATTCAAGGAATTTATTAAGAAATTTATTAAATATAAATAAATCATCTCTCCTTTATTTCTACATCATCCACATACCATCCTTCGAACTTATTATACCTGTGATCCACAGTATCGAAGAAGAACCTGATCCTTATTTTATTTCCTGCATAGCCTGATAGGTCTATCTGTTCTTTAACCCAGCTCTTCTGGGTATGGCCGATCTGCTTTAAGTCTTTCCATGAGCCATTGTTCACGGATATCTGGACAAGCTTCTTATCGTATTTATTATTGGACTCGGTCTGATACCAGCTCATGAAAGAGAGCACGGGTTTGAGTGTATTCTCAAGATCTATCACAGGAGATACCAGCTCGCCTGAGTTTGCGCTGCCTGTATCGTAGTTACCTGTGCTTTCACTTCCGTACCAGAAGCTTCGACCCGGGCTGCTGTATCTATTATCTGTTATGTGCCAGAGTCCTGAGGACTGCCATTCCTCATGTCCTGACTCAACATCAAAGTAGTATATAATAGTTCCTGGGGGTACAGGTGTGTGAGCTGGTGTTGGTGTTGGTGTTGGTGTTGGTGTTGGTGTTGGTGTTGGTGTTGATGTTGGTGTTGCTGTTGGTGTAGGGGTTGCTGTTGGTGTAGGGGTTGCTGTTGGTGTAGGGGTTGCTGTTGGTGTGGGGGTAGGAATGGTGGGCATGGGTGTTAGGTTACCTTGAAGATTGTGGCTATAGATGGTCAAACCAGACCCACTGTATCCTTTCGATAAATACAAATGCTTATCAGATATATTAACCGTTCCTGTGAACAAATATTCTTTTTCAGGGGTTAAATTAACAGGGTCTGTATTCAAATTATAGTATCTTGTTGTTGATACTCCTGTAGCAATGAGGTAATTCCGATAAGATGTTATACCCTTACCGATTGTACCTGCACCAACACCCTTGAAATTAACTTCATTTACTATAATTGGATTTGATTTAACTGATATATCAATTACCTGTATATTGTCCCCACTGTTTGTATATGCATAATCTCCAAACACTACTACTCTATTCCCAAAAGCTGGTTTTTTGATTGTAGTAGCCCCAACTAATATTATATTTGATGGATTCGAAATATCAAGTATTTTAAACTGGTCGTCATCAACAAGATAAGTGAACTGCTCAGTTGCTATAAAATCATATAATTTTATACCTGTGTAATTTCCTACAATTATTATATTTTTTACATCGGAGACATCAAGTATGTAATACTCCTTAGTTGAACTGCGTATTACATGTAAATATCCGTTCGCATATTGAACGGTACTATCTACAGAACCTGACCATCTTGTAACAAGCACTGGATCAGAAGGACTTGAAATATCGAAAATAGCTAATGAAGATGTACCACCTGTTACATACAGGTAATTTTTACCTATGGCCATGTTCCAGCCTCTGCCAAAATAATCATCTACATCAAGAAAAATTGGATTAGTTGGATCAGTGATATCCAGTGTTACAATATAAGCATCCTGCTGTAGATACAAATAATTTCCATGCTCTATTGCCCTGAACGTTCTTCCAAATCTTGGTTTAATCATTTTTATTATTTTCTCATCAGGTGGACTTGAAATATCAAATATACCCACGCCCTTATATAGAGCACTAAAATACGCATAATTTCCGATCAACGATATCTCATGGGCATAGCCAACTACATTATCTGTTTGATTTATATATGAAGGAATTAGTCTCATTGTCATATTGGCTGGATCTGATATATCTATCGCTGCTAAACCCTTGTATGAACGAGTGGCGTATAAAATATTGTTTTTTATCTCAAGTCTAAGAAACTCATATTCAAGATACTTTGTTGAACCGAGAAAGCCAACCTCTGATAAACTTTCAGGATTAGAAATATCTACCGCAAATATACCATAACCATAAACAGCAATATATGCATAATTGCCATTTACTTTTGTCCCAAAAGCTCTACCGCTTCTATCTACTGGCATTGTCCATGTTGATATTTCAACTGGATTTACGGGGTTGCTTATATCTACAATTTTCATATTTCCATAACCACCAAGATATGCATAATTTCCTTTGATATCAAGACTCAGTGGTCTATCTACTTTCAACCACCCAACTTCAACTGGGTTAGATTTATTTGAAACGTCATAAATTGCAAAGCCATAACTATGAGCAGTTACATAAGCATAATTACCTGTTACTAATATATCTGTTCCATCATAAAATTTTTCATTCTGATAAGGTCCATGATAAACAGGCAGCCCTCTGCCAGCAATTATTGGATTATATATATCGGTAATATCAACAACTGTTAAACCTTTATTAGATACAGCATAAACATAGTTTCCATCAATATAAAGAGATTTTATATCGGATCTCACATCCACGTCCGATATTTTTACTGGATTTATTGGGTCTGAATTATCACGTATAACAAGCACTGTTCCCTCACCGCTAAAAAGATAATTTCCTACAGCTTTAACACTATAGACAGAGCCGTATCCCCAATGCGACAGTTCCTGAACATCTATGTCCTGAGCAGAAGCCAGCGCAGGCAATGCGGAAAACATAAGCAGCAGCATAATTATAATAGGTTTGTTGCACATTTTTATAAGCTGCATATTCATATAGTCTTTAAATAATTTTCGCTTTTGTCTGGATATTTTCATTATACATCACCATAATTATAATTATCATATTGAGTATATATATCTTTCCATGATTATTATAATAATGTATAATTTCACTGCAACATAATAAACAGACCGCCAAATTCCCCCTACCATTATTAGCTATGGAATCCAATGCTATTGATTTACTTCTGCAAAAGCTTATATTGCCATGATTGATAATTCTGTGCTAATGAAACTAACCAGGGATCTCCTTTCTGGCCAGAAATTAGATAAAAATACCTTATATTTAATTTATTTATTACTTTCGGTTATGATCCTTGCATATATAATCCCCACGATAATATTTCTTTCTCCATCTGGCACGGATGTTTACACTCATATGTACAATACGATACGAATGGACAACTCAAATTCTCTGTTTGAATTTTATGAGAAAACATTTGAGGAGGAGTCACTAGCCTATGGTTATCCATTCGGCCTATGGTTTTTAGGCTCTATTGTCATGAAGGTTACTGGAATCGATGTTCATGAACTTGCTTATATTTTTCCTCTCATCTTAGCAGCCATATTAGTTTTCGTCTACTATATATATGCACATCGTTTACTCCTTTCAAAAAATAAGGCAATTCTAGCATCCATCTTTTTGATTTCTATGCCGCTAATGCCGATGGCCATACTGCAGTATGCACCAAGTAGATCTGTTGTTCCAATGCTTCTGATAGTTATTATATATATGGCTATAAATAAACCCACTAATTTAAGCAGTGTTTTTATTTCAGGTCTACTGGTATTTTCCCTGATTTTTACTCATACTGGCACTTACATGTTTTTGATGTTTTTCTCAATAGCTTATTTTATCTTGTATGCTTTGATCTGGAAGAGATTCGATGCAGGCATGTATATTCTGATCGTAAGCCTTCTATTTCTTTATGTCACGGCAGTAGAGCTTTTCCCTTATGTGCATCCTCAGTATATAAACAAAGGAAGAATGGTGCTTGATATCAGCGAATCTATTTCTTCCAAACTTGGGTCAGAACTTGTTAAGGAGATGGGCATTATATTCTATGACAGGATATTCGTTGGCAATAACCTCATCTATGTAATTTTCTGGTCAAGCATGATACTTGCAGCAGGAATAATTTTGCTATTAATTCATTCAAAGATTGAATCATCGCATTACAAAAATTTTTTAGCCATTCCAGTAATAGGAAACATCAAGAATGTCTCACACGGAATTGCAACCACCCCTTTCTGGATAGGTCCGGTACATACCTTACTTTCTGTTTTTGGAATATTCAGACTTGATGCAAAAGGCAAATGCATTGCACTCTCCCTTGCTATTACTGCTCTTCTGCCCGGAGCTATGGGATCAGAGGGAGGGACAGGCGCACTAAGGGAACTATATTATCTTTTTCTGATCATTCCAATAAGCTCTGCTGCTGGTTTTTATTACATTGTTCCAGCTATAAAAAAATATTCAACTAATAAAATAAAAAATATACTTCTCATCCTGATCGTTTCACTCCTCCTGCTTCCCCTCATTTCTGCACCTATAATCGGAAATCTGTATTACCTTCCAACCATAAGCGGAACAAAAAGCGAGAAAGAGAACCTGATATGGTTAAGCAAGACAGGCAGTCCAGACGAAGGAGCCCCATTTTTCATGTACAGGGAAAGAATAAGTTTATATGCCAACAAGCTCACACCCAGCATTCCTTATGGCTCCGAAATGAGAAGATACACTGATAACCTCAAGAATACTTATTTCTCTGAAGGGGCAGAGGAATACACCAGGGACCTTTATTCATTCAATATTAAATACATAATCTCTTCTGACAGGACGCTCAAAGGTTTTGGGGAACGCAGGGAATCCCTGCGCATTGACTCGAACAAACAACTGGACAAGATATACTCGGCTGATAATAATTTTGGCATTTATAAGTACATCACTTCCCCTGCAGTTTCCAGGAACTCAAGCTCTGAGGATTCAGGAGTAAAATTAAAGGACTCTGCTCTAAAGATCCAGGATTTTGGCTCGACATTTCTTGTTGAGAACGATTTTTACAAGGTAAAATTGAGCAGAACCTCAGCCGAGCTAAATTATATCGGGACAAGGACCAGGAACATGCTGGGAGAGGGGGTGGCTTCTGATTACATCAGACTTACATGGAGAGGGGCTTACAGTGAAAGATCTGCTGTATATAATCTGAAAGACCTGAACTACCCGTCTATACTTGTCGAGGATAATACAATAACATATAAAACAGCAGTAAGAGATGCAAAGAACACCGAGAACTGGGCCACGCTGATCGTTAAATATACGTTCTATGAAAAAGCTATAAAAAAAGAAGTAACAGTGGTAAATGACCGGGTACGTTCAGACAGCGATCTGATCATGAATCTGTGGCTGTCCAGCTCGATATTTGCCCCTTTAACTGATTTTGAAACCAATCAGCTTGAATATGACGGAAAGAAAGTAAGAGCAAGAACAATATATCCGTCCCAGGATTCTGTTATCTTGCAGAATAGAATATTCAATGAACTCTTTTTAAGTGATGGCGGTAAAGGCCTGTTTATCAAATACGGCGACTCAAGCCCGTATCCCACCAGTATCTCCTATAAAGGTTCTACCGTATACGATTACGGCCTTATTACAGTGGACTCAAGTTTTTCCCTTTCTCCTTCAGAACCCATAACTCTGACACAGTACCTCTCAGTCGGGGATAAGACCACAGCAAGGAGTAATATAGAATATTATACCTCGGTATCTCCATATCTATACCCCGAAGCCAGGATCCCTGTGGTACTGGTCGGCTATCTTGATGAAAAAGACAGGGGATACTCCTCAGATATTTATGAAAGATTCAGGGATAGCGGCATAACCTATACTGAGGCGGTCACTCCCGCAGGTAAGATCTTACTTCAAAATGGATCGGTCCCTGCAGGATACCTAAACACCTATGAAAAGCAGACATATAAAAACCTGAGCATCCAGAACGATGATATAAGAAGGATAAAGGAAGCACTTGATGTAAATGGAGTACTGCCCGGATCGTTCAAATACAATCTGGACACCATAAAAGCACTGTCTGATAACAATATCCTGTTCGCAGCGGCTCTGACCGTCCCTGCGCCGATCAGGGAGTTCTTCAGGGAGGGGCTCAGGCACCCAAAACCTGCGTATTACCGCGGGGAAGAGACGGGTGTCGTGCTTATCCCTGTCACCCGGCCTGCAAGCTCGATCCTGCGCCCGGTGTTCGATGTGGAGAACGCGTTCTCCCAGTGGAAAGAGACACTGGATTCTGCGGTAGAGGACGGGGGCATGGCTGTATTTTTCTGGAACGCTAAAGAGATAGGGAACCCGGATTACATAGATCAGGTGATGGAGCTGGTGAACTACTCAAAGAGCAGGGGCATGAGCTTCACAGCACCCGGTGAAATAGCAGCTCATTTCAGGCTCATCCAGAAAGTCTCAGCAGATGTGGCAAAAGGCGCAGACTACGTGATCCTCAATGCCGTGAACCATAATAATGAAGAGGTAAAAGGAATAACATACAGGCTTAAGCTTCCGGTTTTAGATAATTCCTGCTCCTACTCTGCTGTGAACGGGCGCATACCAAGACAGGAGAAAAAAGAAGGTAGCTGCCTTGTGTATGTCAGCTTTGACCTGAAAGCCGGAGAGCAAAAAGAGGTATCTGTTGAGCCGGCAAATATCACAAGGAAACAATTCAAGCTTGACTTTTCTGGTGTGTACGAGGGCAGCAGCGTTATCAGGGTGAGGGATGACCAGGGCAACCCCGTGGCAGGAGCAGATGTGTATGTAGATGCACGCTGGCTTCAAAGCGATAATAAAGGCGATGTGGAACTGATAATAAGAAGAGGCATGCACAGAATAAGAGTGGAGAAGCCCGGGTTTGTTTCAAAGGATTATGAGATAGAGGTCGGGGGCAGGCTTTATAAGCTCCTCAGCCGTTTTCACTTAAGATGAACTGAAACAGAGCAAATCAAAACTAGATTTATGAATAGACAAGAAACCGCAGATACCTTTATTGCTATATGGGAAAAAGAAGTAACGATGATGCGTGCAGCACTATACATCTCTGGCAGCGTGCAGCGAACGGGATACAGAACAAAAGTCGTATCAATAGCTAAAGCTCTGGACATAAGAGGGAATGTGCAGAACCTCCCGGACGGCAGAGTAAAGATCATAGCAGAAGGAGAAGAAAAAGATCTGGAAAGGTTTATTCAGGCAGTTGATATAAAAAATACGCTAATCAATGTCACTGATATTAAGAAGGAATATTCTGCTCCTTCAGGGGAATATGAAAGTTTCTACAAGCTTGTCAGCGAAGGAGAAACTGATGAAAGACTTGACACAGCAGCGGATTTGCTCAAAGAGCTCATACATGTAACAAAAAATGGTTTCAGCAGTCTTGGAAAAAAGCAGGATATCATGATCGAAAAGCAGGACATCATGATCGAAAAGCAGGATATCATGATAAGAAAGCAAGATGAAACAATGAGCAAAATCGATGAACTTGGAGAAAAACTTGGAAACAAGATCGATCAGAGCAGAACAGAGATCACATCTGAGATTCACTTTCTCAGGGATGATTTCAGGACTCGTTTTGATGAGCGGCTTTCAAGGATAGAAGTTGAGTTAGCTGAAATAAAAGCAAAGGTCGCTGCAATCCACTAAATATGCAACCGGTTGACATTAATAAAAATCCAACGGTTTATTGATGCTATAGTCTGAAACAGAGCAAATCAAAACTAGATTTATTGAAAAAATAAAGGAAATCGATATAGATAAGCTTGAAACGGAAGTAGAAGAGGAAGGGAACAGGATTGCAAGAAAAAAGTATCCAAAGGTTGCATGAGGTAGTTCACTTTAGATAAACATATGTCACCGGCAGAACGATGGCTGCAAAGAGCGCCCAGCCGAGGAAAGTGTGGAAGGTCAGCATTGTATCCAGACCGTAGTAGTAGCCTATGGATACAAGGCCGAGTATCCTCAGCAGGTTTGAGATATAAGATGCAGCGAAAAGTATCACGGTTATCTTCAAAAGGCTGTGGTGATTTTTCAAAGGCATGGTGAGCCTGTATGCCAGCACTGTACTTAATATAAGGATCATGGAATAGAAACCAAAGCATCCCAGGTCTATTTTGTAGTATATATCATCCACTCCGTATGCATGGAACGTGACCAGGGAATCCATGTGCAGAGAAAAGCCTGTGGACTGCAGTATAAACACAGCAGGTATGGTTGTCGCATAATAGCCGTAGTAATCATAGATGTTCGAGCCCATGCGTGAAGGCATGGCATACACGATCAAAAAGAACACGAGGAAAATGGAAGAAAAATAGACACCGAACTCGCCCATGCTGCTGACGCTTGTGTTTTTAATGCTGAGCGCTATAAGGGATATCCCCAGGAAAATGACCATGGTGTCCAGGGTCTGAATATCCGAACCTGCTGTGAAGTTATACAGGATATCGGCTGTTACAATAGCGATTCCTGACAGCAGCAGCTTTTTTGAGCCTTTCAGCCTGGGCTGGCCAGCACCTTTAAGTTTTATAAGCCTGGCGAGCAGGATCAATGATATGATGAAGAAAATAAGCGCCAGATATACCGATCCTCCAAATCCAAAGGTAAGCTCAACATAGGAGGCTACGATGAGTATTATGAAAAGGACAAGATTGAAATGCGGGTTTTTAAGATCCATTTTCCTCCCGGACAGAGCAATATCGGTACTGTTACTATTTATAACGTTGGGGTCAAGGGGTAAAAGAAAACTCCAGTCTTTAAGGAAAAATGTTATATTACACTAATTCAAATTAGTACTAATCATGATTAGTAAATTTATAAACCGTCATCGAGAGATGTCCTTACAGCGTTATTGCTAAAACTATTGAAGGGAAAGAAGCTTTCAGAGAAAAAGGATACTTTGCTTTTGATCTTGAAGATTTCCAGTCGAACTTATAAGTTAAATTAGATTTTGGTTTCCCAGCAAATAACATATAGGATCACAGATTAATAAAAACGAAGGTGCATAAATGCAAAAACTTAAATTTACAATTAAAGGCAGTAAGGTGCATGATACTGGTTACAGAGTATTGCTTGTCAATAAAGCCCTTTCTCTAGGTGTAAATAACTTTAATACGTTCAATACATATATCAACAGCACTCAGGCAGTAATAGCGATCATTGAAGCTGGTGACGAAGTAATCGAGGAATTTAAAAATTTTGTTCTCACTTTTACTCCCAAAGAGGCTATTGTAGAAGATATATCTTTTGAAGGATATAAGAACACAGTTCCGCCTATAGAGCGCGTGATGCAGGCATTCCAGATGGAACAGTGGGGAAAGGGCATCCCAATACTTTTGAGTATGCTGGAAAAGCAGGATAAAATGCTGGAAAAGCAGGATTCTTTAATAAAAGTGACTGAAAAGGGATTCGCTGATATGAAAACAGGGTTCAGGGAGGTCAAGGAGGAAATTCATCTTGTGCGGGATGACTTCCGTGAGATGTTCATGCGCGAAGTCAGCGATCTCAGAGGCGAGATAGCGGAGATAAAGGCTACGCTTGCCAGGATGCAGGAAGCGGGATAATAGGAGATTCTACAAAACGTATCGGTACTTATTGGTAGAGATGTTTCTACCTTCCCAAATCATCCCTGACTTTGTCCTCCGGGGTGCAGGGGTAGCGGAGACCCTGCAATTGATTGCAGGGAGGAAGCGTACCCCGCCTTTTAATAACATAATAAACTATATATGGTTGTAAGTCGTTATATATTTTACGATTGTGATTTTAACACAGAGCAACTGTCTCAGGATGAATAAAAACCAGTACGAGATAGTTCGCTCTTTGTGCAGGTATTCTAAAAACCTGTATAACGTTGGCCTATACACTGTTAGGCAATACTATTTCTTAAATGATAAATTCTTACCTTATGAAGAGAATTACCACTACTGCAAAACAAACGAGAATTATAAGCTACTGCATAGTGATAATGCTCAACAGGCTTTGAAAGTGGTGGATAGATCAATGAAAAGCTTTTTCAGACTGCTTGGGGAAAGAAAGAGAGGAAATTATAACAGACCAATCCATACTCCGCACTATCTTGATAAAAACGGGTATTTTGTTTTAATATATCCCGTCGGGCATCTGGTGATTAAGAAAGGGTATGTATATTTAGGCATGAGTAAAAAGTTTAAGAAAGATAATAACTTAAATGGTAAGGATCTCAGGTTTAAAATACCGCCCAACGTCGATGGAAAAATACTCGAAGTAAGAGTAATTCCAATACATAACGGCAAATACTTTAAAATAGAATATGTTTATGAAAAAATCGAAAACAAGATGCAGTTAGACAATTCTAATTACCTATCAATTGATTTAGGACTTGATAACTTTGCTACATGCATTGAAAGTGTTAACGGGACTGCCCAGATAATCTGTGGTAAGTACATAAAATCAATTAACCGTTACTACAACAAAGAGATAGCAAGGTTACAATCTATCAAAGATAAACAGAACATACAGGGATTCACTGACAAGCAATCTAAGATCACTGTAATCAGGCATAACAAAATCAATGAATTCCTGAACAGAGCTGTCAATCACATAATTAATGTGTGTCTAGAGAATAAGATAGGTAATATAGTGGTAGGTGAGTTTGAAGGAATAAAGCAGGAGATCAATCACGGCAAACGCAATAACCAGAATTTCGTAGGAATACCATATCACCTGTTCAAACGGAAGCTAAAATCGAAGTGTGAACGGTACGGTATCAACTACGATGATCCGAATGAAGCATACACATCAAGGACTGATGCTCTTGCGTTTGATGAGATCAAAGAGCAGCCATACGGGAAAACAAGAAGGATTAAGAGGGGACTGTATAAAAGCAGTACAGGCACTCTAATAAACGCTGATGTGAATGGTTCTCTTAACATCCTGAGAAAAGTAGCTGGTGATTCTCTCGTAAGAGAGACAATCAGTAGAGGTCTTGTCAACAGACCAGAGAGAATAAGGTTAGCCTTTGAGACTAACAAACTTCTCTCGAATCAAAATGGAATGGCTACAGGCTATACCATGCCTCCGACTTTAGTCGGGGGTAGTTGACAAACACACGAGCACTGAAGTCAGACCTTCCAAAGAGATGGGACTCACCGAAGTATTGTCTGAAATTGAGGATATGATATTAACCTGACTCAACACAGCGGCACCGCAAACATCTGTGTAAATTGTAATTAAAAATAATTATAATTAATTTGTATAATATAATTTAGGAAGATTTATATACTTCTTAGTTGCACTCAAAAACAGCCTGGTGGTCTTGCTCAAAGAAAAACGCGGGTGGGCGCCATCGTGCATATTGGATAGGTATGTTGGACAGGTGGGAAAAATGCTCGGGAAAAAAGCTTGCGGAGGGCGTGCCCTCGGAATAGTTGTTGGAATAGCGGTGCTGGTGTTGTTGATCGGTGTTTTAGCATCTCTCTTTTCGTTTCAGTCAGATGCTGTTGAAATCGAACCTGATTCAGAAAATAACCAGATCGATAATAACAGCACTTCAATGGTAAACACCAGCCAGAACACGAGCGCTGCCACTAATAATATCATTTCGATCACTCTCGAAAAACCACCGTTTATTAAAGATTAAAAGGAGGACTAAAAATATGAGAACAAAAATATATACAGCGCTCATCACGCTGATTTGCGTAGTTTTATTATTAGCAGGAAATGCATCAGCCGGCTTCGCGACCAATGAGGCGGGCATATCGGCCTACGTAAACGTTGGTACAAATATCAATTTAGATCAGGCGGCTGGCGCATACACGATAATCGAAGATAGAACAAGCACGTATATAATAGGTACAGTCGAGATCCCTAACTCAACAGAATATGAAACTCCGCACGTGTTCACGAGCGCGGACGGATGGGTGATGGCATACTATCCCAAGGAGCAGTACAGGAGCATGATAATGCATTGGGGACAATTCGACCCGAATAACCCTGACCTGAGCCAGATGAACACTACAAGTCTTGAGGATGCGATCTCTAAAATCTCAGGTGCTATAGGTATTGATTATTCGACCATCAGGTCAGATACGAAGTATTATGACTTCCAGCATCCTGAGGCGAATAGATTAGCGATTATAGCCAAGACAAGGGCAACTGAGGGAGTGAGTAGTTTCAGGTTCAGAATACCAGATGAAATTACACTATACAATGTTTCGTGGGCGTATTATTCATACGATGCCAATAGCTATAGCTACAGTGGGTTCCATCTGGACGGAAGTGAGCTTTCTGGAACAGATGGCGCGTTTTTTAATCACAAGAGCAGATCAGATGGTGGTAAACTACGTGCTGAAAGATACTATGGCACAATAGACCCGCTAACAAAAGACGTGCTCCATAAGGGTGATCTTTGGTATAGACAATATGGTTTTTATGACTATGGCTCCTCAAACATAGCAATCGTTCTGATATACAAACAGCCATAAGCAGGTCTTGTCATGGGGAACTTAAAATATCCGGGGCTGCTGCTTGTATTACTGCTGCCTGCTCTAATTAGCGGCGCATCGGCAGCAGTATATGTAGAGAATGCATCAATATTTAATCTCAGCCTGAACACTGCGCCTGTGGAGCTTAATAGTTCATTCGATAGTGTCCAGCCCAGGATTTTCACAGAACATGCTGGTTCTCTACTCTGGCTAAATTTAAGCAAAGCTCCAGTTGAGCTTAACAGTTCATTAAATGCTGTTAGACCCAGGATATTCACTGAGCACCTGGATACAATAATGAAGAACAACTTAAATAAAACTCCAGATGCTCTTAATAGCTCTTTGGCTCAAATCAGACCCCGGATATTTGCTGAACACCTGGATTCTCTCCTGATAAATAGCCTGGATGATACTCCCAGCGCACTTGATTCTTCTCTTAGTACTATTAGGCCGAGGATATTTACCGAACACCTTGATGCTCTCCTGAAGAGCGATCTCTCTGATACCCCAGGTGAATTAGATGCAAGCACAGCCTTGACCAGGCCGAGAATATTCACAGAGCATGTCGATTCTCTGCTTGTGTCACAGCTTAATGTCACCCCATCTGAGCTTGATAGTTCAGTAGGACAGGTTAAACCTAGGATTTTTATAGAATCCGCAGACATGCTGTGGTTCAAGTCGCTCATCAATATCACTCCAGACACAACCCCACCTGATAGTGTTGCTAATCTGAATGCATATTCTGCAGGCGCAACATGGATCAACTGGACATGGGATAACCCGAATAACACAGACTTCGGGCATGTGATAATATATTTGAATGGAGCCTGGAAAGCGAACACATCGGCGGATCATTTCAATGCTACAGACCTGAGTCCGGATACGACCTATGAAATTGGTGTCAAGACTGTAGATATATGGGGCAATGTGAATGAAAGTCTGGTTACGGATACGGCAAAGACGCTTGGAGATATTGTAGATACCACGCCGCCCGCATCGGTATCCAATCCAAGTACAACCGCAGGCAACTTCTATATAAACAACACCTGGGTTAATCCAGAAGATGCTGATTTCAGTTATGTATGGTTCAGGTATAGCAATGATACTACACTTCAGAACGTTAGTAATCCTACGAACTACCTGAATCTCACCTGGTCACCACATTATACCCAGAATATCAGTGCTCAGACTGTGGATAATTCTGGTAACGTTAACCAGACGAAAGTATGGTTCAATGCAACTATACCGAACAATGCACCGGTACAAGCAGCAATTGGAGACAAGATAGTAACCGAGGGAGATCTATTGACCTTCAGTGTGTCAGTCACAGATGCTGACTCAGATACAATAACATACGGTACAAATGCAACAGGAGGCTCACTTAATCCCGCAACAGGGGAATATTCATGGCAGACAGGCAGCGGCGATTCAGGGATATACGTCTGGTACTTCAATTCAAGCGACGGCTTTGGCGGTGTAGCTAGTGAAACTATAACGATAACAGTAACTGTGAGTGCACCAACAGAATATATCCCGCCAGATCCAGTGAACCTTGCCAGCACGCAAGGAAACTTCTGGATCAACCATACATGGCAGGCAGGAGCAGGCAATGCAACAGATAGTTATAACGTAAGTGTGAATGGCGTCTGGACAAACGGAACAACCAATACTTATTCTAATACATCAGTTGGTCCGCATGGATGGAGCAATATAACTGTATGGGCTTACAACAATTCAGGAAGCGGAAGTTTAAGTTCAGCCTCAGTATCACAGAACACACAGGTTGCAAACAATGTCCCGATTCAAGAGCCAATTGGGGATAAGACCATAGATGAAAATCAGCCTCTGCAGTTCACAGTATCGGCTACAGATGCAGATTTAGATACAATAACATATGGCACTAATGCCACAAAGGGAATCTTCAATACAACTACAGGTGAGTTCTCATGGACTCCGGGGTATGGAGATGCAGGAGTTTATGTCTGGTATTTCAATTCAAGCGATGGCTATGGCGGTGTAGCTAGTGAAACTATAACCGTAACTGTGAATGGTATATCAATTACATCTTCATTACCTGTAACTGATCCCACCACTACAGTGGGTACAGCCCAGACATTTGAAATAAACCTTAACAGAATTGCAGATGTTACCTGGTATATCGATGGCTCAATGGTTCAGAATAACTTAAGCGCTATATCTGCATATTATACCAACTCAACGGCAGACATAGGAGTGTACAACATTACTGTAACTGCCAGTGATAACTATGATTCAGTCTCAAGAACATGGAGCTGGACTGTTACAGAGCAGCCTACTTATAATGTAAGCGGCTATGTATTCGATAATTATGGTTTGGGATTAGCAGATGTAGATGTCTTGGTGCATAATGGCAGTCACCAGAACACCACTATAGCATCTGGTTACTATCTGATAACTGGTCTGCTTAATGGCACGTATAACTTCAGCTATTCTAAAGTCGGATTTGACACTGGTTATTTAGAAGTAACAATTAGCGGCGCAGATATCATAAATGTGAATAAGATGATCTATGATACTATACCGCCTGCTCAGGTTACTGGGTTGATAAACGATACTCCGACACAGACGACAGTTAACCTTAGCTGGAACCCAATAACAGATGCAAACTATTACCAGGTATTCAGAGATTTCACCAGTTTTGGATATACACAGAATACTTACTGGAACGATACAGGATTAACTGCCGATACCTTATATGAATATGTGATCAGAGCTAATGATTCATATAACAACTGGGGTCAAAACTCATCAATTTTAAGCATTAATACTGCTCCTGCTGCTGATACTACACCGCCAGCAGGTCCTGTTCGCAACATCAACAAGGGCACCAGCTACACTACCATTCAAGCTGCTATAGACGATGCCAGCCCGGGCGATGAGATACAGGTGGACAGCGGAACGTATTATGAGAACGTGAATATAACCAAACAGTTAGTTCTTCGTGGTATTGATAATGGTGGCGGGATGCCTGTAGTGGATGCAAGAATGCTTGGGAGCGCTATGAACGTCACTGATGATGGGGTGATAATCGAAGGATTCAGCCTGGTCAACACCAGTTGGGGTAACTGGCCAGACTATAATGCTGGATTGAAGGTCATATCCAACAACAATGTTATTCAGAATATTAACGCCTCGAATAATGTAGCATATGGTATCTATTTACAATACTCTAATAATACCATTTTACAAAATAGTTCTGCAAATAATAGTTACTACGGCATTTATGTTAGCCATTCTAATAATGTTACTCTCACAGAAAATACTGCCATATTTTATAATTCTTACGGAATAGTTCTTTCTTACTCGAATGATAGTAATTTGGAAAGAAATATTGCTTCAAATAATTATAGAGGATATTCAAGTAGTACTGGTATCAGAGTAGAGTATTCCAATAACAATACTATACGTGGTAATACTGCTACAAATAACTCTGATTGGTACGGTGGTTACGGCATTTATCTTTACTCATCAAGTTATAATTTCATCGTTGATAACAATGCCTCAAATAATGGTGGTTCGTACTATTCCTATTATGATGGAACAGGTGTCTATATAGGATGGAACTCTAGTTATAACGTATTAATAAACAACACTGCTAATAATAATACCAACACAGGCATAGCTCTATCAGGCTCAAGCAATAGTACATTGCAGAGTAATTTAATGTCAGGTAACCGCTACAATTTTGGAGCCGGAGGTTACAACAACATTGATACAAGCAACCTTGTTGATGGAAAACCGATTTTCTACCTTGTAGGTGCTTCTGATACTATAATTGATTCATCCTCTAATGCAGGCACAGTTTACTGTATCGGCTGTAATAACATAACGGTAAAAGACCTGATCCTAATAAACAACAGCAATGGCATTTACTTCTATAAAACCAACAACTCTAAAATACAAAACAATTATCTCAGAAATAATGGATATGGAATCTATATTGACTTGTCAAGTAACAATAACACTATTAAAGGCAATAATATCACCAATAACCAAAATAGCATGAATATAGCATCTTCCAGTAGTAACATCATCGTTGGCAATATAATCAATAGCAGTGGCATTTCACTCTCTGGTTCCAGCAACAATACCATTGGCAGTAATACGCTCACCAACTCAGATCAGGCTGTATATACCTATAACTCTAACAACAATACAGTTGAAAGTAATAATGCTAGTAGCAATGGATATGGGATATGGCTTCAGAATTCCAGAAATAACACTCTCAAAAGCAATTTTTTTAGTAATAACAAATATAATGGCATTTCACTCTCTGGTTCCAGCAACAATACAATTATAAGAAACAACATCAGCAGTAACAACTTTAATGGTATCTCCATCTACTCCTCCAGCAACAACACCCTCTATCAGAACAACCTTGTTAACAATACTAATTATAACGCCTACGATTACGATGGCAAAAACCAGTGGGACAGCGGCACTTTAGGAAATTATTACAGCAATTTTGACGAGCATTCAGAAGGGTGCTCAGACTTAAATGGTGATGGCATTTGTGATTCGAAATATTCGATTCCAGGCGGCAGCAGTGTGGACAGGTATCCGCTGACTAAACCCTGGGTACCAACACCAAACATCGGACCTGTTCATAATATCAACAAAGGTATTAATTACACAAGCATACAAGCAGCTATCAATGACGCCAGTCCGGGTGATGTGATACTTGTAGACAATGGAACCTATTTTGAGAATGTAAATGTGAACAAACGGCTCACCCTGCGCGGCATAGACAATGGCAGCGGTATTCCAGTAGTAGATGGAAGAATGATGGAAAGTGCGATCAGGATAACTGCAAATGGAGTGATGCTTGAAGGATTTGATGTTAGGAACAGTAGCTCAGGGATTTATGTTAGCTCTAATAATGTTATACTTAGAAATAACAGCGCTTCGAACAACTACCAGGGCATCTATCTAAGATATTCCAACAACAATACACTCAGCAATAACACAATGAGTTTGAATAAAAACTACGGAATCTATTTAGAGATTTCCACTAACAACACGTTAACCAGTAACAATATTTCAACAAACATGCGAGGACTTTTTGTATGGGGTAATAAAAAAGAAGATTTTAATAATAATATCGACTCCACAAACAAAATAAACGGCAAGCCTGTATACTATATATTTGACCAGGAAAACGTTGTATTGGATCAAATAGACGCCGGTCACCTGTCTTTAGCTTACTCATCAAATTTGATAATTAAAAACAGTAATATTAGTGGTGACGGGGTTAGTTTACTATACTCTGGTAACAACGCACTTAGCTACAACACTGCTGATTCAAATTGGATAGGAATTCTCTTAGTTTCTTCTTTCAACAACACGCTAAGCGGCAATAACGCTTCGAACAATGACTACGGAGTCTATCTGTATTATTCTAATAATAATACGATAAGCCAAGGTACATCAAATTTGAATAATCAGTTAGGAATATATCTATATAATGCTAAAAATAACACATTGAATGATAATAATATCTTGAACAATCAATATGGGGTCTATCTATCTTCTTCTAATAATAACAGCTTTTTCCATAATAATTTCATAAACAATACAAATCAAGCTATAGATGATAGTTATAACAATACATGGGACAACGGCTATCCTTCCGGCGGCAACTACTGGAGCGACTACGCAAACTCGGATAATTTAAGAGGTCCACATCAAGACTATCCACCAGCAGATGGCATCGGGGACGTTCCTTATAACATAAGCGGCAGCGCAGGTGCAAAGGATAATTATCCATTTATGAAAGAGAATGGGTGGTTCGAGAACATTATACCGCCTGATAGTATTACAGAGCTTAACGTATCATCTTTAGGAACATCGTGGATAAATTGGACATGGAAAAATCCTGACAACATAGATTTCAGCCATGTGATTATTTATGTTAATGGCATTTTACAGAAGAATGTCACTTTACCTGTAAACTATTACAATGCGACTGACCTGACTGCGGATACCGAATATACGATTGGCACACACACGGTTGACTTGAGTGGAAATATCAATCAGACGTGGGTTAATCATACTGCAAGGACAGCGCTGGCTGCAGTTGTGGATACCACGCCTCCAGCAAGTGTTACGGATTTGCATGCATATTCTGCAGGCGCGACATGGATAAACTGGACGTGGACTAACCCTTCAGACCCCGACTTTGACCATACTATGATATATCTGGATGGAAGCTTCGCGGCCAATGTAAGTGAAACATATTATAATGCGACTGATCTACAGCCAGGTACTATACACACAATCAGCACTCGCACCGTAGATATAAGTGGGAATGTGAATCAGACGTGGGTTAATAATACAGCGATTACAGCAGGTCACTTACCTGGCGGTCTGAATATTAATGTATACAAACCTGAAGATTATTCTGTCTATCCAGTCGGAGAGAAGTTAAGGTTCGAGATTGATGTTCAAGATGCTGCTGGGAATCCGGTTGTTTCTGGGATCTCAGCCTATGCTGTTCTCACAGATCCTAATGATATATCAAAACAGGTTATACTGTCAAAAGATGCCGATAACTTGACCGGCGAATACATTGTTAGCAGAGAGGATGCTCGCGGCATCTGGACAATCAATATAACAGCTTATAATGATACTAATAGCGGTCAGGCATCTGTAAAGCTGTTGTTTACAGGTGCTTACTTTATCCAGCCCAGCAGTGATAAGCGATCATATATTTTTGGCGAGACTGCGAACTTCACTGCCAGAGTAGCGAAACCTGGGGACATACCTCAAACCCTAACTGACAAGAACCTGAGTCTGAATCTATCAATATATCCCCTCAACAGCTCAATACCTGTATTGGAATCGGTTGAGATGATGTTTAATAATACTGCTGGGGAGTTTTACAGAAATGTAGATACAAGCCTGCTCGGACCCGGCCTGTTTACAGTATTGTTTATTGGAAACGATACCTCAGGTGATATTGAAGTTGCAAGTCTATCGATTGGAGTCTCTGAGGACTTTACCGTAACTGTGGGTACGGACAGGACATATTATGATAGGGATGAACCTGTTAGCATTTATGGAAGTGTTAGGTTTGATAATAACAGTCCACTTTCAAATGCCAATATAAGCCTTCAGGTAAACCTGCAAGGTTTCACACGATCGTATTCAACAATTACAAACGGAGCAGGTGAGTTCAACTATACGTTCCAGCCATTTGCAGTCGAAGCTGGCAACTATACAGTAAAAGCTACTGTGACAAACATTGGACTGTTGAGAACGGCTGAGAACTATTTCACAATCCACGGCCTATATTTATCTCCATCATCAGCTGCAGTCAACATGTCTGAGGATTCTACACAAATCATTAACTTCACGCTCTATAATCTGGGTGAAACGATATTAACAGGCATCACAGCAGGTGTGAAGGATCTTGACATATCTGATAACGTCTATATAATTATAGACCCCGCCAGTGTACCCACTGAACTTGGGCCTCATGAAAACGCGTCCATAACCCTGCAAATAAACGCAGGTAAACCTGTTCCTGATGAAGCAGTATTCCTTATAAATGTTACAACCGACCAGATGTCAAATGAGTTCAGTGAACTGCATGTTAAATTGTTTCCACCAACTCCAATAGTGGCGCTTGAGCAAGATAACCTCATCATTGGCTTGAATAAAAACCAGACCGCTATAAAGACGGTCAAAATCTCGAATATAGGATATGGCGTCCTGCAAAATGTCACACTGCACCAGCCTGAACATAACTGGATGCGAATAACCTCAAATACCAGTCTCGGTAACCTCCAGCCGGGTGAAAACATCACATTTGATATTCATATTCAATCCTACAATGTAAATCTTGGAACATACTATGATACAGTCAATATAACCAGCGATAACCATGAGACTGTGCAGGTTGATATTACTGCCTTTATAACCGATATGGCAAATGGCAGCCTGCTGTTCTATGTCGAAGATGCTCTTGGTCGTAATATCAGTGAAGCGAATATCTTGCTCATTGATGAAACGACCTATCAGGAATATACAGCAATGACCAACTCCACTGGATACGCTCTCATCAGCGGCCTTCCAGCCGGTCGTTACATCTACGAGGTTAGTCCCATTGATCAAAATATACTGCCTCAGCTTGGTTCGGTAGTAGTTGAGCCGATGGATATCCCGAAGAAGATCAATGTAACCTTGCAAGTTTCGTTCATCGACTTCGAATGGGATATAATACCAACAAGCATAGAGGACTGGTATCAGATAATTCTCAGGATGAGATTTGAGACGGATGTACCTGTTCCAATCATAATAGCATTTCCGCCGTACCTTGAATATGACCTGAAACCCGGAGAAGTTAGATATGAAACACTTACAGTAGCCAATCTGGGTCTGGTTTCAATTTATAATGTCTCAATCACATCAGCTATCAGTGGCAACGTTAAATTCACACCTATGGTATCTCAGATAGAGGAAATAAAAGCGAAGAGCAGCGTACAGTTGCCCTACATAGTAGAACTTTCCTCTACTGCTGACACATGCCAGAGATTTTCTGGCAGAGTGGATATAACTGGTAAATACTTGCATTTCATAGATGGAAGGGCAGTTGCCAGTTATGCTGGAACGACAGTTCCGCTGGTTGTTAGAACGCCCAATATATGCGGTCCTCCCATCATTGAAAAAGGTTCGATAGCAGGTATGGTTACAAATGCAAGCGACGGCGCTCCTATATATGAAGCTGTAGTAACTGTAAAGGGTCGTTCTAACAAGACGGATGGCTCTGGTGATTATACAATAAATGGTATACCCGTAGGTATATACACAGTTACTGCTTCGAAAAAGGGATACTACGCATCTTCAAAAACCGCTGCTGTAAGTAAAGATGCCACAACAATAGTCGACTTGCAGCTAGAGCCTATACCTGAAACCGCAATTACCACTGGTGCTGTAACTGGAACTGTTACTGATTTAGATACTGGTGAGCGGCTTGAAGGAGCTTATATTGTTACAGATGGAGGTTATGCAACAACAGACCAGTCCGGCAGCTACACGATATTAGATGTACCAACAGGCGTACGTAATGTAAGAGCCGAAAAAACAGGTTATTATTCTGCTTCAAAAAAAGTAACTGTGAATGAAAGCGATGTAACGATAGCTAACTTCCAGCTAAGTCGAATTGTTTTCCCACCGTTGCCTCCCATTCCTCAGCCAGATTTTTCATTTTGTATAAACGGTTATGGTGTTGGAATGACACCTGAACGCTTGAAAGATTTGCCCTGGTTGATTTGGATAAATAAAATAAATGAAAACACAACCGTTCGTCCAGCAGAGATAAAAGCAAGGAATAATAACATAGAAGGCGCCATCGGATTGAGCGATGCCTTAGCAATAGCCTTTACTAAAAGTTTGGGTCTTGGTGATGTATTAAAATTGCGATTTAAGACTAAGATGGATATCGAAATAGATTTAAAGAGTATGTTAGAAGAGGCTTATGGAAAAGAAATTCCCGCTTTTAAAATTTGGACTGGAACATTTGATCCTAAACAAATTAATCCGGAAGAAATATCGAGACTTAACTTAAATGAAATACCCACAAGCTATGGTGTTACTATTGGAGTTTCTCTGCCTGAGGTGACAGGTGGACTTGGAGGGCTTGTATTTGAATATGGTCCTTATCCCCCTCCGGACAAGTTCAATTGTCTCTGGTTTATCCCCCTTGCATACTCGGAAGTTGATGGAGGAAGTATTAATATTGTGCTTCCTCCTTTGCCTGACTTTCCAGAATGGCCAGGTCTTCCAAATGGCGGTTCAGCTGATAGGAAGCCACCAAGACCGGTCATCACACATACCATACATGAGACGGTTATGCTTTCCATTTCTCAAAATGCAACCACGGAGCGCGATGCATTCTGGGCAGGCCTTGGTATTCGCAATAGAATGTCAGATAATAACATAGAGAATGTAAGAGTCAGGCTACAGATTACTGATGAAAATGGATTAAACGCCAATGAAAAATTCTTCATCAGAGCTCCCCAGCTTGATGGCATAAGTAATATCGATGGAACTGGCAGGATATCCCCGCTCAAGCTTGCTAAAGCTCAGTGGCTGATCATTCCAAAGTCTGGAGCAGGCGGTACAAACGGACAAAAATATAACATTTCAGCAGATATTACATACAGTGTAGATGGGATCAGATTCGAGGTTTTAACTAAAAATATAGAGATACTGGTTAACCCCCAGCCTCAACTTACTCTTGATTACTATATTCCATCGGATGTTATTGCTAATAAACCGTTTAAACTTGCAGTCAGAGTAACAAACGATGGTTACGGCACGGCAAGGAACTTCTCAATAGACACAGCTCAGCCGGTTATATACAATCCCTCAGGACTGCTGATCGACTTTGAAATCATAAGGAGCGCTTTATAGGGAGAGAACAGAAGCAATTCATTGAAGATAAACTTTGGCGACATAAGTCCCGGCGAGAGCAAGCTGGCATGGTGGGAGATGGTTACCAGTATAGACGGCACCTTCACAGAATTCACTGGAGAATACATTCACAGTAGCGAGCTGGGTGGAATGGGAACTTCGCTGATAAAGCAACTCAACACGAATATAATCCACAGGGAAATTGACACTGGGGATGTTACCTATGACCTCCTTGTAACGCCTAAGAATGATGAAACATATTACCTGCTTCTTGATCCAAATACTGGGAGTTCCACGCCTGTATCTATTGCGAATTATACAGTAGTTAGCAGCCCGACACCGGATAATCCAAACATGGACATAGGTATAGAGGATCTGACCGGGAAGTGGGTTATCGTCTCGATTGAGGATCCTTATGACAATAAAGTGCCGATTCTTAAAGTTATAAGGGAAAGAGATGGTTCAGAAATTGCGCCATATAACTACTGGATGCGAAATGGTAGAATACTAATTGTTGATCACTATACTGAAGGGTTTGATGGGAAGTATAAGATCTTATATAGTACTCCCGCACCATCTCCAACACCAACCCCGACTCCTACACCAGCTCCACAAACCGGAAAGCGGGTTGGAATTCAGGCTGGTCACTGGCAATATGATAGCGGCGCGATCGGGTGCGATGGCCAGACTCGCGAGGTAGATATAAATCTCGCAGTAGCCAACAAATCCGCAGAAATCTTGCGCCAACGCGGATACACAGTGGACGTGCTCCCATCGGCAAGTGCACCAAATAGTCCTGTACCTGGCTATACAGCCGACGCCTTTGTGGCTTTGCACGCCGATTACTGCGCTGGTGAAAATACTGGCTTTAAGGTCTCACGCTATGGTGGGGCTAAAGGCACTGGCAAACTCGGAAATGGTGATGCATCTGATCAATTGGTGGATTCTTTGTGGTCAGCATACGGCGTAGCCACAGGCCTGCCTTACGACACAAGCCCAGGTCACTTTACCGATAATATGATATATTACAATGCGCTCAACCTTATTGCAAAGAGCACGCCCGGCGCGATAATTGAGATGGGATGGTTGTCGGGAGACCTAGCGTTCATGACGAGTGCAGAGGGTCAACAGAAAATGGCAACTGGAATCGCCAATGCTGTGGATCAATTCTTACACCAAGCACCCAATCCACTATCTGATTTAAAACAATTAAAATCAGATGGAACAACACAAATAATTATCGGGGGTGCAACTGATGAACGTACTGTTATATTCAGTGCCAATGTAAACGATCCTGATGGTAATAAAGTAAAACTTCAGGTAGAGTTAAGACGCCTGGATGAATATGATGGAAAATTTGATGAAACTAAGGGAGGATTAAAAGAGAGTGGTCTCGTTGCAAGTGGAAGCACTGCTACAACTTCTGCAATTGAATTGATATATGGTAGCTATCATTGGCGGGCGAGGACTATAGATGAGCATGGGAAAGCAAGTGATTGGGTAGAATTTGGAAATAATCCTACATCAGATGCTGATTTTATTGTTGTAAAACAGATAATAAAATTACTGATAGTACCAACCAATTACACCCGAAATGGAAAATACCATGGGATGACAACTCCTGAAGACATAGATAAATTAAAAGATCTAGCAAAGAAATCGCAGGAATTTTATTTAAAATCATCATATGGTTCTATTTATTTAGAGTTCGACTTTTACGATCCAATCATCACTTTAAGAAGAAATTGGAATTTTATGGTAGTTGTAAGGGATGTACTGGAACAATGTCCAAATTGTTTTGATTCATATGATACTCTTGTTGTAGTTAACGAAACTTATGATTATGAACGATCCGCCAAAGGTGAGGCTTTTCCTGCTCGTTCTTTTGAGAAATCATATCCGATAGCAGTCGTTCCTTTTATAGGTGATGATTTTGGTACTTGGGTGCATGAAATAGGTCATACACTAGGCTATACGGTAAAAAACAGTACAAGGCATAATAATCCCAACACTTTACTTTGGGATCTTTATTATAAAGGTAAAATTGGTGGGTTAGATGATAATAGGATGAATCTAGGGAATGTGTATTGGTGGGATTTAATGGGCTATGGAGCAAATGTTTACGACAGCAAAGAAGATAATCGAAAAAGTCAGCCAACAGATATGTCATCATTGAGTAAAACTGAACTCGGATGGCTAACTAGAGAAGAAATTACTAAATTTGGTAGTTACCCAATAACGTCACTGGAAAATATGCATTACGGCGGTTCTGCTTTGGTATTTAAACCTCCTAATTCTGAACCACGGGGGTATGAAGTCGAATATTCAATTGAAGCAAGAGAATTATTGCAACCAAGTTTAGGAGAATTAAGATATTTCGAAGGACTAAGATATTTAGAAAAATTAGATCAATTATTATGGTTTAATCTAGAGAATGGAATCATAATTTATAAAAATAAAACATATCCAGATGGTAACGTATCGATTAATGTTCTTAGTAATTCATGGTTACCTATTCCCCATGATCCAACATTTTTAGCCAATGAAGGCACTTCTGCCAAGCCATATACGGATATCAATCATTTTGTTAAATTTAGTGTCTCAGCATCGTATTTAGACTATCCTTACCGTGCAGAAATTCAAATAAGTCCTTGCGATATATGTAAATCAATTAAAGGAGTTGTGCTAACAATTACTAAACCTCCTTTATGGCTTCTGACACCTTCATGGAATCCTGCCTATCACAACTTGGCTTATCCCGATCTCGATCTCCACGCATACACAACGGATGGAAAGCATGTGGGCATGAACTATACCAGTGGTGAGTACGAGATGCAAATTCTTGGTGCATTCACTTCTGGAGACCTAATTAATGGCGAAGAGTGGATATTCGTTCCAAAGGATACACAGGTGAGTTATTATGTGAGTAGCCATGATGTCCAGAAGTACTTAGAAGAGAATCCTGATGTGGACGCTACAAATGCAACAATGGAATACATCACTATCTTTATGGAATATGGTGAAAATCCGCAACGGGTGCAACTTCCAGATGGGAACTGGACTGTCACAAATAGAACTGTTTCTGAACCTCAGATGGATACTATTGAACCTGGAATTATAAAAGAAAAATTAGTAGATATTACCCCACCAACAACAACCGCTGTGTTTTCTGGAAATCTCGGCAACAACGATTGGTACACCTCTGATGTCCAGGTAAATCTCACCGCAGCCGACAACGAAGGCGGCTCAGGTGTTAATACTACTGAGTACAGCTTTGATAATGCAACCTGGACTACCTATACCGCTCCATTTGCAATCACTAACGAAGGAACAACGACACTTTATTACCGCTCAACCGACAGCGCAGGCAATATCGAACCAACCAGGATTCAGGTAATTAAGATCGATAAGACACCGCCTGCCTCAATCACCAGTCTCCAAGCTACCGCAGGCGAATCCTGGCTCAACTGGACATGGACGAATCCAACAGATAGTGATTTCAACCATACTGAGATATACCTCAACAGCACCTTCCTAACCAACACCTCAGCACCGCAAACCCACTACAACGCCACAGGCTTGACCCCAGACACACTATACGAACTCAGCACCCGCACGGTGGACACCTCAGGCAACATCAACTCAACCTGGGTCAACGCCACAGCCCGCACCCTTGCCGCGCCTGACACTGTGCCGCCTGTGATCACGAATGTCAGCGCTGCATCTGGTACTGATAGCGCTGTAATAACCTGGGACACAGATGAGGCTTCGGATAGCCTTGTTAAGTACGGCACCTCGTCTGGAAGTTTGACACTTTTTGCTAACAGCAGCGAAATGGCTCTAAAGCACTCGCTCACCCTCTCCAGCCTTGCGCCGGATACCATCTATTATTACGTGGTGAACAGCACGGATGCGCAGGGCAGTTCGAACGAGAGCACAGAGCATACATTCAGGACGCTGGCGCCTGCTGATGATGTGCCGCCCGTAATCGACTCCATTACCCTATTCCCTGCCAGCACCACCGCAGGCTCTCTCATCAACATCAGCGTGCTTGCCTCTGATAATGTTGGCGTGGCAGAAGTAACCGCAGACGGCAGCCATCTCACGTACTCAGACGGGCTCTGGCAGGGCAGCATAACCGCAGCCTCTTCTGCTGGCAGCTATACAGTTAACATAAGAGCAAAGGACGCAGCTAATAATGTTGCTGAATCAACAGCAGCTTACACAGTTGTCGCACCCACGGGCGGCCTCGGTGTAGGAATATCTCCAATGAGCACCACGGTGACCGCTCCGGCTACTATAAACTACAACATAAGAATCAAGAGCACTGAGAATATCGATGACATCATCCGCGTGTATGTCTCCATGGACGGCTTAAGTTCAAGCTACCATATGCCCCTGACATGGTTCAACTGGACAGAGAAAACCGTAAAACTATCAGCAGGCAGTGAAACAGTCATACCCCTTACATTAAACATTCCATCAGACGCAGCAGGAAAGAAGGCGTTCCGCATCAAAGCTGAATCCATTCTCTGGACATCAAAAGCACAGGGCACTGCTGTAATTACAATATCATAGGAGGAAAAAATGAAGAATACAACAACAATTCTATTAGCAGTTATACTGCTGCTTTCGGCAGGAACAGCTTCAGCAAATCCGGGAATATCTGTAACAGTAACTTCGATCAAAGATGTTGTTACGTCAGGTGAGATCGCTAAATATGAAGTGACAGTCACTACCTTGCCAGAGGCCGATGATACTGAAAGCGTACATCTGTTTGTAAATAACCCTATGCCAGGCTGGACATATACCTTTGCTGATAACGACTTTGATATCGGCCCGCATCCTGATACAAAAACCGTTACTTTAGAAGTGGGTGTTTTAGCAGGAACTGCGCCTGGCACATATCCCCAGACGATCAATGCAAGTACGACCTACCTTGGCATTACCGACTTTGAGACCAGTGATTTCACTACCTACGTGTATGTCACGATCCCGGAGTTCCCAGCCATTGCCCTGCCCCTGATCTCGATACTGGGAATGATACTACTGATATCGAGGCGGAAGGGAAGAGGTTCATAGCCGTATGCGATTAGCTTGAATCGAGCCGAAGGCTGGCGTGCATCAATCGCCAGTCGAAGGATTATTTATAAGCGAGCTATAGTAATTCTGTGATTAGAATGGACACTGATTTAGACAGTTTGGCCAAGAAAGTTGATGCTCTTGAATCTAAAGTATCTGAACTCGAAATTATTCAACTGATTCCTTATACATGCAAACTGCGTTTGATTCATACACGATCCTTGTTTCTCTCGATGAGAATGAATTTATTTTAAAATTAAAAGATAAAAATCTGCCAATTGAAGTTTATCATCCAAGAGATTTTCCATATTAATAAGGCGCCTCAGCCTCCGCTTTCTGATGGCTCCGCAGCAGCTTTACACTCTATCTCTTTCCAGCCAGAAAACACTCAATCAAAAGTAAAATAAGGATGGTTAAAAGTAAATACGATGCATGAAGGCCGAAAGAAACATTGATGACACCTTGGCGCTAAGTCTTAGTGAGCATGAGCTTCTATGAAGAAAAAGATCCCGGTACTATAGGAAATGATGGAGAACCGAAAGCACCAGAACACTACAAAAATGCGTTAAAGAAGAGATATCAGGGAACCTTAAAGACTCCGATTAAGCCGATTAAATTACTGACGCTGGAGGATATATTAGAGATCAACGAAGGGTTAAAAGCAGATGCCCAAAGAGATGCAAAGATAGAATACTCCGGGAGCGAAGATTACCCCGTAAAGATACATAAACTCAGAGCACTGGTAGAAGCTACATTCAGCAAGACTACGGTTTCTATTCCTGAAATCGCTACATTTTATCTGAAAAACATAATTGTGCTCCAGGCATTCCCGGATGGCAACCACAGAACCGCCCTATATGCTGCGGAGCTTTTTCTTGTAATGAATGGACACAGCTTCGATTATACGCCAGATGAAGCTTACATTTTCAGAAAAGAACTATATGCCAGACGATTGAGAGAATATAAAACGTATGAGGATAGACCCATAAGCGTCTCAAAAGAAAAAGACAATCAAGTATCTGAGCTATGCCTAGAATTCATCAGGGCCCATATCAGATAATCTATCCGAGCACTACAGATACTTCACGCCTGCGATCAAGAATCTGTCGTATTGTTTTCCGCACAGATTCTCTATTTCGTTCAGTTGCATTTGGTGTAGGGGAGGTATGGATTTTAGGATTCTGTGTCATAATATGCTCTATTAGGAAGGAGTTCAATATAAGGGTTTTTGGCTCTGGTGAACCTTCGGTAGACTCTCTGAAATAATTTTGTCGAATTTGCGGTTGGTGAATCGGTGAACTACCTCACGCTAAAGCTGTGAAGCTTCCTGATTCATAGACCGAACTTG